>JAQBHB010000050.1:0-16461 GCA_032128115.1 Deltaproteobacteria bacterium | reverse complement strand
GGCACCGGCGTCGTGATCGGTGAGACCTGTGTGATCGGCGACCGCGTGAAGCTCTACCACGGGGTTACCCTGGCGGCCTTCTCCAACAAAGCGGGACGCCGGGACCTGGGCGCCAAGCGGCATCCCACCATCATGGACGATGTCACCATCTACCCCAACGCCACCATCCTGGGCGGTGACACGGAGATCGGCGAGGGCTCGGTGATCGGCGGCAACGTCTGGCTCACCGAGTCGGTGCCCCGGTACACGCGTGTCACGATCGAATCGCCGACCCTCCAGCTCGTGAAGAAGTCGACCCCCGGACTGGGCGAGGGAATCTAGGTTCCATGGCCTTCGCCACCTCGCTTCCCGCCAGGTAGCCAGGAGCGCCGCCTTCGTCCGGCGGATCGGTGCTACTTCGGGAGCGGCGGGTCGATGCTGCGCCAGCGCGACTCGGCCACGGTGGCGCGACGTCCCCGGGGATCGAGGATCTCCCCCTTCGCGAAGTGGTCCTTGCCCTCGGAGCGAAGCCAGCGGCCGCGCACGACCAGGGGCTCGCCGACGGGAACAGGAGCGCGGTAGCGCAGGCGCAGTTCAGCGGTCACGACCCACAGCTTCTCGCCCACTTGTTCGTGCACCGCGAATCCCATGGCCTCGTCGAGCAGTGTGGCCTGGATGCCGCCGTGCACCACACCGGGAGCGCCGCACAGGTGCGGCTCGGCCGTGTATGCGCACTCCACCACGCCGGGCTCCCGTCGCACGAAGCGCAGCGCCAGGCCCTTCTCGTTGTGTGGACTGCAGCCGAAGCAGCGGTTGTCCGGGTCCTCGTTCACCAGCAGATCGTCGAGCATGGGACTCCCCGGGGCGCAGGGTCGGGCGCGGAGGCTACCACAGAGGCCGTCTGTGGTAGCCTGACGCGATTCCAACGAGGAGAGATGCCGTGGCATCGATCGAACCCCTGCCGCAACAGATCCAGGAATTCGTCGCGTCGGAACACGAGGGCCCGATCTTCATGATCAACCTGCTCCGCTACCGGGAGCACGCCGGGTATCCCGACGGGAGCGGGGCCGCGCCCTGCACGGGGCGCGAGGCCTATGCGCGCTACGCCGCGGTGGCTCTCCAGAAGGTGGCGGACGCGGGCGGTCGTCCCGTGTGGCTGGCGCCGGTGCAGATGTCGCTGATCGCGCCCGAGGGCGAGACGTGGGACGACGCGGTTCTGGTGGAGTATCCGTCGCGCCAGGCCTTCCTCGAGATGGTGTCGAAGCCCGACTACCAGGCGGTGGCGGTGCACCGCACCGCGGCTCTCGAAGACTCGCGCCTCATCGCGGTAGGGCCCCTGGTGTCGCCCGCGGGAGGCGGCTCGCCCGAGTAGGCGCGCCGGGCGTCTGTGGTAGTTTTCGGCGGCGGGGGGGAACGTTGCCGGCCTGGTTTCCAGCCGAGCTGACCACTTCATTCTGGGTCGAGATCGCCGTGGCCATCGGCTGCGGCGGGCTCATCGGTCTCGAGCGTCAGATGCGCGGCAAGCCCATCGGCATCCGAACCTCGATCCTGATCTGCCTGGGCACGGAGGTCTTCGTGAAGCTCGGGGCCAGCTTCGACCCCGCCACTGCCGATCCCTCGCGTGTGCTTGGGCAGGTGGTGACGGGAATCGGATTCCTGGGTGCGGGCGTGATCCTGGCGCGCGGCGGCTTCGTGATCGGGGTGACCTCGGCCGCCGTGGTCTGGATGCTGGCCGCCATCGGCGCCAGCATCGGCCTGTCTCGTCCGGGGGAGGCCGTGGCCCTGACGCTCGTGACGGTGGCGATCCTTCTGGGGGTCCGCTTCCTGGAGCGCACGTTCCTGCATCTGAAAGGCGGGTCCGACGAGCCCGAGAACAACGCCGACTAGGCCTCGAGGCGGCCGATCCGGAGTCTCCCCACGGGGGAGGGTTTTCCGGATCCCAGCGCAACCCCAGGCGATCTGGGGGGTTCTACCTACCGGACGGCGACACCTTCCCACGCCGCAAAGAGGTATTCCCATGACCCTGAAGAAGACATCGTTTGCACTCTCCTGGCTGCTGCCGGCGCTCGCGCTGGTGGCGGGGGCCGGACTCGCGAGCGCAGAGGACAACGACACGCCCGAGAGCCGGCGCGCTGGGATCCTCGAGCAGTTCGACACGGACGGCGACGGCAGCCTGTCGGCAGCCGAGCGCAACCTGGCGAATGAAGCTCGCCGCGCGGAACGCCGGGCGCGCCACGAGGAGCACCTGGGCAGGTTCGACGCCGATGGCGATGGCAAGCTCTCGCCCGATGAGCGCAGCGCCATGCGCGACTCCATGCACCAGAAGGCACTCGAGCGGTACGACGCCGATGGCGACGGGGAGCTGCGTGGCGACGAGCGGAAAGCTGCCCGCGAGGGGCGTGAGGAGCACTCCGGGCCCGGCAGAGGCAAGCACAGAGGGCGCGGCCACGGCGGGGGCGAAGGACCGGGTCACGGACCGGACCCGGGAGAAGCCCAGCCCGAATAGCCTGAGTCGCGCGGGGGGCGCCGGGTACTGCCCGGCGCCTTTTCCGCGCGCTTGCGGCCGCCTTCGCGATACCCTGCATCCCGGGAGGGTTCGCCCATGGCCAGCCGCGAGTCGCTCTACGCGAAATTTCCAGACTATCGGGTGGACCTTGCGCCCCACCCCCAGCGCGTTCGCGCGACGGTGGCCGGCCAGGTGATCGCCGACAGCGAGCGCGCCGTGCGTGTGCTCGAGACGAAGCACGATCCGGTGATGTACTTCCCCCGCGACGACGTGCGCTTCGACCTGCTCGAGGCCAGCCGCCACACGACCTTTTGTCCCTTCAAGGGGGATGCCTCGTACTGGACGCTTCGACTCGGCGATCGGGTCGAGGAGAATCTGGTCTGGGGCTACGACGATCCGTTCGAGCAGGTGGCGGAGTTGGCGGGATACGTGTCCTTCTATCCCGATCGCGTTGACTGGGACTGACCGGTCCGCGCCATGAGCGATGCATTTCCGCCCCCGGGATCCCGGCGCCCCGCGTGGCTTGCGGCCCTGGCCCGTCACCCGGTGCTCAGTGGCGCCTTGATCGGATCGACGCTCCTGGGCGCGGTTGCAGGCTACGTGTTCCTGAGCGGCGACTGGTCGGCCGCGCGACGGATTCTGGGTGGCGCCGTGGGTGGCGCGGGAGTGGGGTTCTTGATCACCGCCACTCGCCTGGTGGGTTGATGATAGGCGCCAGGATCGCCTTCACTGCTGTGAGATGGGGGGCCCGAACATGACGACATTCCTGAAATCCTACGAAGGCCAGATCTACGCGCTGCTGCGGATCACTGCGGGGCTGCTGTTCCTGTCCCACGGTTCCCAGAAGCTCCTGGACTTTCCGGCCTCCGGCCCGGGAAACCTGGAGCCGCTGATGTTGGCGGCAGCGCTGATCGAGCTGGTGGGGGGTGCCCTGATCGCGGTGGGCTTCTTCACCCGCTGGGCGGCCTTCCTCAGCTCCGGCCAGATGGCGGTGGCCTACTGGATGTATCACGGTCTCCAGCACTACCACCCGATGCTGAACAAGGGCGAGCTTGCGGTCCTGTATTGCTTCGTGTTCCTGTTCATCGCCGCAAAGGGCCCGGGGATGTGGAGTCTGGATCGGGCGCAACGACGTTCCTGAGGCTTGCCTCTAGTCGTCCGAGTCGTGCTGCAGCGAAGCCACCCGGAACAGCACCATCGCGGCATCCAGCTCGCCGTCCAGGGCGCGCTGGCGGATTGCCCCGAATACCGTGCGAAGCTCTTCATCGCTGATGCGGGGCGCCCGGTCGCTTTTCACCAGGATCTGCGCCACCTGCTCCGACAGGGGCGAGTTGATCAGGTTCCCGCTGTTGCCGATCCCGCTGACGACGGTGTCGCCGCCCCCGGCACAGCCCGCTCCCGCAAGCACCGCCAGCACGCCGGATGCGAGCCGCTGCCGAGTCGTCTTGTTCATGGTTTCTCCTTCTCGCCGGCTCTGCCCGCTTCGGGGAACTCCCAGCGCGTGGCACTCCGGGGAAATTAGTCGGGGTTCTCGATCATGCCGAAGACCACTCCGGTTCGCGTCGTTCCTCCCGCATGCGACGGTCTCCCTTGCAGTGCGTTGGCGCCCCTGGTTCCATCCCCGATGGGCCCCGCCGGAGAGCATGAGCAATCGGACTTCCGGGAGTCAACAGGCACCGAAGGGCGCGTGGGGTCGGCGGGGTCGGTGGGGTCGGTGGGGTCGCTGTGGAAATCCGATCGTATCGCGACGAAGACCGGGATCCGGTGGCGGCCCTCTGGCGCACGGTCTTCCCGGACGCGCCGGCGCGCAACGACCCGCTGCTCGACATCGAGCGCAAGCGGGGAACCCAGCCCGAACTCTTCCTGGTGGCCGTGGCCGACGGGGAGCTGGTGGGTACCGCCATGGCGGGTTTCGATGGTCATCGCGGCTGGCTCCATCTGGTGGCGGTAGCCCCCCACGTGCGGCGCCGCGGCGTGGGAGCGGCATTGCTCGCCCGGGCCGAAATGCTGCTCGCCGAGCGGGGGTGCCCCAAACTGAATCTGCAGGTGCGCGCCAGCACACCCGAGGCAGTCGGTTTCTACGAGCGTCTGGGCTATTGCGTGGAAGAACGCATCAGCCTCGGCAAGCTGTTGCCGCCCGGCAGACCCGCGGCGGTATAGTCGCTGCCATGGCCCGCGCCGAGGTCGCCCCGTCGCTCGCAATGCCCTGGAGTGCCCGGCTCTTCGATGCCCTGCCGGTGTCGCCGGCGTGGGCAGGCGCCGGGATCTCGACGCTGGTCCTGGCGGCCTACTTCGGAGTGGGGGCGGCGACGGGATCCCTGGCGGCGAGCCTCTTCCCGGTCGACTCCCACATGACGATGCACTACCGCATCACCACCGTGAATGCCCTGTTGCTTGGGTTCCTGCCGGCAGCGCAGGTCTACCTGGCGCGCTGGACTCGTCGCCATCTGGACGAACTGTCGTCCCTGCTGCCCCCCGACGCGGGGGCGGGCGCGCTCGAAGACGCTCATCGCCGACGCGCTGGGGTCTTTGCCGGCGTCATCGGCTGCGTGACCCTGCCGTTGATGTTCATGGTGTTGCCGACGGGAAGTGTGCTGCTCGAATCGAGCTACTGGACGCTCACCCATGCCTGGGACTGGTTCTTCGTGCCTGTGATCGGTTGGCTCACGGGTCGCTTCATCCACGCGGTGGTCGTCGACGCCATCGGAGTATCCCGGCTTGCCGTGGCGATCGGATCCATCGACGTGTTCGACCAGGCACCCTATGCCCCCTTCGTGCGGCAGGGCCTGTTGAGCGCCCTGCTCGCCGTGATCTTTCTCGTGATCGTCTTGCCCCTGGTGGGGGTGAAGCTCATCTCCGCGGAATCCACCGCCATCGCGATGGTGGCGCTCATCGTCACGGCCACTGCGGCCCTGTTGCTCCCGGTGGGCGGCATTCGGGATCGGATCCGGCAGGAGAAGAGCGTGCGGCTCCTCGCCGTGCGCAGTGCGATCCGCGCCAGCGATCTGGCGATTCGCGAGGGGCGCGCGGCGCAGGACGACGTAGCGCGGTTGCCGGGCCTGCTGGCGTTGGAGACGCGCATCGAGGGGGTTCGCGAGTGGCCCTTCGACACGGGCAGCCTGTTGCGATTCGGACTCTACGTCGCCCTGGGTCTGGGCTCGTGGCTCGGCGGCGCCGCCGTCGAGCGTCTGTTGGACTACGCGTTACGGTGAGTGAGGGTCCACCGGTTCCGGAGGATGTCGCATGCACGTTTCCATCAAGTACTGCGTTCGCTGAAACTACCTTCCTCGGGCCACCGGTCTGGCGGCCAGGATCAGTGGGGAGCTTCACTTCGAGCCGGAACTGGTTCGCGGTGACGCCGGCGTCTTCGACGTGATTGCCGACGGGGAGCTGATCTTCTCCAAGCACGACGAGGGTCGCTTCCCCAGCGACGACGAGGTGCTGGAGCGCTTGCGGGCTCGCTGAAGCTTGCACTCGGCTCGGCGCCCGGTGTATCCAGGAGCCATGACGTTTCTCGTGGAGTCGCCCCGGCTGTTGCTGCGGGCGTGGGAGCCCGACGACTTCGAGCCGTTCGCGGCAGTGGCGAGCGATCCGGAGGTGATGCGCTACATCGGGAAAGGCGAATGCTGGTCCGAGCCCGAGATCCGTGGCTTCATCGCGCGTCAATCCCGAAACATCGAGACCACCGGATTCGGCCTGGGGCCATTGGTTTGCCGGAGCGACGGCTCCGTGGTGGGGCAGGCCGGCCTCCAGATCCTGGGCACCACACCCGACGTGGAGATCGGCTGGTGGCTCGCGCGGAAGCACTGGGGAGCGGGACTCGCTACCGAGATGGGCCACGCCCTGCTTCGCTTTGCCTTCGAGGAAGCCTTGCTCCCGCGGGTGGTGGCGGTTGCCAATCCAGCGAACAGGGCTTCGGTTCGTGTCATCGAGAACCTGAAGATGCAGTTTCAGCGGCGGACCACGGGCCGCGAGCTGGGCCTGCGCAACGCCGAGGTGGAGGTGCTGCTCTACCAATTGGACCGATCGATCTACCGGAGGGACTCCGCATGAGCCCGATTCGCGATGGACAGAGTGCCGACTACCGCAAGGCGCGCGACGAGCTGCTGGTGGCCGAGCGCGAGCTGATGGAGCAACGCGAGCGCGTGGCCGAGCTTCGCCGCCGGCTTCCCGGCGGGACGCCACTCGACCGGGATTACACGTTCCTGGAGGGCCCCCTGGATCTGAACCGGAATTCGGAGACCGACTACTTCGAAACGAAACTCAGCGATCTCCTGGCAGACGGCAGAAACGAGCTGATCCTGCAGCACATGATGTTCGCCCCGGATGCCGAACGCGGCTGTCCCATGTGCAGCATGTGGGCCGATGGGTTCGACGGGATCGCACACCACATGGGCGATCGGGTGGCCTTTGCCGTGGTGGCCCGGGCGCCCATCGAGAAACTCCGGGCCTGGGGGCGCGCTCGAGGCTGGAGGAGGTTGCGCCTGCTCTCCAGCAGCGAGACTTCGTTCAATGCGGACTTCGGCGTCGAGATCTCGCCGGAGCGGCAGCTCCCAGGCGTGAGCGTCTTCACCCGGGAGGGCGAGGTCATTCAGCACTACTACACCAGCGAGGCATCCCTGGTGGAACGACACCACCGCGCAATGGATCTGTTCACGCCGGTGTGGAACCTGCTCGATCTGCTGCCGAGCGGGCGCGGCGACTGGATGCCGAAGCACTTCTACGACGCCTGACGTTGGTTTGCTTTTCGATCGTGGCTGTGAAAGCCTAGCGTCCGTGGCGCACGCAGAGCCGACGAGGCCGATGGAGTTTCGCCCCGGCGAGTTTCGCCCCGGCTACGGGCCGGGGGGCGATGACTGGCCCCGGCTGCCGATCCCGCTCTCCGAGCGCCGTCGCGACTGGCTGTTCATCGGGTTCTGGATCCTGAACCTCGGCCTCATCACCTACATCGTCGATCTCGAGCAGCTCGTGATCGACGACCCGGGCAACTTCGAGTACCCGCTCTGGCCCCTGCCGTTCCTGGTGGACATGGTCCACTGGTGGGGTACGAACTTCGACCCGGTTCAATACGCCCGACCGCCCTGGTGGCGCGCCACCATCTGGATCGACGTGCTGATGTTCGGGCCGTTCTACGCCTTCGCGATCTATGCCTACGCGAAGGGGCGCGACTGGATCCGGGTGCCGAGCCTCGTGTGGTCGGGGCTCATGTTCGCCAACGTGACCATCATCCTGTTCGAGGAGACGATCGGCCCTCACGCGACCCCGGCCGTGGGGCTCGTCTACTTCGCCAACGCCCCGTGGCTGCTGATGCCGGCCGTCACGATCTGGCGCCTGTGGCGCGACTTCCCGTTCACGCGAGCCGCCGACTCGGCGTAGATCACCGGACCTTCGGCGGGTAGCGCACCAGTTCCGGATCCAGCGGATCGGGAATCCGGTACAGGTAGCCCTGTTCGTTTCCGAAGATCAGCTCGTCTCCGTCCCAGGCGATGCTCTCCGCAAGCCCGGCCTGGCGCGGCCCGAGCTCGATGCGGCGCAGGGGGCGGAAGAGCTCGTCGCCGTCGGGTGTGCGCTCGAACAGGTGGATGGCCCGGTAGCTCAACACCGCCAGGATCGCGTCGTCGCGGCGAAGGTCGGCGGCGGTGGCGTTGCCGAAGAAGCGGCGTCGCGTGCCTCCCAGGTCGAAGCGCGCCAGGGGGAGCAGCACCTGCGGCTGCCCCGCCGCTTCGGGGCGCAGCCGGTAGAGCTTGGTGTGGGTGTCCGAGCGGTGCTTCGTGAGGATGTAGAGGGAGCCTTGCATCCAGAACAGGGCCTCGGCATCGAAGTTGCGGCGACCCCAATCCGGAAAATCCTCCTGGTCCGCGTAGCGAAACGGGATCTCCAGTTCGACCGGAATCGTGTGCGGGCCGGAAAACGGATCCGGCTCGCGAACTCGGTAGACGCGCAGGTCGCGGCGGTCGTTCCCGTTGTTTCCGAAGTCGCCGATGTAGAGGTTTCCCGAGTCGTCGATGGCAATGTCTTCCCAGTCGTGGTTCACGGCGCCCTCTAGGCGGAAGCTCGCGATCAGTTGCCCGTGGGCGTTGATGGCGAAGATCCGCGCCGCGTCGCCCGAATCGTTGTGGGTCCAGAAGACGCCGGAGTGGTTGCGACTGGCCACCAGGCCCGAGGGCTCGTCGATCTCGTCGGCGAGGATGCGGTCCACCCGGAAACCCGGGGGCAGGTCCGACGGCGGCGAGGGAGGCAGAAGCGCGCAGCCCGCCAGTGCGAGTGCAATCAGTGCGAGTGCAGTCAGGGCGAGCGCGTGCGGGACGGCGTGGCGCATGGATCCTCCGGCAACGCCAACATAGCGCCAGGTTCGGTCGGTCGGGGTGCGCTCTCCCGGCAGCGAGTGCTCGTGGTCTTCGCTGCACGGCTGACGCGCGTCAGAGCCAACCGATGGCAAGGGCGGCTCCCAATACCAGGGCGCCGTCCACGGCCAGCAGGCCATAGCGTTCCCCCGCTCGAAACGGGATCAGCGCCAGGAGGGTGGTGGCGCCCACGGCGCCCAGGGGGCGCGCGGCGGCAGGCGCGACGGCGGCCAACGCGATGCCCAGGGTCGCCACGGCCCGGGCCGTGTGCAGTGCGGGGCCGCGCCCGAAGTAGGCGGAGACCCCTTCGCGATCCCGCGCGTTGGATGCGATGGCGTTGGCGAAGATCGAGAGCCCCAGGATCCCGGCGACCCAGGCGACGCCGTGGCCAGCGGTTGTCGCCATCGTCGCCATGGCCGGCAGGGCAACAGACACCGCCAGCCAGGCCAGCGTGATGTACGCAGCCTTCGCGAGCGGAATCCCCTTGAGTCGCCGGTGGGCCAGCCCCAGGGCCGCCACCGGAGCCAGGATGATCAGCGACCACGGCCCCAGGGCCGCGGCGCAGGCCAGCGAACCGACACCGGCGGTGGCCGTGAGCACCCCCAGCGCGCGCCGGTGGCGCGCGACGAAAGCGCTGCGGTCCGGCGCCGTGAGGTGATCGCGCTCCAGGTCGCGCAGCCGGTCCACGTTGTAGACCACGAGCGTGCCCGCCACGGCAACCGCCACCGCGGCGGGGAGCGGCGTCAGACCCATGGACAGCGAAGCCGCCGCGCACAGGAGCCCGGCCGCTGTGGCCACCACGCCGCTCGAGAACGCAAATGCGTCCAGGGCGGCGCGAACCGCGCGGGGGGGGTGCCATCGCATGGCGGGGGTGGGCTCCTCAGGGTCCGTGCGGCGAGAGCTTGAATCATTGAGTGGGGGGCCGCCATCTGGCAAGTTGGCGCGGTGACCGCCGTCTTTGCCTATGGGACGCTCGAGCTGCCGGAGCTGATGGAAGCGCTTACGGGCACGGCATACCCTTTCACACCCGCCGTGCTGGAGGGCTACGTCCGGCGCCTGCTTCGCGATCGCGTGTACCCAGGCATCGTTGCGGCTGCGGGCGAGCAGACCCACGGACGGCTCTACCGCGGCGTCGATCGCCGGTCGCTGACTCTGCTCGATCGCTTCGAAGGACATCTGTACGAGCGACGTCGGGTACGGGTGAAAACCGGAGACGACCAACTCGTCGCCGCCCACGTCTACGTGCTTCAGGAAGAACATCGGGCGTTGCTGACGAACCGTCCCTGGGAGCGAACGCATTTCGCCGTGGAGCATCTGGAAGACTATGTGGCGTACTGCGGCGGCCCGCGCCGGGGACGCGTGGGATGAAGCCTCCCGGGGCCGACTGGAGTTCGCGCGCAAAGGGACGTGCACTCGCCGCCATCGCACTGGCGTCGCTCGGGGTGATGGGCTTCCTGCAGGTGATCGGCGCTCCCCTGGTGACCGAGCAGGCGCCCCTGGGAATCGTGAGCTTCGAGTTCGCGGGCGATGCCGCCACGGCCCGCGCCATGCTGGACTCCTGGGGCGAACCGGGCCGCCTGCGCGCGGCGCTCTCGCTGGGCATCGACTTCCTGTTCCTGTCGCTCTACGCCGCCGGCCTTGCCCTGGCTTGTGCGCGCGTGGCCTCGCGCCTGACGGCACCCGGTTCGTGGGCGGAGCGCGCCGGAGGGCTCCTGGCGTGGGCCCAGGTCCTGGCGGCCGGCCTCGACGCCGTGGAAAACGTGGCACTGATCCGGCTGCTCCTGGGCTCCTCCGCGCCCCTGTGGGCGCCCCTGGCGTGGGCTTGTGCGGCCGTGAAGTTCGGCCTGGTGGGCCTGGGGCTCGCCTACGCGCTTCCAGGCCTGTGCTTGTTGGGCGCGCGCTGGGTTCGGGGTCGAGTCGCGGGCCGCCCCGGCCGTTAAGTCAGGGAAGGGGGGCCCGCTGGCCATGACCGAGGCCCGGCTTCTACAGCTGCACCTGGGGTGTGGCGACTGTGCACCGCCCGGTTGGGTCAACGTGGACACGGCATTGGGCGCGCGCCTGTACCGGGTGCCGGGCCTGCGCCGCCTGGGTCGCGCCGTGGGCCTTTTCCGCCTGGATTGGCCCGACGACCTGTTCGTGCACGACCTGCGCCGACCCTTTCCCTGGCCCGACGCCTCGGCGAGCGCCGTCTACTCCTCGCACCTGCTGGAACACCTGACCCGCGACGAAGGCCGCCGCTTCCTGCGCGAATGCCATCGGGTGCTCGCGCCCGGCGGTGTGGTGCGAATCGTGGTGCCGGACCTGCGGGTCTGCATCGATCGCTACCTGGAGGGGAAGCTCGACGCGGGCGAATTCGTGGCGTCGCTGGGATTCGACGCCCGCGAGCCGGGCGATGGCCCGCTCAAACGCTGGCTGGCCCCGTGGTTCCGGTTTCCCCACCGCTGCATGTACGACGCCGAATCCCTGCTGGCGGCGCTGCGCGAGACAGGATTCGAAGCCGGGATCGCAGTGCCCTTCGAGAGTCGGATCGAATCCGTGGGGACGCTCGAGCGACGCGATCGCACGCTGGACGCGGTGATCGCCGAGGGCGTCCGGGCAGCGCCAGGATCTTCACGGGGTCAGCGGATCGGCACGCAGTGGGTCCGGCGGCAGGTCGTTTCCCGGTAGCACCAGCGCGGTCAGGTAGTTGCCCCGCGATCCGGGCACCAGGCCCAGGCCGAACCCCGCCAGCGCCGCCGTCCGGCGCACCGCAGCCGAGGCGTGTGCATTGAAACGCGAGCTCATCCAGCCCTGGGTGAGTTCCAGCGTGTAGCCGGAGCGCAGGTAGTAGCTCGCCAGCAGGCATTCGATCTGGCGCCGGTTCCAGCGGTAGACGAAATTGTCGCGGGCCGAGAGATTGCCCAGCTGCCGGGTCTCGTACACAGAGGCCAGTCCGAATCGTTCGAACAGGCGACCCGCCAGCGTGTCGCACGGTTCGATCCACAGCGCGGCACGCCGGCACACGCGAAGCATTTCGTAGAGGCCGAGCACGGGGCGCGCCAGGTGGTGAAGCGATTCCTTGCAGAAGACCAGGTCGAACGAGCGCGACGGAAGAGACAGGTGCTCGGCGTTCTCCACCCGGTACGTCACCCGCGGATCACGGGCCGCAACGGCCTGGATCGCCTCGCTGGGCTCGCAGATCCCGGTGAGCAGGATGCGATCGAACGCCCCCTTCGTGAGGGCCTCCGCCTCCCGGTGGTTGGCTCCGATGGCCAGGACGCTGCCCGGGTCGCCGCCGGCGAGCGCGCCATAGCGCTCGAGGGCATGTCGGAACAGGTAGTCGTGGAAGGCGGGGTGCGAGTCGATCGCCAGGAGATCGCGAAACGCCCTGCGCCGCTGATGCACGCGATTCAAGAGACCCTCCTCGGGTCCCTCATCCATCGGCAGGCGGCGCCGTAAGCCTTAGGGATTGCGACGGTTCTGGTATCAGGCCGGCGATGTCAGGCGCGTGAGATCTGGTCAGGCGCGTGAGATCCGGTCAGGCGCGTGAGATCTGGACGGGGATCCCGGAGAGCACCGCGTTCCCGGACAGGACGTCCAGCGGGGCCTCATCGGTCAGCAGGTTCGAATTCACGCCGGCGTGCTGGCTCGCAACCCGCAGGCGCGACTCGGGATCGCCGTGGCCATAGCCGTGGGGGAGGCTCACCACGCCGGGCATGATCTCGTCGCTCACGACCACCGGAGCCACCAACTCGCCCACGCGCGACTTCACCGAGGCCCGGCCGCCATCGCGCAGTCCCAGGCGCCTGGCGTCGTCCGGGTTCACCAGCAGGGTGCAGCGCTCGCGACCCTTGGCGAGGGAGTGCACGTTGTGCATCCACGAGTTGTTGGAGCGCAGGTGGCGGCGTCCCACCAGCACCATGCCGTTGCCGTGGGATCGCGCGGGTAGCGCCTCGGCCAGACGCGCCACATCCGAGACCAGCAGGTCCGGCGCCAGCTCTACGGCCCCGCTCGCTGTAGCGAGCATGTCGGGCAGGCGCGGTTCGAGCGGCCCCAGATCGAGTCCGTGCTCGGCCTCGCGCACGCGCGCGAGCGACAGGCCCTGGCTGTCTTCCCGGAATCGGTCGCCATGGGGGCCGGCGCGCAGCATCAGATCGAGAATCCGCTCCGGGCCGGGCTTCTCGCCGAGTTTCTCGCGCGCCTGTTCCACGCTGATGTCGGGGCACGACGATTCCGGCGAGCCCACCGCCGCCGACAGCATGTGGGAGAACACCAGCTCATCCACCGCGGCCGCGTCGGCGCCATTCACGCGCCCTGCCAGCTCCGCGAGAATCTCCCACTGGTCGCGGCTGTCCTCGGGCGGCGGCAAGACCGCCGGCGAAAACTTCGAGACGTTGCGCACCGAAAGTCCATTGAAGGCCAGGTCGTAGTTCGAGCGCTCGATCAGCGAGGTCGGGGGGAGGATCAGGTCGGCGTGGCGCGTGGTCTCGTTCAGGTAGATGTCGACCGACAGCATGAAGTCCAGTGACTCCAGCGCCCGGCCCAGGCGCGCGCCGTTGGGCGTCGAGAGCACCGGGTTGCCGGCTACCGTGACCAGGGCGCGCACGCGATCGTCGCCGCCGGCGTCGATCTCCTCGGCCAGGACCGCGGCCGGAAGCTCGCCGAAGGCCTCGGGCAGCTCGCGAACGCGCGACCGCCAGCGCCCATAGGGCATGCGATCCCGTCGACGCGCCGGCCCGGCCGGTCCCGTGGCCGAGCGGGCGAACATGGCGCCGCCGGGGCGATCCAGGTTTCCCGTCAGGGTGTTGACCGCGTCCACCAGCCAACTGGCCAGGGTTCCGAACTCCTGGGTGCAGGTGCCGATACGCCCGTAGCAGGCGGCGCGCTCGGCGTCGGACAGCTCGCGAGCCAGGCCCCGGATGCGCTGGGCGTCGATTCCGGTGGCGGCGGAAACCCGCTCGGGTGCGAACTCGGAAGCCGCGGCGCGCAGGGTCTCGATCCCGTTCACGAAGGGCGCTAGCCGGCCCAGGCGCACCCGGTTCTCTTCGAACAGCGTGTGCACGATTGCGAACAGCAGGTAGGCGTCGCTTCCGGGTCGGATGAAGAGGTGCTCGTCGGCAACATCGGCGGTCTCGCTCCGCCGCGGGTCGATCACCACCAGGCGACCGCCGCGCTGGCGCAGTGCGGCAATGCGCCCGGGCATGTCGGGCGCCGTCATCAGGCTTCCGTTGGAAGCCAGCGGATTGGCCCCAAGCACCACCAGCAGATCGGTGCGGTCGATGTCCGGCACGGGAATCGCCAGCGGCGCTCCGAACAGGGCCTGGGAACTCAACATCTTCGGCAGCTGGTCGACGCTCGACGCCGAGAAGCGCCAGCGCGTTCCCAGGGCCCGCAGGAGTGCCGGCAGATACAGGGCCGAGCCCAGGTCATGGGCGTTCGGGTTGCCCACGTAGGTGGCGGTGGCATCGGCTCCGTGGTCTTCGCGCACCTGGCGCAGGCGCGAGGCGGCCAGGTCGAAGGCCTCGTCCCACCCGATCTCGATCCAGTCGGAGCCGTCGCGGCGCAGCGGGCGGCGCAGCCGGTCCGGGTCCTCGTGCAGACCCTTGAGGCCGTAGGCCTTGGGGCAGAGATAGCCGCGGCTGAAGGGATCCTGCTCGTCGCCGCGAACGGTGACCACGCGTCCCTCGGCGCGGTCCACGTGCACCGAGATGCCGCATTTGGCCTCGCACAGTGGGCAGCTGCGGTGGACGATCTCCACGTGGCTGCCGGATTCGGGTCCTGTCGCCATGGCGCCTCCTGAAGGGCGCCAGGGTACCGCGAATCAGGGTCCGTGTGCGCCGGGTCCCGGTGGGTAGAGCAGGCCGATCTGGGCCAGGGACAGGTCGTCGGCGTCCACGCGCCGGTTGCCGTCGAGATCCAGGTCCGGGTGGTAGCGACCGCCCGCGATGGCCGCGGCGATGATTTCCAGGTCTCCGGGCGGCGCCGCGCCCCAGCTGGTGGTGACGCGGCCGTCGTTGTCTACGTCGCCGTCGCATAGATTCCCGAAGCCGTCGCCATTGCTGTCGCGCTGATCCGAATTGGCGATCTGGCTGCAGTTGTCGCGCCGATCGGGAACCCCGTCTCCGTCGAGATCGTCCGGATCCGGCGGCGCGGCCGTGGGGAGGTGCAGGAGGGGATCGCCCACGTAGACGTTGGTCCAACCCAGGAACGGCACGCTCCGGAAGAAGGCGTCGACGGCGGGTACCCCCTGGGCGTAGCGGCGCAGGAAGATGTGGGGGCGAGCCACGGCGGTGAGGGTGGGCTCGTACACGTGACCGGCGGCACCGCTGACACCGGAACGGATCAGGTCGGCGATCAGCGACTGTCCGTACACGGCGGGGAACGTAAAGGTGCGGGCGTTGCTGCTCACGATGTCGAGCGACACGGCGCCGTGCGCGAAGTGGCCGGGGTACAGGCGGCCCTTGACACTGCCGTAGAAGGGCGGCCCCGCGTCGCCCCGGTCGTTGCTGCCCCAGGACGCGTACCCCAGCACGCTCTCCACGTCGGAGCGGAAGATCCCCGTCTGGTCGTGCAGGACGAACTGCCCCACGGACTTCAGCATCGTCGCCGCGGGACCCAGCAGTGCCAGATTGCCCGCCGCCATGCCGGGCTTCTGGCTGGCATCTTCGTCCACCAGCCAGGCGCCGGGCGTAGGAGGAAGCTGGCCCCGATCGATCAGGGCCTTCACGTCTCTCGGCACGCCGGTCTCCGCGTCGAGGTCGGTCTGGTAGCCGGTCAGGCGGGCCACCAGGTAGCGCAGGGGCGCCTCCGGATTCGCGGCGCGAAAGGCGCGGAAGCAGACCCGGGAATCGAAGAAGGGATTCGCCATGTCCACGATCCCCGGGCTGCCGTCGCGCCCGGAGAAGAGCAGGGCCAGCTCGGCGTCCACCGAGGCTCGCGGGTGGTCGCGCAACGCCGTCGGGCTCATGGTGCCCGGTCCGCCGGAGATCCGGAGCGGCACGCCCTTGGTGGTGACGATCACCCGAATCTGGTCCGCGAGCCCGTCGCTCGTGAGGAACGCCTGGATGGGATCCCGAATCCGCCTGGCGTAGTTGGCGTTGCTGGTGGTTTCGTCGCGTGGATCCGAGAGGGTGGCATCGCGCAGCGGGGTCCGGACGCCCACCACGTTCGAGGCCGGAATCTGGCGCGCCGCGCGGTAGTAGCGGCCGATCGCCCTGGAGATCTCGGATTCCTCGTTGACGACGATCAGGATCTCGGAGGGGTCGAATCTCTCTTCGGCCGCGCGCACGGGCAGGGGCGGGCCGCCGGAGAGGGCCGCAGCCACGGCCACTGCCCAGGCTGCGATCCAGCCCGGGGCGCGCGAGCTTCGCGGCATGCGAGCGACTGTAGCAGTGGTGCCGCCGGGCGACGCGGATACACTACCCGCCCCATGGCAAACGAATTCGTCTACACGATGCAGGACCTGGGCAAGGTGGTGGGGTCGAACCGGGTGATCCTCGCGGACATCACCTTGGCCTTCCTGCCGGGCGCAAAGATCGGCGTGCTTGGCGCCAACGGCGCGGGCAAGAGCAGTCTGCTGAAGATCATGGCGGGCCTGGACAGCGAGTTCGTGGGCGAGGCCAGGCCCATGCCGGGGGTTCGCGTCGGGTTCCT
>JAQBHB010000049.1:0-29014 GCA_032128115.1 Deltaproteobacteria bacterium | reverse complement strand
CCCAGCTCCTGCGGAAGCGCTCGGTGTACCCGCCGAGTGTCTTCGCACTGAAATCTTGAGCCGCCAGCGCATCGACGATGGTTTCCGCTGCGAGCATCCCCGTCTTGATCGCCATGTGGATGCCCGCCAGGTTCTGCGCGTTGCACATGCTGGCCGAGTCGCCCACCAGCATCGCCCCGTCGGTGTAGAGCTTGGGCTGGGCGTAGAGGCCGCCGGTGGGGATGGCCTTGGCGCCGTAACGCACCAGCTCGGCGCCTTCCAGCAGCCACTTCATCCACGGCGTGGTCTTGAATTTCTGGGCCTCCAGATGCGGATCGCAGTTCGGATTCTCCGCATCCAGGATCGTCACGAACCCGTACGACACCAGGTTGTCCTTCATGTCGTAGAGCCACATCCCGTGGAAACGCTTCAGGATCTCGGGAAACGAGAAACCGTGGACGACGCGCCCGGGCACGTGCTTCTTCGGGTCGATCCGCCAGATCTCCTTGATGCCTGTCTCGAAGTTCTGGGGATTGGATCCGGCCAGATCGAAGCGATCGATCAGCTGTTTGGAGAGGCTGCCTCGAACGCCTTCCCCCAGGACCGTGACCCTGGCGAAGATGTCCATTCCCGGCTGGAAGGTGTCCTTGGGCTTGCCGTCCTTGCCGACGCCCATGTCGCCAGTGCGCACGCCCACCACCCGGCCGCCCTCGACGAGCAGCTGATCGCCGGCGAAACCCGGGTAGATGTCGACGCCCGCCGACTCGCAACGCTCGGCCATCCACTTGGCCACGTTGCTCAGCGATACCACGTGGTAGCCCTTCTTCCTGAAATTGGGCGGTGCCGGGAGCTTCAGGCGGCCCCGGGGATGGAAGATCCAGAAGCCCGCATAGTTGCAGATGTATTCGGTGGGGAAGCCCTGGCTCTCGAAGTCGGGTACCAGCTCGAGCAGCGCTTTGGGATTCATGCACGCGCCCGAGAGCATGTGGTCGCCCACATTGGCGCCCTTTTCGAGCACCAGCACCGTGGGCGGCTCGATGGGTTGGCGCCCGTGCTTCTCCGCATCGCGGTTGAAAGCCTCGACCTGATTCATCAAGTGGAGCGCCGAGCCCAGGGTGGCCGGGCCGGCCCCCACGTAGAGGACATCGACTTGCATGCTCTCGCGTTCCACGGACTCGCTCATCTTCTCCTCCTCGGGTACCCCGTCAGATTAGGGGACGCGACCCGGCGCCGCCGCCGGAATTGGACCGGTCCCGCCCAGCGGGAATGGACCCACGACAGACCCTCTACCTGCACCGGGGTGGCGCCCAGCTTCTCGGCGTACAGGGGGAGTACGGGGATCAGGACGCTGAAGCCGATGAAGTCGATCAGGATCGTCGTGAAGACGACGAACAGGCTCGAACGCGAGCTCGTTCGTTCCGGTGCCTCGGGCGCCGGGCGGGAGCTCATGGGCGCGGCAGTGCAGCACGCGCGTTGGCGGGAGCGGCTCGCCTATACTCGCCAGATGCGAAGTCTACCCACGGGCCTCGTCGGGATCGTTCGCGACTTCCTGGCGGTCCACCAGCTCGTTCGCCGGCTGCTGGAGCGCTACCGGTGCGAGGAACTTCGCTTCGAGGAGCTGGCGAATCTGGTGGGCGACGACGAGGGGAGCGTGCTGTACCGGCTCAAGGAGCGCTGCCACGCGCTCTTCCGGCAGGCTCCGAGTCCAGGCATGGACGTGCGGCGCGAGGCCCTGTTCGACCTGGCGGTGGGATCACTCTTCCACGAGGCCATGAAATTTCGCGAGAGCTTCTACCAACGCGAGGTCTACGGCCCGCGGGTGCGGGAGCTGCGGTCTGCGGCCGGCGAGGACGCGGACCCGTTGTTCGAGGATTTCGAGAAGATCCTGGGCGCCGTGTCCCTGCGGCTCGAAGAGACCCTGCAGGAAACCGAGGCGCTGCTGTCCCACACCCGCGAGCAGCTGCGCGTCCTGCTGGGGGGGCATCGCGAGAACGGACACGTGACCCGCTACCTGCTGGAGAACGCAGAGGTCGTCGAGGAGGTCTTCGGCGGATCCCTCGACGAGATCCTGGCCGACATCCACGATGACGCGGGCTCTGCCTATGCCACGGCGGCCCGTTCCTACCTGGTGAGTGGCTACTACCTGGAAGCCGAGCAGGCATTCGCCGAGGCCCGGGCCCGGGGCAGTGAACAGGAAGATCTCGAGCGACTCTCGGCCTACGCATACGGAATGGGCGCGTACCTGGCCGGCGACTACGGCGTGAGCGTTGCGTGGCTGGGTCGCTGGATCGAGTCGGCTTCGGAAGACGAGGCAAAACTGGCCGGGCTTGCCCACGCGGCGATCTCGAAGATCGGACAGCTGGCAGTGGGCGGCGACAAGCAGCGCGTAGTAGCCGACGCGACCTTGTTGCTGGAGAAGCTCGCCGGCCGGCGCGACGCGGGCTCGTCCCCCGAACTCTAGGCGCTGGATTCCCGGCGCTGCTGGTTCTGGTAGTAGACCCAACCCGACATCCCGAGCACGATGAGTCCCAGGCCGATCCATTGCGGCTCGGTCAGGCCCAGGGCCACGCGTTCGTTCACGCGCCAGTTCTCGATGAACAGACGTCCGACCCCGTTGAGGGCGATGTACTCTCCGAACAGGAACGGGCTCTGCTTGCGCCGCCACCACAGGAAGCCCGCCACCGGGAGAAGCCACGCGATCTCGTAGAGCTGGGTCGGGTGTACCGGCACGAACGTCGCCGGCGCGCCCTCGGGAAACGCGAGGCCCCAGGCGACATCGGTGGGCCTTCCGTAGTCGTCGCCCACCAGGAAGCAACCCACTCTTCCGATCGCCTGGCCCACGGCACCGGCCACGGCCGTGCAGTCGGCGAAGGTCTTGATGGGGATGCCGTTGCGATGACAGCCGACGGCTCCCACCAGGGTCGCGAGGATCAGCCCGCCGTACCAGGTGATCCCGTCTCGTGACAGGAGCAGCGACCAGAAGGGCTGCTGTTCGCGGATCGAGACGTCCAATGCAAAGTAGAGCTTGGATCCGACGATGCCGCCCAGCATCACCCAGATCAGCAGCACCGAGGCGAGCTCGGGATCGAGCCCCTCCTCCTGCATGCGCTTCGACGTGATCCAGGTGCCCACCAGGAAGGCGGCAGCCAGCATCACGCCGAACGTACTGACGACGAAATTTCCGATGCGGAAGAGTTCGGGGTGCATGTGTCGGGTGGGGTCAGGCTACGGGACCCCTATCGGCTCGGCAAGCGCGGTTGAGAGAACGCGCCGGAGTCGACGGAGTCAGTCGCGGGACAATGTGACGTGGAAGATGGCGCCCTGGCCGGGCTCGGACTCGACCCAGGCGCGGCCGCCGTGGGTTTCGGCGATCTTCTTCACGATCGCCAGACCGATCCCCGTGCCTCGGCGCGAGCCTTTGCGGGGAGCCAGGCAGCGGAAGGCCTCGAAGATCGGTTCGTGGCTCTCGGCGGGAATGCCCAGGCCCCGGTCGCGGACGCTGAGCCGGTGATGATCGTCCATCTCCACGATTTCCACCGACACCGTGCGGTCTTCACAGGCCCCCATGTGATCGATGGCGTTCCCGATCAGGTTCGAGAAGACCTGGTAGAGACGCGTGCGGTCGCAGTAGACCATGGGAGGGCTCTCGGGGAAAACCAGGTCGATCGACGCGGCGTCCAGGCGGGGCTTCAGCTCCGCTTTCAGTTGGAGCAACACGATGCGCGGGTCCACCAGCGAGCGTCGCTCGCCGGAGCGGCCGATGCGCGAGAGTTCGAGCACGTCGTGGATCAGGCGCTCCATGGTGCGGCCGGCCTGTTCGATGCGATCCACGAAGTGGGTGCCGGTCTCTTCGAGCAGTTCGCCGTAGTCCTGGCGCAGGAGCCTCGAAAATCCCAGCAGGGCCACCAGCGGGGATCGAAGGTCGTGGGCCAGGGTCTGGACGCAGTGCTCCAATTCCTCGGTCCTGCGGACCAGCTCCGCATGGCCCTGGCGGCGAGCCGTTTTTTCGCGAAGCACCACGACGGTGCCGAGCCTGTCGGCTCCGCGCAGCGCGCTTACCGAGGCGGACACGCGAAGGGTGCTGGCGCTGCCGGTGCGCATGACCAGGTCGTGATCCAACACCTGGTCGCCGCTCGGGAGGTTTGCCGCGAACTTCTCCAGGTCCACGGCGTTGCGGACGAGCGCCGCGAAGGGGCGTTGCCGCAGGTCGCTCGCCTGGAAGCCCAGCAGTTTCGAAAGCGCTGCATTCGCCTGGGTGATGACGCCGCGCTCGTCGAGCACGAGGATGGCGTCGGGAACGCTCTGCAGAACCGGGTCGAGGACATCCGGGCCGGGCGCCCGGCTTTCGTTTCCGGGCCGGCCCACCAGGACGAACATGGGAACGCTTGCGTCCGTGGTGCAGAACATCAGGACGCTCGCCACGACCGGCAGCCGGATTCCGCCGCCGCTGCTGCGAAGGTCGATGGCGACCTCGCCGATGAATCCATTCGAGACCAGATTCTCGCGCAGGGCTTCGATCTGGTCCGAGGTCGTCAGCGCGCGGAATTGGCCGCAGATGGCGGATTCCGGCGCGAGTCCTTCGTGTTGGCACCACTCGGAAAGCGCTTCGCTCATCCATTGGACGTGACCGTCCCGGTCCGCAACCCAGACCAACGGGTGTAGATTCGTGAGGCTGTCGAGAAATCTCGACGCCACGACACCGTCGGTGAGATGCACATTGGCGAGCCCGTGGGCGTTCATCCGAATCGGCACCATCCTGATGTCTTGGGAGTCTGGGGAGTCCGGAGTATCGACGGATTCGCTGAGCAAGGCCCCCGGAAAGCCACGAGAAAAAGCCGGGAATCCCGCGATCTGCCCCCCAACTCCCGAAACCGGGTCGGATCGTACCACTTGCGAAAACGGGCAGTCAAACGGCTTTCGGCCCGACGGGGGCGGAGTCCGAATTCCGGCGGCTTGGAAGCGCGGGCGCTCGTCCACTATCCTGACGATGCCCACGCGGATTGACTCCCCGTGGGGTCCCAGGGGTTCCAGGTCTCTCGGGTCTCTCGGGTTCCTCAGATGGATAGCGCGCAGGTGGGAAAACAGGTGAGGGCAGCTTGATGCAGCGCAGACACTTCGCCGTTCTCACACTATTGCTGGCGTTTCTCGTCTCGGGGCGCATGCCGTCGTTGCCGATCCGGGCCGAAGCGGGCGAGGGCGCGAGTGCTGATTTCGGCACCGAACAGCTCGTATCGATACTGCATCGCGTCAATCCCACCCTGTCGGCGGCCGAGACCGGTCGCATCGCCGATGCGGTGCTCCGCTACGGCGATAAGTACGCCATCGACCCGGTCCTGGTCACCGCGGTGTTGCTCGTGGAGAGCAGCGCCCGCCCCTGGGCCCGGAGCCAGAAGGGCGCTCTCGGGTTGATGCAGGTGATGCCGCACGTGGTCGAATCCAACGACGTGGCGGGCAATCTCACCACCATCGAGAGCAACGTGGAGGCGGGGTGTCTGATCCTGGCCGACAACATCCGGCGACTCGGCGAACGGGACGGCATCTCGGCCTACTTCTGGGGCTCCCGGATCCGCGACGCGTCCTACTTCGAGCGGGTGCAGGAGGCACGTGCCGCAGTGCGTCGCCTCGCGGAGTCTTGACGCCGCCCGCGCCCAGGTCGCACGGGTGACGTCCCTCGGGATCCGGCGGACCGAGGGCCACGTCGCGGGAAGCGCCGGCGGCTCGCTGTTCACTCGCGCCTGGCTGCCGGAGAACCCGGAACGGGTCGTGCAGGTGGTGCACGGCTTCGGCGAGCACAGCGGCCGCTACGAGCGCCTGGCGGCCTGGATGTCGGCGCGCGGCTGCGCCGTCCACGCCTACGATCACCAGGGCCACGGACGCAGCAGTGGCACCCGCGGGCACGTGCGCCGGTTCGCGGATCTGCTCGACGATCTGGGGGCGCGGCTCGACGCGGTGCGCGAGAGGCACAAGGACCTGCCCATTGTCGTGCTTGGCCAGAGCATGGGGGGGCTGGTGGTGGCCTCGTATGCCGTCGAACGCCAGCCGAAGCTGGCTGGCGCCGTCCTCACGAGTGCCGCTTTGGCCCTTCCCGACGATCTCTCCGCCCTGCGTCGCCTGGGCGCGAAGATCCTGCGCCATGTGGTGCCGCGGCTCTCCATGGCCAGTGGCCTGGACGCAACCGGCCTGTCGCGCGATCCGGAGGTGGTGCGCAGCTACCTGGAAGATCCCCTGGTATTCGGAAACCTGACCCCGTCGCTGGCGGCCGAGATGCTCTCTGCAATCGAACGCACGGTCGGGGCCGGATCGCGGGTCGGCATTCCCATTCTGGTAATCCACGGGGGCGCGGATCCCATCTGTCGGGTCGAGGGCAGCGAGAGCTTCGCGCGGACGCTGCTCGTGCCGGGCAGCCGGCTGAAGATCTACCCGGATCTGCTCCACGAAACACTCCACGAGCCGGAGTGCGAAGCCGTCTTCCAGGAGATCCTGGACTGGATCCTCGAGCGGGAGGCCTCGGCGTCGCCCGAGTTACCGGCGGTCACCGGCTCTCCGGCGGTCGTCGCCGGACGGGCCATCCAGTGAGCCGACCCTCGCGTCCCCGCGCCGGTTCGGAGCCGGGCTCGGGAGATCTCACCCACCTGGACGCCCGCGGGCGTGCTCGCATGGTGGACGTGGGCGAGAAGCCGGTGACACTGCGCGTGTGCGTAGCCCGGGCCGAGGTGCACATGGCGCCTGCGACCCTCGCGCGCATCGTCTCGGGCCGCACGCCCAAGGGCGACGTCTTCGCCACGGCGCGCCTGGCGGGCATTGCGGCCGCCAAACGCACCGGCGAGTGGATCCCGCTTTGCCACGGTCTGGCGCTGGACCTCGTGGAAGTGGATCTGGTGCCCGATGAGGCCAGGTCGTTGGTGGCGATCGAGGCCCGGGTAAAGGCCCATGCCCGCACGGGAGTCGAGATGGAGGCCCTGGTCGCCGCCTCGGCCGCTGGGCTCACCCTGTACGACATGTGCAAGGCCATCGACCGCGGCATGTCTCTCGACGCCGTGCGTCTCGAGAGCAAGAGCGGCGGCAAGAGCGGCGAGTGGCGGCGAGGGCCCCCGCCCGACGGGGTTCCGGACGAAGGCTCCCCGGGAGATCCCGGGGGGAGTAGCGGGTGACCGAGAAGCGGGACGGCTCCGGGGAACCAAAGGAGGAGAGCCGGTGTCCCACGCCTTCGAGGAAGCCCGTGAGCTACGAGATGGTCGAGCAGTCTCTCGCCCCCGCGGCGGGTGACCCGATACGGCGAGCCACCCGGCTCCGGTCCCTGGGCCGGGGGGCGCGCCCGTTCGAGCATCCCGATCCCGACGCTGAGCTGGTGTCGCGCTGGCAGGCCGGAGACGCACAGGCCTTCGAGGAGCTGGTCCGCCTCCACGAAGGCCGCGTCTTCCGGCTGCTGATGCGCATGCTCGGAAGCCGGGAGGAAGCGGAGGACGTGACGCAGGAGGCTTTCCTGAGCCTTCACCGTCACGGCCACCGCTTCCGTCGCGAGGCCCGCTTTTCCACGTTCGTCTATCGCGTGGCGGCCAACGCCGCGCTCAATCGCCGTCGCAGCCTGGGGCGCAACCGCGCTCGCCAGAAGCAGTTGGCCGAACAGCAGGCCGCAGGCAGCGATCTGCCGTCGACGCCGCGCAGTCCCGAGGACGCCGCCGCCGGCTCGGAAGTGCAGGTCCGCGTGCAGGCCGCCCTGCTGGCCCTGCCGAGCGACCTTCGAATTGCCGCGGTGATGTACGACATCGAGGGGCTCGCCTATGGCGAGATCGCCCGGGTGCTCGGCATTCCCGAGGGCACCGTCAAATCCAGAATCCACCGGGCCCGCAAGGCCCTGAGAGATCGGCTCATGCCGCTCGGGGGCGAGGGATCCGAAGAAAGCAAGGGAGGCTGAGAACGTGAATCATCTACGAGCCCGCCGCCTGTTAGGCGATTACATGGAAGACGATCTCCGAGCCGACGAGCGCGACCAGGTGCAGGCGCACGTCGCGAGCTGTGCGATCTGTGACCGTGATCTATCCGAATTGCGCGACACGGTCGCGTTGTTGCACGGCCTGCGCGACCAGGAACCGCCGCCGCTGCTGGCCGACGCCGTGATGTCGCGGATCCGCGCCGGCGAGGCCGAGCCTCCCCGCCTTCGGCGCGTCCTGAGCCGGTTCGCGGATCCGGGAACCGGTCTGGCGCTGGCCGCCGGCGTGGCGGGGCTCCTGGTCTTCGCCACCCTCGAGCCGCTCCGGATCCAGCTTCCCGGTCGGGATCCCGCGGAAACCCGCGAGGCCACCAAGCTACCCGTGATTCCGACGATCGCCGACTACGCGGGACCGGCGGTGCCTCGCTACCGGGGGCCTGTGCAGACGCTGGCCGCGCAGCCGATGATGAACAACCCCGTGCGTCGCATGGCGGCTTTTGGCCCTGGGTTGTCGATTCCGGAGTCCGCGATGCCGGTCCCCTGGCCCTCGCTGGGCGACGAACTCAATCACCTGCGCTTCAACCCCCAGGCCTACGTGATGCAGTTGAATTCGCTGTCGCCCGACGAGCGTTCGCGCACCCTGGCGCGCCTGGCCAACCACGCCGTCAAGCGCAACGCGGCGTTCGAAGCCTTCTACCTGCTGCGATTCGCCAACCAGCCCGGGAACCTGCGCCAGTCCGAGGCATTCGAGAAACGGGCCCAGCTGGTCATATCGGCTCAGTCGGCCCAGGCGAGGCGCTGATCGCCCGATTGGCTCGAATCCGACGATCCCCCGGATTGTCGGTTTGAGCGGGCCACGGTTACTCTCGCGCGCGTGTCGATTCCGATCCCCCGCGCCATTGCCCGGCTCTCGCTGATCCCGGCCGTGATCCTGCTCTCGATGCCCGCCTCGGGTGAGGACGAGCGCGACCTCATCGACCTGGTTCCCGACGAGCGCGCCAGCTGGTCGGCCACGAATCTGTTCGCGCCGGTCACGAGCCTGTTTCTCGGCGGGCCGAGCTTCTGGTACGGCGAGCGCGTGCTCGATATCGACACCACGCCGCCGACTGCGACCCTCGACCTCTTCTACGTGCGTGCC
This sequence comes from Deltaproteobacteria bacterium, assembly GCA_032128115.1. Taxonomy (GTDB): domain Bacteria; phylum Myxococcota_A; class UBA9160; order UBA9160; family SMWR01; genus JAQBHB01. The sequence goes on along the minus strand of JAQBHB010000049.1, from coordinate 19,967 downwards.
AGCTTCCAGAAGCGCTTCGAACAGGGGGATTCGCCCGCCCGGGTGCTGCTGCCGCCGCGGGTCGAGGCGGGGCCGCGCGACTCGGTCACGATCCGGGTCCTGGCCGACGGCTATCGCCACAAGGAACTGTCGGTGCGGGTGCGTTCGCGCGAGTCGCGCATCCAGATCGATCTCGAGCCACTTCCGAATTCACTGGTGGCGGTGCGCCACACCTACTTCGCCGGCCGCGCTGCACTCTCGTTCCTGACCCTGGAGGCGCTCACGTTCCGCCTCCAGGACAACGCCGACGGTTTCGCGGTGGTGCTCACCGAGACCGCGATCTCGCAAAACGCCGAGGAGACCGTGAGGGGCGTCGAGGACGGATTGATCGGATCCATGTTGGCGCGCCAGCTGGGCGAGGATCTGGTGGTGCAGGTGGCGCTGCGGGAGGGGAGCGTGGACGGAATGGACGTGCGCTCACTCCAGGGCTACGACGCGATTCGGGCGCTCCACGATTTCACCCTGAACCTGGTGCCCTCGGACCAGGGCGCCGACGCCGTGCGCCGGGCCAAGGCCGCACTCGGGCGCCTGCGATCTCGCGACGTCGAGGGATGTGCGCTGGGGTTCGACACCTCGATGCGCGAGCAGCTCGACCCGGCGGAGCTGGCTCGCGCCCTGGCGCCCCGCGGTTCCTTCACGGATCCGTACCTTCGCGCCGCCCTGAAGCGCCTGGGCGAACTCTCGCCGGACGGCAGCGTCGTGCTCAACGACGGCACGCGTTATCGCGTGGCCCTTCCGATCGAGCTGTCGGCCGCGTGGAATCAGGCCTCGGAGGTGCGCGGCTACCTGGCGCTGTTGCGAAGCTTCGTGGCGGAACTGGAGTCGCCGGCCCATCGCACGCCCACCCTGCGCGGCCTGGTGGCTCCAGAGGTGGGCGCGAAGCGCTTCCAGGCAATCCTGGACACGGCCGAGAAGCGCGAGCACAGCTGCCGCGCGAAGAGGGGCTGAGGCTATACCCACCGGGCTCGGGCTATAGTCACGCTGCCCCGGGTCCCGCGGAGCCCAACGTGCCGCGACCCCCTGCCTGTTCTCGCGCTTCGTCCCCGAAATCCACCGCAGCGACCGTCCCGGATCGGCCGCGTGAGCGCCTGCGCCAGCTGGGGCCCGAGGCGCTCAGCGATGCCGAGCTGCTGGCCCTGCTGCTGCGAACGGGCACCCGTCGCGGCGACGCCCTGGCCCTGGCCACGGGGCTCCTGGACCAGCACGGGGGCCTCGCGGGGCTGGCTCGGCTGGGGGGACGCGAGATCGAGACGGCGACCGGGGTCGGCCCCGCCAAGAGCGCGGCGGTGGGCGCCTCCCTCGAGATCGGCCGCCGCGTGGCGGCACGGCGCCTACCCGTCGGGGCCGCGATCCGCAGCCCCGAGGATGTCTACCGCCACTTCCACCCGAGCCTGCGCTTTGCCAGCTGCGAGCGCTTCCTGGTGCTGCTCCTGAACGGGCGCCACCGACTGCTGGGCCAGGAGATGGTCTCCCAGGGGACCCTCACGGCCAGCCTGGTGCACCCGCGCGAGGTCTTCCGCCCGGCCCTCCAGCAGGCCGCCGCGGCCCTGATCCTGGTCCACAACCACCCGAGCGGGGATCCCACGCCCAGCCCCGAGGATCGACAGGTGACTGCCCGCCTGGCCCGGGCCGGGGAGATCCTGGGCATCCGGGTCCTGGACCACGTGGTGGTGGCCGACAGGGGCTTCTGCAGCCTGCGCGAGGAGGGGGCCCTCCCCGACCCGGGGGGTGGGGACCCGGTCCTCGAATGAGGCGCTAAGGAGATGGCCGCGCCCGGCCGATGAAGAACCCGATTCCCCCTGGATGAAGACACGGTTGCACGTGGAGGCCTCGACCATGGCGAAGTGGGGTTCCGAAACGTCTCAGGAACTCGACTCCGGCGCGGAGTTCGAGCGCCGCAAGTCCGAGCGGACCGACGTGGTGGTCCGCGTCGAGTACACGACCGTCGATCAGCTCTTCTCGGAGTTCGCCCGCAATATCAACGAGGGTGGCGTTTTCGTCGAAACGGATCAGATCCATCCGTTGGGCACCGAGGTCCACCTGCAGTTCGCCATCCCGGGAAGCGAAGATCCACTGGAGGTGGTGGGCCGGGTCGTCCACATGTCCGAAGGCACCACGGGCGAGCCCCAGGGAGTGGGGATCGAGTTCGACGACCTGGACAACCAGGCGCGCTCGCGGATCAACCAACTCGTCCGCGAACTCCGCACCCGGGCCTAGTTCTCAAACGCTAAAACGGGATGTCGTCCCCGCTGCCCGATTGTCCAGACGGGCCGCTCCCGCTGCCCGATTGTCCAGACGCGCCGTCCCCGCTGCCCGATTGTCCAGACGGGCCGGATGAGGGTCCGCTGTCGCCGGGCGCGTCCAGATCGGAGGATGCGGGGGCGCTCGTGCCACCCGGGCCTCCTCCACGGGTTCCCAGGAACTGCACGCGCTGGGCGCGGATCTCGGTGGTGTGGCGCTTGTTGCCTTCGCGATCTTCCCAGTCGCGGGTCTGGAGGCTTCCCTCCACGTAGACCTGGCGCCCCTTGGCCAGATACTGGGCGCAGTTCTCGGCGGTCTTGCCCCACGTCACGATCCGGTGCCACTCGGTGCGCTCTTGCGGCTCGCTGCCATCCTTCCCTCCGAAGCGCTCGGTGGTGGCCACGCTGAAGTTCGCAACGGCCTGACCGCTCTGTGTGTAGCGGAGCTCGGGGTCGCGGCCCAGATTTCCGATCACGATGACCTTGTTGACACTCGCCATGACTGTTTTCTCCGTCGGCGTGGGGTGCGCCGGCAATCATCCCGCCGTCGAGGCAGGGCGTCAAGGCGTCGAGGCTGGGGGGCAAGGCGTCGAAGCAGGGCGTCAAGGCGCGCCGCGTGCGCGAAACCTCGGGGTGCCCCGGACGCCTGGACCGGGCGTGAACCGCGGTTCTCTTTTTCACGCGTTCGGGGGCAAACGCGGGGTCAACCGGGGGGCGTCCGACCCGCATCGGGCGCTCTCCCGGCCTGCGGTTGACGCTGCGCTCGCGCCGTCGGTACCCTCCCGTGCATTCTTCGTCCCAGGGGGTGAGGGACGTGTTCATCTGGAATCGGACCTCCGGTGTGTTCCCGGACGTGGGGACGCAGGAGGCTTTCCATCTCGACTCGGCGCATGTCGCTCGCGCGCGCGGGGCGCAGGTGCGTGGTTAGACCATGGCTCGCCGCAGGAAACCCGGTGGCCTGACCCGCTTCGCTCCCTCGAGCCGCGTGCTCGAGGAGTGCGTGGGGGTAGCCCTTCTGGGCGGTGCCCTGATCTCGGCCCTGGCCCTGGCCACCTACTCGCCCACGGACCCGGTCTTCGAACGCACGCTGGTCAGCAACCGGGCCGGGGTGATCGGGGCGACGCTGGCCGCCCTGCTGCTGCGTGGACTGGGCTCCGGGGCCCTCGTGGGAGTGGGGGCGTCGGCGGTGGTGGGGATCCGCCTGATCGCCGGCCGGGGCCTCGCCTCCGTCTCGTCCCGCTTCTGGGTGGGAGCGACGCTGCTGTTGATCTCCGTGGCCACGCTGCCGCCGCTGGTTGCCGAGGCCTCGCAAGGCGCGGTCGTCCTGGGTACCGGAGGACATCTGGGCGCCTTCCTGGCCACCCACCAGACCTGGCTCGTGGGCAACTGGGGGGCCCTGCTGCTCAACGGCGTCTTCGTAGGCGTGGGCCTGCTGGGCGCCACCGGCATCTCCAGCAGCGCGGCCCTCGCGGTCCTGGGACGCGGCTTCGGCTGGCTGGCCGGTGCCTTCGGGGGCCTGGTGATGGGGGCGGGTCGCGGGCTGGTGTCGTTGGCGCGCAGTCTGCGCGCGGGGCTTGCCGAGCTCGGGGCCGGCTTCGGTCGCGGGCTGGCGGCCGTGGTGGTGTGGCGCGAGCGGCGGGCTCGGCGCGTTCGCATGCTGCAGGTGCGAGGCCCGCAGGAGCCCCAGGGCACGGCGCCGGAGCAGGAGGCCGTGGCCATCGGCGCCGGCCGGCGTAGGGCCGCGGGCGACGATCCCACCATCGTGGACCACACGGTCGAACTCGGATCCAAGCCCGTGAAGCAGGAGACCTTCGACTTCGACGACCGCAAGCACGAGGGCCCCTACGAGCTGCCCAATATCGAGATCTTCGGGCGGCCGCCGGAGGGCCAACGCAGCTACGACCGCGACAGCCTGATCATGAATTCGCGGATCCTCGAGAAGAAGCTCATGGACTTCGGTGTCGGGGGGCGCGTGGTCACCGTGCACCCGGGCCCGGTGGTCACCATGTACGAGTTCGAGCCCGCTTCCGGGGTCAAGGTGAACCGCATCACGGGCCTGTCCGACGACCTGGCGCTGGCGCTGCGCGCCCTGTCCGTGCGGATCATCGCGCCCCTGCCCGGGAAGTCGGTGGTGGGGATCGAGGTCGCCAACGCCCAGCGCGAGGTGGTGTACCTGCGCGAGGTGCTCGAATCCGAAACCCTGCGCGCCGATTCCTCGAAGCTCGCCATTGCGTTGGGCAAGGACATCTTCGGCAACTCGGCCCACGCGGACCTGGCGAAGATGCCCCACCTCCTGGTGGCGGGTGCGACGGGCACGGGCAAGAGCGTGTTCCTGAACAGCCTGCTGTGCTCGCTCCTGTGTCGCGCCACGCCCGACGAGCTGAAGCTGCTGCTTGTCGACCCGAAGCTGCTCGAGCTCTCGATCTACGAAGGCATCCCGCACCTGATCGCCGACGTGGTGACCAATCCGAAGCGCGCGGCAGCGGCCCTCAACGGCATCGTCCACAAGATGGAGCAGCGCTATCAGATGATGGCCGCGCTGGGTGTGCGCAGCATCGCCCAATACAACGAGCGCGCCGACAAGGCGGCGGCGGAGGGGGTGGAGACGTTCCGCCTCAGGAGCAAGCCCGGTGAGGAAGAGGGCGAGGAGATCGAGTTCCGCCGCCTTCCCTACATCGTCGTGGTGATCGACGAGCTCGCCGACCTGATGGTGGTGTCGGCCCGCGACGTGGAAGAGGCGCTCCAGCGGCTGGCGCAGATGTCGCGCGCCGCCGGCATCCACCTGGTGCTGGCCACCCAGCGGCCCAGCGTCGACGTGCTCACGGGGGTGATCAAGGCGAACTTCCCGGCACGCGTGTCGTTCCAGGTGTCGTCGCGCACCGACTCGCGCACGATTCTGGACCAGAACGGGGCGGACAACCTGCTGGGACAGGGAGACATGTTGTTTCTCCCGCCCGGCACGTCCAAACTCCAACGCATGCACGGCGCCTACGTTTCCGAGAGTGAGGTGGCGGAGCTCGTGGCGTTTTTGCGCGAGCAGGGTGCTCCCGAATTCGACGACGACCTGCTGAGGATTCGTGAAGAGGCGGAATCGAGCGAGTCGAGCGACGAGGATGTGGACGAGATGTACGATCGGGCGCTGGCCATCGTGGCCGAATCGCGCAACGCCTCGATCTCCTACATCCAGCGGCGTCTCAAGGTGGGCTACAACCGGGCCGCCCGCATGATCGAGCACATGGAGAACGAGGGGGTGGTGGGACCCCAGGTGGGCACGAAGTCGCGCGAGGTGTTCATCAGCGCACTCGAGCCGTGAGTTTGCGCGCTTCGAAGCAACGCCCGCTGGCTGCGTCCAACGCCTTGATGCGGCTCCTCGCCCTGCGAGTTCCGGGACTGCTCCTGGCCCTGCTGGTGGCGGCGCCGGCGGGCGCCGATGAGCCAGCCGAGGCTCTCTCCGCCTGCGCCGAGGCCGCGGTGGATGCAGTCCAGGCGCGCTACGCCTCGGTCCGCGATCTGAAGGCCCACTTCAGCCAGAGCACCCGTTCGGTGGCGATGGGGGGCGGCCCGGCGCCGGGAGGACTCGAGGCCAGCGGCAGCGTGGTGTTCGCCAAGCCCGGACGCATGCGCTGGACCTACGAGTTGCCCCAGCCCAGCGAAACGGTGACCAACGGTGAGACGCTCTGGATCTACGACCCCGCGAACCGGGAGGTCCAGCAACACCAGCTGTCGGGCTCCGAGTATCTGCAGGGGGCCGCGATCCAGTTCCTGCTGGGGGAAGGCGACATCCGGCGCGATTTCCACGTGCGAGCCGAGAACTGCGGGACGGCCTCGGCCAGCCTTGCGCTCCTGCCTCGCGAGGATGCCAGCTACGAGAAGCTGGGCATCCGGGTGGACCCGAATACCGGCGAGATCCGGGAGACCACCCTGGTGGACCTGCTGGGGAACGTCACGATCGTGGCCTTTTCGAAGGTCGAGACGAATCGGGATCCCGCGGCCTCGGTGTTCCGCTTCGATCCGCCCGCTGGCGTCAGGGTGCTGAAGCTCCAGCTGGATGCGGAATGAAGCGCCCTGTTTGTCCGTCCAGGGCAGGCCAGGTCCGGCCAGGGCAGGGCGCGGTGTGAAGTCGCTTGCGGGGATGGCCCCTCTGCGGCGTCTCCTGCCGGCTGCTGAAGCCCCTCGGGAAGGTTCTCTCGAGTGCCGTGTTTGGGCAGGGAAGTTCCGCGATTTCCGGGTGCCGCAAACTTCGGCACCCCACGGGAAGGGCTGAACCGCTGACGCTCGCCTGTCAAAAGACACAACGAATCGGCAGCATTGCATCACCGGGTTGCAGGGGCTGAGCAGCTCATCTGCAACTTTCTCGCAGATCGCCGCAATTCGAACGCGCGCGCCCCGGCCGCGAAATCCCGAGGTGCGCCGGCGGCTTGCGCGCCCGGGTTGCGGGCGCCCGACGGTTGACACCCAAGGGCCGTGGGGTAGACTCGAAAAGGTTTGGGATTTCGATAGGTTCGGCGTCTTTCAGCATCCCCCTAAAGGGCGCTATGGCGCCACCATCATTGCTTCGTCTCGCCCTGCCGAGGCATGGGCAGCGACGCGCGAGAGGCCGGGATGGGGGTCGAATCGAACGCGTATCGGGAGCTTGACGCGTCAGTTGCGTCCGCGGCCGGGTCTGTGTCCGCCGTTTCGAGTATCGCTGCGTTCTCGCTGCACTTTTTCACCAGCTGGAAGATTTTCTCGCACACGGCCCGAGCGGTGTCCGATGGGAGTGAGACGAGGTCCGTTTCAGAGCGCGGCACGCGCTTTGCAGGGATCCTCTTCCCAAGCGGTGCCTCAATGGGCGTGGTACCGATGGGCGAGGAGAGGGCGGTATGAGCGAGTTCGATTCGGGCTCTGGTCGCAAGGGATTCGTCAGGGATGTCATGCGGCGCATTTCGTCAGCGGGACCGCGCGAGGACGGGGACGACAGCGTCCCCGCGCCCTCTTCGGACGCGACACCCCAGGCGGACGCGCCCCCGCAGGAGCTGGGAGCGGGCCGCCCGTACCAGGACGGCATCGAGGATCTGCAGGACGCAATCCGCCTGTTCGGTTCCGATTCCGCCGAGTTCCGGCGCCGCCTGGATCGGATGCTGGCCGAGTTCGAGGCCCTGCGTCGCCGCTACCACATGACCCGCGAGCAGTGCGCCGATGCCGAGCGCCAGAACGAGCGCCTGGTGAGCGTGCTGCAGGAAGCGAAGCAGCAGATCGAACTCCTGAAGGAGGAGGTCGACAAACTGTGCGCGCCGCCCAACAACTACGGGGTCTTCCAGCGGGCCAACAAGGACGGCACTGCCGAGATCATGGTCGACGGTCGCCCCATGCGGGTCAATGTCCACCCGGACCTGGATGCCTTCCGCTTCGAAGAAGGCCAACACGTGGTGCTGAACGAGGCGTTCAACGTGGTGGAGCCCTCGGGCTACGTGTCCCGCGGTGAGATCGCGTCCATCGTCGACCTGATCGACGACAACCGCGCCATCGTCCTGGGTCACACGGACGACGAGCGGGTCGTGACGCTTGCCGAACCCCTGCGCAGCGAGAAACTCAAGGTGGGCGACCACGTCCTGGTGGACTCGCGGACGCACTACGCCTTCGAGAAGCTGCCCAAGTCGTCCGTCGAAGAGGTGGTGCTCGAGGAGATTCCCGACGTTACCTACGATCGCATCGGCGGCCTGGGCGAGCAGATCGAGGTCCTGCGGGACTCGGTGGAGCTGCCGTACCTGTACCCGGAGGTCTTCGCCGAGCACAAGTTGGCGCCGCCCAAGGGCATCCTGCTCTACGGCCCGCCCGGTTGCGGCAAGACCCTCATCGCGAAGGCGGTGGCGAACAGCCTGGCCAAGAGCGTGGAGAAGCGCACCGGCAAGGCCACCACGCCGTACTTCCTCAACGTGAAGGGCCCGGAGCTGCTCAACAAGTACGTGGGCGAAACCGAGCACAAGCTGCGCGAAGTCTTCAAGAAGGCCCGGGACAAGGCCAGCGAGGACATCCCGGTCGTGATCTTCTTCGACGAGATGGACTCCCTGTTCCGCATGCGCGGCTCGGGCATCTCGTCGGATATGGAGGCCACGGTCGTGGCGCAGTTCCTGTCGGAGATCGACGGCGTCGAGTCGCTGCAGAACGTGATCGTGATCGGCGCCAGCAACCGTCAGGATCTGATTGATCCCGCGGTGCTGCGGCCCGGACGCCTGGATCTCAAGATCAAGGTGAATCGGCCCGACGCCGATGCGGCTCGCGACATCTTCTCGAAGTATCTGACGCCCGATCTGCCGTTTCACCCCTCCGCCGAGGCCAAGTACGGCAGCGACGCGGTGAAGATCGCCAGCGGCATGATCGAGGACACGATCACACGCATGTACGAAACCACCGAGGAGAACAAGTTCCTCGAGGTGACTTACGCCAAGGGCGAGCGCGAGATCTTCTACTTCAAGGACTTCTCCAGCGGTGCCATGATCCAGAACATCGTGGCGCGCGCCAAGAAGAAGGCCGTGAAGCGGGTGATCCAACACCAGGAGCGAGGCATCAAGCTCGAGGACGTCATCGAATCCGTGAACGACGAGTTCAAGGAGAACGAGGATCTTCCGAATACCACCAATCCTGACGACTGGGCTCGCATCTCGGGGCGCAAGGGTGAGCGCATCATCAACGTCCGCACCCTGATGACGAACATCAATCGAAAGGAGCGATCGATTGAGAACATCACCTCGGGCCAGTATCTGTAGGGGAGCAGCCAGGGCGAGTGCGGAGACCTGATGGCCACACCCAGGGTGATGGGAACAGAGATCGAGTACGGGATCACCGTAAAGGGCGATCCTGACTTCGACCCGATCTCCAGCTGCGTCCTACTGGTCAACGCATACCGCGAAGATCACTCGTCCCAGATCCTGTGGGATTACGACCAGGAGAATCCGCTGGCCGATGCCCGCGGCTTCCAGGTCGAGGGGGAGAAGTACACCCCCAACCAGCAGGAGAACATCGCCCGCAACAAGACCCTGGTGAACGGGGCGCGCTATTACGTGGATCACGCCCACCCGGAGTATTCGTGTCCGGAGGTGACCAATCCGCGGGAGCTGGTGATCCACGAGAAGGCCGGCGAGCGCATCCTGGAGGCCAGCCGGCGCGAGGCCAACGCCCTGCTGCCGGCCGGCAGCGAGATGCTGATCTACAAGAACAACAGCGATCGCAAGGGCAACAGCTACGGCTCGCACGAGAACTACCTGATGGACCGCCGGACGTCCTTCAAGCAGATCGTCGAGCACCTGATGCCGTTCTTCGTGACGCGACAGGTCTACACCGGCGCCGGCAAGGTGGGCAGCGAGAACCGGGGCCAGAGCTGTGACTACCAGCTCTCCCAACGGGCCGACTTCTTCGAGACCGAGGTGGCGCTGGACACCATGGTCAAGCGCCCCATCATCAATACGCGCGACGAGCCTCATGCAGATCGCGAGAAGTATCGGCGCCTGCACGCGATCGTGGGCGATGCCAACCTGAGCGAGTACACGATCTACCTGCGCAATGGCGCCACCATGATCGTGCTGGCCATGATCGAGGACGGGGCGATCGGCAAGAACCTGTCGCTCCGCGATCCGGTGCGGGCCATCAAGGAAGTCTCCCGGGACACCCGCTGCAGGCTCGAGCTGCAGCTGGAGAACGGCAAGAAGATCACGGCCGTTCAGATGCAGGCCGACTACCTGGAGATGGCCCAGGCCTGGGCCGCCAGCCGCGACGTGACGCCCGATATCAAGGATGTGCTCGAAAAATGGGAGCATGTGGTCAGCGCCCTCGCGCGGGATCCCATGGAACTCGACCAGCAGATCGACTGGGTCATGAAGAAGTCGCTCATCGAGAGCTTCATGGAGCGCAAGTCGGTCGACTGGGACTCGCCGCAGGTGCACATGATGGACCTGCAGTACCACGACCTTCGCCCGGACAAGGGCTTGTACTATATTCTCGAGAGGCAGGGGCGTGCCGAACGGATCGCGACGGACGAAGAGATCACCGCCGCCATTCACAAGCCGCCCGAGGACACCCGGGCGTATTTTCGCGGCGAATGTCTGCGGCGCTACAGCCCGGCGGTATTCGGGGTCAACTGGGACTCGATTTCGTTCAGCGTCGGCGAGGAGCCGATCAAGAGGATCATGATGTCGGAGCCGCTCAGGGGCTCCAGGGCTCACGTGGAGGAGTTGCTGGACAGTTCAGCAACGGCTGCCGATCTCGTGAGGAACCTGAAGGCCTGAACGGCCCAAGGGAGAGAGCGATGAAGTGGATCAACGACACACGAGGACGCGGCGACCGGGACGATGCACGGGTTCTGCCTCTCCTCGCCTCCGACCAGCAGCAGAAGCAGCAGCCGAAGAAGGGGGGCGACGGTGATGGCAAATCGGGCGATGCCGGTCCCCAGAAGATCGCCAAGAAGGGCGAGAAGCTGAAAGAGGACATGGACGCCCTCGTCGATGAAATCGACGAGGTCCTCGAGGAGAACGCCGAGGAGTTCGTCAAGAACTACGTGCAGCGGGGCGGCGAGTAATTTCGATCGCAGCACCGTTGCACGCCTGGGGGGGAGCGTTGCAGTTCGGCGGCAAATACCAGGGATCCAGTTTCATGGAGCTCCTGGATCTCGACTACGCGCAGCTGCGTCCCGATCCCGGTCGCTTGACCCACGGCACCGAAGGGCTCCAGATTCCCCACGGCACCACCGTGATGGCGTTCAAGTACGCCGACGGGGTGACGATGGCGGGGGATCGACTCGCTACCGAGGGGCATCGGGTGGCTTCTCGCGACATCGAGAAGGTGTATCCCACCGACGACTACTCCCTCATGGCCATCGCCGGGGCCGCAGGTCCCTCCATCGAGATGGCGCGGCTCATGCGGGTGGAGCTGGAACACTACGAGAAGATCGAGGGCGAGCCCCTGGAGCTGGACGGCAAGGCCAACAAGCTGGCCCAGATGGTTCGCTCGAATCTGCCCGCGGCCATGCAGGGCCTGGTGGTGGTGCCGCTGTTCGCGGGCTACGACCTGCGGCGCCATCAGGGTCGCCTGTGGAAGTTCGACGTGACCGGCGGCCGCTACGAAGAGACCGACTTCGAGGCCACGGGCTCGGGCGGGCTCTACGCCTCGGAATCGCTCAAGAAGACGCACCGGCCCGACGCCAACCGGGCCGACGCCCTCCGCATGGCGGTCCAGGCCCTGGTAGACGCAGCGGACCAGGATCGCGCCACCGGTGGCATCGACCTGGTGCGCGGCATCTATCCCATGCTGAAGTTCTGCACGGCCGACGGGATCACTTCGGCCAGCGACGGGGAGATCGAACAGATCTATCGCGAAATCATCGATTCCCAGCGGCGGTCTGCATCATGAGCATGCCCTTCTACGTCTCTCCCGAGCAGGTGATGCAGGACAAGGCCGAGTACGCCCGCAAGGGCATCAGCCGCGGCAAGTCCAGCGTGGTCCTGGAGTACGACGAAGGGGTGCTGTTGATGGCGGAGAACCCGTCGACCCTTTCGAAGCTCGGCGAGATCTACGACCGCATCGGCTTCGCCGGGGTGGGCAAGTTCAGCGAGTTCGACCAGCTGCGGAAGATCGGGGTGCGCTACGCGGACGTGAAGGGCTACGCCTACAGCCGCGACGACGTGCGCGCCAGGGCGCTGGCCAACGCCTACTCCCAGGCCATGGGCGACGTCTTCACCCGCGAGCTCAAGCCGCTCGAGGTGGAGGTGGTGGTCGTGGAGGTGGGAGACAACGAGCTCGCCGGCCACGAGAACAACGCAATCTTCCGCATCACCTTCGACGGCAGCATCAGCGACCACAAGGGCTACTGCCTGATCGGCGGCAGTGCCGACCAGATCAACCCCTACCTCGAGGGTGAGTACCGCAAGGATCTCCCCCTGGGGGAGGCCGTCCAGATGGGTCGCACCGCGCTGGCAAGAGCCACCGAGGGCGCGTCGCGCCTGGACCCTGAGTACCTGGAGGTCTGCGTGCTGGAGCGTGCACGAGTGGGTCGCAAGTTCCGGCGTCTCACGGCCGATATAGTGAGTGGGCTGTTGGGGGCCTAGACTTCCTCGGGAACTCGGGCGGGCTCTTGCAAAAGCGCATCTACGGAATCGAGACCGAGTACGGAATCATCTTTACGCCCGAAGGGCGTAAGACGCTGCCCGTTGAGAAGGCGATCCGCTTCCTGTTCGAGAAGCTGATCACCACCGAGCACTTCCTCAATGTCTTCCTCGAGAACGGCGCCCGCTTCTACCAGGACACGGGCTGCCACCCCGAGTACGCCACGCCAGAGTGCGCCTCACCCAGGGCGGTGATCCTGTACGACAAGGCCGGCGAGCGGATACTCGAAGAGCTCCAGCTGTACGCCGAGGACAAGATTCGCGAGGAGCGGATCGCCGGGAAGCTCTCGATCTTCAAGAACAACACGGACTTCGTGGGCAACAGCTATGGCTGCCACGAGAACTACCTGGTCGACCGGGACGTGGACTTCTACTACCTGGCCGAGCAGCTGATTCCGTTCCTGGTCACCCGCCAGATCTACACCGGTGCCGGAAAGATCTTCCAGACCCAGGACGGCGTGCACTACTGCGTCTCCCAGCGGGCCCAGCACATCTACCAGAAGATCTCGGGTACCACGACCAACGACCGCTCGATCATCAACACACGCGACGAGCCCCACGCGGATCGCGAGAAGTACCGACGCCTGCACGTGATCGTGGGCGACTCGAACATGTCGGAGTACACGAACTTCCTGAAGGTCGGCACCTGCGCGGTCGTGCTCCAGATGATCGAGGACAACTACATCAACAAGGACTTCACGCTGCGCAATCCGGTGAAGGCCATCAAGGACATCTCCTACGACGCAACCTGCAAGCGCAAGCTTCGCCTGGACAACGGCCGGGACTACTCCCCGATCCAGATCCAGTTCGAGTATTGCGAGATGGCCCAGAAGTACATCGAGCAGTATCCGGTGAGCGACGAGCTTCGGATGGCGGTGGCCATGTGGCAGCACGTGCTGGATTGCCTGGACACGGATCCGGAGAAGCTCGATCGCCAGGTGGATTGGGTGATCAAGCGCAAGATGATCCAGTCGTACATCGACTCGCGGAACACTACATGGAACGATCCGCGCGTGTTCATGCTGGACCTGCAGTACCACGACATCCAGATGAAACGGGGCCTCTACTACCTGCTGGAGCGCAAGGGCCTGGTGGACCGGCTGCTCGACGACGAGGAGATCCTGAAGGGCCAGACCGAGCCGCCGCCCGACACGCGGGCCCGGATGCGGGGCGAGTTCATCAAACTCGCGCGGCAGAACTCGATCCAGTACGACCTGGACTGGTCGAACATCCGGCTGGGCAACCTGCTCAACGTGCGCGTGATCTGCAACAACCCCTTCGAGACCGACATCGAAAAGGTCGCCGAGCTGGTCCGCACCATCCAGAAGACCAACCTGCGCAAGACCAGCCTCTCGAAGCTCGTCATCCAGAGTTAGTCAGGGGACTGCGCTCGCCTGTGGCTCGCTGCGCGGCCTTCGGCCTTCGGCCTTGCGTTGGCCCACTATGCCCCGCGGGGATGATCGGCAATCGTGAGCCGAATCACCTGATCGGATCTGCGCCTGGCTCAACCTCTGCCGATTCCTGCCGATAACGCTTTGCACGGGGTCTGCCCGTCCCCGGAAGGACGGTAGGAATGTTTTTCGACGCCATTGCAGGTCTCTTTTCCCACGATCTGGCCATCGATCTGGGCACCGCCAACACCCTCGTGTACGTGCACGGCAAGGGCCTGGTCTGCTCCGAGCCCAGTGTGGTGGCCGTGATGAAGGAGCCCGGCGGACGCACCGAACGGGTCCTGGCCGTGGGCCACGAGGCCAAGGAGATGCTCGGGCGCACCCCGGGCGACATCCGTGCGATCCGCCCCATCAAGGACGGCGTCATCGCCGACTTCGAGATCACCGAGGTGATGCTCCGCTACTTCATCCGGCGCGCCCACAACCGGGCCAAGCTGGTTCGTCCCCGCATCGTGATCTGCGTGCCGCCCTGCATCACCAGCGTGGAGAAGCGCGCCGTGCGCGAGTCGGCGCTCACCGCCGGGGCCCGCGAGGTCTACCTGATCGAGGAGCCCATGGCGGCCGCCATCGGCGCGGGGCTGGACGTGACGGCTCCCACCGGCAGCATGGTGGTGGACATCGGCGGCGGCACCACCGACGTGGCCGTGATCTCGCTCTCGGGCATCGTGACGTCCCGATCGATCCGCTGCGGCGGCGACACCATGGACGACGCGATCATCAACTACGTGAAGCGCAAGTACAACATGCTGATCGGGGAGCGCACGGCCGAAGAGGTCAAGATCAACATCGCCACCGCCTCGCCCGACACCAAGAGCGAGACCATGGAGATCAAGGGTCGCGACCTGGTGGCGGGAATCCCCAAGGTGGTGGTGGCCACCAGCGAGGAGATCATGGAGGCGCTGGTCGAGCCCGTGCACGCCATCATCGAAACGGTTCACCGCACGCTGGAGAAGACGCCGCCGGAGCTGGCCGCAGACATCGTCGACCGGGGCATCATGCTGGTGGGCGGGGGCTCCCTCCTGCGCGGCTTTGATCACGTCCTGCGCCAGGAGACGAAGCTGCCGATCCTGCGCAGCGAAGATCCGTTCACGGCCGTGGTGCACGGCGCCGGCATGGCGCTGGACCGGCCGCAGCTGCTCAAGGACGTGGCTCTCGACTAGAAGTCTGACCCAGGGTCGGCCTCGCGAGACGCGGTCGCTGAGCCGCTTGGGTTCTCCGGACCGTCGCCCGCGCTCACCGGGAGCGCCTCCGCTGATACTGGTCCACGGCCTTTGCGTGTTCGCGGTAGGTGCGCGAGAAGACGTGGGTGCCGTCGTTGCGGGACACGAAGTAGAGAAAGTCGCTCTGCGCCGGCTCCACCACGGCGTGCAGGGCCTCGGCGCCTGGACTGGCGATCGGTCCCGGCGGCAGGCCCGGGATGCGATAGGTGTTGTAGGGATTGTCCGGGTTCTCCAGATCCCGACGCCGCAGGTTGCCGTCGAACTCCTCGATGCCGTAGATCACGGTGGGATCGGTCTCGAGCCGCATGCCTCGCGCGAGGCGGTTGCGAAACACCGAGGCGATCAGGGGCCGCTCGCCCGGCGCTGCCGTCTCCTTCTCGACGATCGAGGCCAGCGTGACCACCTCTCGCATGGAGAAGCCCTGCTCGCGGGCCCTCGGTTCGATCTCCTGCCAGACCTCGAGGAACTGCTCCACCAGGGTGCGGGCAATCGCCTCGGGCGCAAGACCGCGCGGGATCCGGTAGGTCTCGGGGAAGAGGTAGCCCTCGAGCGTGTTGCCCTCGACGCCGATCTCGGCAGCCGTGGCCGGGTCGCGGGCCACTGCAAGAAAAGCCATCCGGTCGGCCAGATCGTCGTTGGCCAGGCGCTCCGCGATCTGGGCCACGGTGAAGCCCTCCGGCACCACCACCTCGTACGTGGCGACCCGTCCCCGGGCGATCCATTCCAGGATCTCCTGGGACGACTGGGTGGGCGAGAGCGCGTATTCCCCGGCCCGGAGTCGCCCCGCCAGGCCGCGCATGCGCGCCAGCCACTCCAGGGCGATGGCGTTGCGCACGAGACCCCGCCTCTCCAGGTTCGACGCCACGTCGGCCAGGGATTCGCCCCGGGAGACCACGAACAACGCGTTGGGGGCTTCGTCGGCCGCGGCAGAGAGCAGATGGAAGGTGGTCGCGGCGAGGGCCACAGCGACAGCCAGGGCGACGACTCCGGCGATCACGAAAACGCGGCGCTTCACGGCGACGGCGCCCGCGTCCGCTCCAGGTAGGTTCGCAGCAGGATCGCGGCCGCGGCCGCATCCACGTCGCCGCGCACGTCTCGTCGCCGCCGACTGCGCCGCGATCCCCGCTCCCCAGCGGGACGCAGGGCGCGCTCGGCCTCGACCGTCGTCCAGCGTTCGTCCTGCATCTCCACCGGCACCCCTGTGGCGCGGGCGATCTCACTAGCGAAGTGGCGAGCGGCTTCGGCTTCCGGGCCCGCGCGTCCATCCATACGGATCGGCAGACCGACCACGATTCGTTTGATCTCGCGTGCCTCCACCAGCTGGCGCAGGGCTTCCAGGTCGCGCTCCGGACCCTCCGAGATCAGGCAACCCGCGGGAAACGCCAGACGCGCCTCGGGGTCGGACACGGCCAGGCCGATGCGCCGGGCGCCGAGATCCAGTCCGAGAACGCGGCCGGGGATCTCCATGCGTTCCAGGCTAGTGCATTTGCCTGGCCGGCTCCCCTACCCACGGGGGGAAGTGCCGCAATTTCAGGGGTTTCGGAGACGACTTTTCTTTTTTTTTCGCCTCCGATTCGTTGACTCCGCAAGGCGCCGGGGACTACTCTACGCGGGTCGCTGGGTTTCCCCTGCCGCAGCGTCAGCATCGCGGAATCCTCCAACCGCGGTCCCAGCGGAGCTGTCATGGGCTTCTCCCGGGGCCTCGCCCTGTTCGTGGCCACTGGCGCCGGCTCGGGCTACGCGCCCGTGGCCTCCGGAACCTTCGGCTCGGCCGTGGGGGTGCTGCTCTACCTGCCCCTGGCGGGCCTGCCGCCCTTGGTGTTCGGGGCGACGCTCGTGGGAATCACGGGGCTCGGGATCTGGGCCGCCGACGAGGCCGAGCGCTTCTTCGATCGCAAGGACGATGGCCGCATCGTGATCGACGAGGTGGCGGGCCAGCTGATCACCCTGGCGCCCCTGCTGGTGCTGGCGCCCCCAGGCGATCTTCGCTCTCCGTTCTGGCTTGTGACCGGATTCGTCCTATTCAGGCTGTTGGATATCTGGAAGCCGGGACCGGCGGGCTGGGCCGAACGCAATCTTCGCGGGGGCGCCGGTGTGGTGCTTGACGATGTGATCGCCGGCCTGATCGGGGCCGCGGTGATGGCGGGGGCGTTGCTGGCGATGACGGCGTGGATGCCGGTGAGTGGGGGCGTGTGAAGGCCGAAGTCCTGACCATCGGAGACGAGTTGCTGCGCGGCGAGATCATTGACTCCAACAAGTCCCTGCTCTCGGACCGCCTGCTGAGTCTCGACGTGGAGACCCATTTCCACACCTCGGTGCGCGACGTGCCCGCAGACATGACCGATGCCTTCCTGCGCGCGGCCGGGCGCAGCGACGTGGTGCTGGTCTCCGGCGGCCTCGGCCCCACCCGCGACGATCTCACGTCGGAGGTGCTGGCGAAGACCTTCGGCCTCGAACTGGTGCTCGACGAGGCGGCGCTGGAATTGATTCGCGCCTTCTTCCGCGTCGTGAGCCGCGAGATGACGGAGAACAACGCCAAGCAGGCCTGGTTCCCGGCGGGGGCCGAAGTGCTGCCCAATCCGATTGGCACCGCGCCGGGCTTCCTGCTGCGCCAGGGCGGTGCCTCGTTCTTCTGCATGCCGGGTGTCCCGCGCGAGCTCGAACGCATGATGGACGAGCAGGTGCTGCCCCGGGTTGGGGCCACCGTCGGTGGGAATCAGATCGTGCGCGCCACCCTGCTGCGCACCTTCGGCATGGGCGAGTCCACTCTCGACGACGAGCTCAAGGACATCGCAGCCAGCGGTGACGTGAGCCTGGGCTTCCGCACGTCTTTTCCCGACAACTACCTGCGCCCGCTGGCCCGGGCGGCCAGCGCCGAAGAGGCCGATGCGAAGCTGGCCCACGTGTGCGATGCGATCCGCCAACGCCTGGGGCCGTTGGTCTACGGCGAAGGGGAAGAAACCCTGCCCGCCGTGGCGGGACGCCTGCTGCGCGAGCACGGCAAGACCATCGCCGTGGCCGAGTCGTGCACGGGAGGTCTCATCGCCGAGCGCATCACCGACGTGGCGGGCGCGTCGGACTACTTCGCCGGGGGCGTGGTGGCCTATGCGAACTCCGCCAAGATCGGGTTGCTGGATGTGCCCGAGGCCATGATCGCAGAGCACGGTGCGGTGTCGGACCCGGTGGTGCGCCAGATGGCCGAGGGCGTGCGCAGCCGCTTCGGTGCCGACATCGGAGTGGCCACCACCGGCATCTCCGGACCCGGCGGGGGAAGCGACGACAAGCCGGTGGGTCTCGTGTACGTGGCTCTGGCGCAGGAGTCGGGCACCCACTCCGACCACTTCGTGTTTCCCCTGGATCGGGCCCGGCACCGGATGCTCACGGCGCAGATCGCCATCGACTGGGTGCGCCGTGCCCTGCTGGGAGTCGAGCTCGAAGGGCCGACCCTGATGCGGCGCCGCGGGGGCGGCTCCGCTCCGGGTCGAACTCCGGGTCAAACTCCGGGTCGAACTCCGGGTCGATGAGGGATGAGACGATTCGAGCCTTCTTTGCCGTCGAGCTGGATGACGCAACGCGTGCCATCGCCTGGGACGTGGCGAGTGCGTTGCGGGCGGGCGCCGATGGCGACCCCGTGCGCTGGGTGCGGCGGGAGAGCCTGCACGTGACCCTTCGCTTCCTCGGCAGCATCGAACCCCGCCGGCTCCCGGAGATCACGGGGCAGGTTCGGGAGCAGACCGCGCGATTGCTCCCGTTCCGGATGCACCTGGGCGGTTTGCGCGCCTTCCCGTCGCAGCGCCGCGCCAAGCTGGTGGTGCTCGACGTGGGGCCTGACGAATCGCTTCAGGAGTTGGCGGCGGCCGTCGAGCGCGGGGTCGTGGCGGCGGGCTTCCCGCCCGAGGATCGCCGCTTTCACCCCCACCTCACCCTGGGGCGCGTGCAGGGTCGCGTTGCCGGTTTCGACCGCGCCGCGCCTGGTGGCTCCGGCTGTCAGGTGGCGGAATCGGTGCTCTTTCGCAGCGAGCTGCATCCGGACGGCGCCCGGTACACCGCGCTGGAACGTATTCCCCTGGGGTCCCAGGCGAATTCCATCACCCCTTGAACTCCATCGGAGGAACATGACATGGCAGGCAATTCAAAGAATCGAGGCAACGGTGCGAGCGGCGAATCCCAGAAGGACAAAGCCATTGCGCTGGCTGTCGCCACCATCGAGAAGCAGTTCGGCAAGGGCGCGATCCTCACCATGACCGAGGACGGCATCGACCGGGACGTGCAGAGCTTCTCCAGTGGCTCGCCGAGCCTCGATCTGGCCCTGGGCATTGGGGGCTACCCGCGCGGGCGCGTGGTCGAGATCTACGGCCCCGAGTCCAGCGGCAAGACCACGCTCGCCCTCCACGCCGTGGCCGAGGTGCAGCGCAGCGGCGGGGTGGCGGCCTTCGTCGACGCCGAGCACGCGCTCGACGTGGGCTACGCGCGTCGTCTGGGCGTGAAGATCGAAGACCTGCTGGTGTCCCAACCGGACACCGGCGAACAGGCCCTGGAGATCGTCGACGTGCTGCTGCGATCGGGCGCCGTCAACCTGGTGGTAGTGGACTCGGTAGCGGCGCTCGTGCCCCGGGCCGAGCTCGAGGGCGAAATGGGCGACCACCACGTGGGGCTCCAGGCCCGGCTCATGAGCCAGGCACTGCGCAAGCTCACGGGCACGGTCTCGAAGTCCCACGCCACGGTGATCTTCATCAACCAGATCCGCATGAAGATCGGCGTCATGTTCGGAAACCCGGAGACGACGAGCGGCGGCAACGCCCTCAAGTTCTACTCGTCGATGCGTCTCGACGTGCGCCGCATCGCCGCCATCAAGGACGGCGACGCGGTGGTGGGCAACCGCAC
>JAQBHB010000048.1:0-50941 GCA_032128115.1 Deltaproteobacteria bacterium | reverse complement strand
GGGGATCGAGGAGCCGCTCGCCCGCATCGGCGGCCTCACCTACATGATGAACGCGGCGCGCGAGCTGACGGCCGGCGCCGTCGATGCGGGCGAGAAGCCCGCCGTGCTGTCGGCGGTGGCAAAGGCCTACCTCACCGAGGGGATGCGGACCGTCGTCACCGACGCCATGGATATCCGCGCCGGCTCGGCCATCTGCCGCGGCCCGCGCAACATCCTGGCGCGCGCGTACGCGGCGGCGCCGATCGGGATCACGGTCGAGGGCTCGAACATCCTCACGCGCTCGATGATCATCTACGGACAGGGTGCGATCCGCTGCCATCCCTTCGCATTCGAGGAGATCGAGGCCGTCGGCTCGGGCGACCTCGCGCGCTTCGATCGCGCCTTCTTCGGGCACGTGAACTTCGTCTTCTCGAGTGCCGTGCGCTCACTCGTGCTCGGTCTCACCAACGGGCGCGTCGCTCGGGCGCCCGTGGACGGCCCGGCTGCGCGGTGGTTCGGGCGTCTCACCCGGACGAGTGCGTCGTTCGCGCTGGTCTCGGATGCCTGCATGGCCACGCTCGGCGGGGAGCTCAAGCGCCGGGAGAAGATCACCGGGCGTCTCGCCGACGTTCTGGCGTGGACCTACCTCGCCTCGGCCGCGGTCAAGCGCTTCTGCGACGACGGACAGCCGGCGCGCGACCTGCCCTTCGTGGAGTGGGCCTGTGCGCACGCCCTCTTCCAGAGCCAGCAGGCGCTGGCGGGCGTGCTCGACAACCTGCCGAGCCGGCCCGCGGCCTGGGCGCTCCGCCCGCTCGTCTTCCCGCTCGGCAAGCGGATGCGGCCCCCGTCCGATCGGCAGGGCGGCGCCGTGGCGCGGGCGCTCCTCGACGACGCGGAGGCGCGCGAAGCGCTCACCGCCGACATCTTCCGACCGCCGGCCGACGAGCCCGGTCTCGGGCGCCTCGAGGCCGCGCTCGCCAAGGCCGTCGATGCCCTCTGCGTGGAAGCGAAGATCCGCGACGCGGTGCGCGCCGGCCGGCTCGACCGCGCCCCCGGCGACGTTCTGGCGGACCGCGCTCTCGAAGCGGGGATTATCGACGCCGAAGAGCGCAAGCGGATCCGCGACGCGGACGAGGCGCGAGCCGAGGTCATCCAGGTGGACAGCTTCTCGCCCGAGGCGTTTGCGGCGCTGCGCCGGTAGCCCCCGGTCGCGTTCACGACCGGGGCAGAATGTCCCGATCCGAACTCACTTCCGTTTCGCGCGAGTCATTGAGCACGCGGAGCGGACCGGAAACGTCCACAGGACCTGCCGATACTTCGGGGACGCGAGATCGACGTTCCACCTGTGGCCGCTCCCTTCAAGCGAGATCAAGGGTCCGCCTCGCTTCGCGGCAGTCAGCTGCGGGTGGCGTGGGCCTGGGCGATCAAGCGCGTTGTCCGATTGATCAAGTACTCCTGGGACGGCGTGATCAACGCGGCAACGACGAACGTCACCCATGCCCGGAGCGAGGGCTTGAACTCGAAGATCCAGTGGATCAAGCGAATGGCATGCGGCGATCGGAACCGGAAACGATTCCACAACGCCATCCACTTCCACCTCGCCGACCTTGAGCTGTATCCGGACTCTCTCAAACCAACCCACACGAATGCCTGAAGCACCCTTTGTCCTCCCCGTCTTCGCGGGCGTCGACACCGCATCGGTGCGACCGGACCGACAGGCCGTAGCGCCGGATGGCCGGGGCGACGCCGCTTCCGGATACTACTGGCCAGGGCGCGGGTGGCGTCATTCGAGGAGAGCGAGTGGACGGGTGGATCTGGTTGGGGATGGTGCTCTGCTTGAGCCAATCGGCGATGTTCTCCGGCCTGAATCTGGGCATGCTGGGGCCCAGCCGGCTGCGGCTCCAGGTGGCCGCCCGCGGCGGGAACCGGGGTGCCGAGCGGATCCTCGCCCTGCGCGAGGATTTCAACCTGCTGCTCACCACGATCCTGTGGGGCAACGTCGCGGTCAACACGCTCCTGGCGCTGCTCGCCGACTCGATCCTCACCGGTGTGCTGGCCTTCGTCGTATCCACCGTGGGCATCACGCTCTTCGGGGAGATCGTTCCCCAGGCCTACATGGCGCGGCATGCCTACGCCGTCGGGGGGGTGTTGGCGCCGGTCATCCGCTTCTACCGCATGATCCTGCTCCCGGTGGCGTGGCCGACAGCGCGCCTGCTCGACAGGCTGGTGGGCCGGGAGGGACCGGGCCTGTTTCGCGAGCACGACCTGCGCGAGATGCTGGAGCTCCACATTCACGACGTCCACTCCGAGGTGGGGCACGTCGAGGGCCGCGGCGCGCTCAACTTCCTGGCCCTGGACGATCGCAGCGTGGGACAGGAGGCGGAGCCACTCGATCCCGGATCGATCCTCGCCCTCCCCTTCGCGGGCGACGAAGTGCGCTTCCCCGATTTCGAAAGCACGCCCAGGGATCCCTTCCTGCAAGCGGTGGCACGCTCGCGGCGCAAGTGGATCGTCATCACCGACGAGGCAGGCCAGCCGCGGCGGGTGCTGAATGCGAATGCCTTCCTGCGCGCCGTGCTGATGGACGGCCCCGTCGAGCCGCGGAGCTATTGCCACGAGCCCCTGGTCGTGACCGACCCCGCCACCCGGCTCGAAGCGGTGCTGGGCAGGCTGCGCTTCCGTTCGCGACGGCAGGATCCGGTGCCCCTGCACCTGAACATCGTGCTGCTGTGGACGCCGGACGAGAAGCGTGTCCTCACCGGTGTCGACCTGCTCGAGTACCTGCTGCGCGGGACCTCGACCGAGGGACGCAAGGCCTAGCCAGCCAGGTCGCGTCGGAGCGCGCTCCAGCGCTCCGCGCCGCTCATCACGAACACGACGACTCCGGCGCAGGCGACGGCGCTGCCCGCGAGGTGACGGTGACACCGGCCAGATCGGTGGCCGCGCCCATGGCGAAGCCGCCGAAGGGAACCAACCCGGACCAGGCGACCTGGAAGAGGCTCATGACCCGTCCGGTCTGGTATTTCCCTACCCTCTGTTGGAACCCGCCATCGTGAGCACCTCTGCCCTGTTTAGTCTGGAGGATTTGACGGGTGGCCCCCCCTTCACGGATAGTGGCCACTACTCGTTCCTAGTCTCGGGAGATAGGCAAGGGGCTGCGTGCATGTGCTTCTCGCTGCCGGCTTGGCTGCATCCGGCTGCTGCCGCCGGAATCGTCTACGGACGCGGTTCCGGGGGCTTTCCTTTTTCAGGCCCTGGCGGCGGTGTCCTCGAGCGGGCTCCGGTTCCCCGCCGGCCCAGCGAGCGTAGTGGCGAGCGGTATCGTCCACGGTCGCGTGGCCGAGTTGGCGGCTCACGTAGCCGAGCTGGACCCCGGCTGTGAGGAGCCCGCCCGAAACCCGTCTCCCGGATTCGCCTCAAGGACCCGGCCAGATCGGGCGTCGCAGCCCGGACGGACACGCGCAGTCCCCGGCGCTCCGTGCCCTTCGACCTGGCCGCCTGAGAAGGAGTCAACGAGTGGCGTGACGCCGTCTCCAAATGGTGAGGCCTGCGATGCCGAAGGCAGTGAGCAGGGCGCTCGAGGGCTCGGGCACCACCTGGACCTGGGTCAACGTGCCCGAGACGAAGCTGCTCGCACCGAAAGCGAGGTAGAAGTAGGTCGAGGTCCAGCTGGGATTCGACGGGAACCCCACCGTGGACGGCGGCGGAATCGCGTCACTCGAAAGAGCCGTGGCCGTGAAGTCCGACAGCCGGACCAGATTGAACACATTGGGAGCCAGCCCATCGAGCAGGGGCCCCCCTGGCGAGGAGTCGTCGACCAGGATCTGATCCCCGTTCGCCGTGAGTCCGTCGTGGATCTGGAGATCCGTCGAGCCTGCAGCGGCGTAGGCACCGACCGTGAAGGAATAGCTCGTAACCGCTCCGCTGTAGGAGCCCCCAAGCGGATTGGGGTTCCCGTCGGAGATCGAATCGTCGATCATGAACGTGATGCTGTAGGCGTTGCCAGCGCTCACGCTCGTGATCGAGCCGCCCACGCTGCTCACGGTTCCCGAGGCTTCGTAGGGGATGACGGTCGCGTGGCTCGCTCCGGCGCAGATCAGGGCGGCACACAGCCAGGGAATGAAAAGAACTCGGCGCATTCGCGGTCCCTCCCGAGGATAGGATAGGGCCCCCGGCTGGGCGCCGGGTCCCCTTCCCGCTCCTGGTCACATGCGATGCGGTGGGAGAGCTGTCGCTCTCCCTGGTCAACTCCGGAGTGTTACGCGTGCAAGCTTCATACCCAGCGAAAATTGGGCGGCCCATTTCGTCGAACTTGAACGCATACAGGGAGTTGGAGCTGGGCGGCCCAGCAGACGGCCAGATTCCATCTGAACAAGATTTCCCGAATTGGGAACAGACGTTCCACCGATGGGCGGAATGCCCCCTCGGCGCCAGGCGTTGGGGCCTCCCGGCCCCGGGGGCGTTTGCTTTGCGCCCTTCCCTTCCGCGCCGGACCTTCCGCGCCGGACGCCCGAAAGGACAACCCCGCCGAAGCGGGGCGTGTCGGAGTGTCGACTGCGAGAGCGCCGCTTCAGGCGCGCTTGCTTCTTCGTCGTACCCGGCGGCGGGCAGCGTAGCCACCGAGCACGAGCAGGCCCAGGCCGGCCAGAGGTGCCGTCGACGGCTCCGGGGTTCGAGATATCTCCGTGCCGGTGGCGACCAAGGTTCGGATTGAACCGCCCCGGGTTTGGCGGAGGCTCTGGCGTGCCCTGACTTTGACGGGGGGAGAATACAGGTCGGCGATGGGCATCATCACGATCGAGGACGTCGTGGAGGCTGTTGTGGGTGAAGTCGAGGCAGGTTACGCGTTCGAGGAGCCCCTGGCTCGCGAGCAACGAAGGTATGAGGTCCTCGAAGACGGCACCTACCTGATGGACGCGCGTCGGTTCATCGTTGAAGAGGCCACGGAACGGACGATCAAGCGAGTACGCGTCGAGTTGGACCGGCCCGGTCGAGCCACGGAGGATTGAGAGCGATGACCGCCGTCATGGGGCCGCGGTTCAGCGGCGAAACAGCCGGCGCACGAGCTCCCAGGCAGCCGCCCCAACGAGCATCGAGAAGAAAATGAGGACCAATTTCGGAAAGGCGGGGAACGACCAGAACAGCACATCGATGGAGGTGGATTCGAGGTTCTGGAAGATGACGATTGCAACCAGCGACCAGAAGACGAACTGGGCTATTCCGATCGGATGCCGCGTGACGAATCGGACGACCCGCCCGACCGCCGAGCCGGAACTGGTGACCTCGGTGGATTCAGGCTGAGCTTTGCCCGGTTTCTGATTCATATCTACCTCGACGCCGCCTTCTATGTGGGCCCTGCCGTCAGGGCCCACCGTTGAGTGGATTCTACATGGTTCGCTCCAGGCGGTGCGATGAGCGGGCGGGTCCTTCTAACGATCGGTTCGACCAGCGAACCCGGCGGCAATGACGAGCCGCCCGCACCACCTCAGCGTTTCGTTCCTTTCTTCCCAGGTCCCAGATGGGGATAGGAAGAACGAGCCGGGTTTCCGCGAGGTCCGATAAGTAAGCGTTCCGTCAGCCCTTCAGCGTGACCGCCAATCCCCTCATCGCCCAGCAACCCGCCGAGCTTCGTCGCGACGGCCGCCTCCGCTGCCGAAGCGTCGCCAGGCACCGCGGCAGCCACGTCCACTACCTGGACGCGGACCTTCAGCTCTGCGGGCGCGACGGAGGCGGCCCGGGGCGGTAGGATTACAGCATGGCGCGGCTTTCACGTCCGACACTGGCTGGCGTCGTGATCGCAGCTGTGGCGATCGCGTGTAACACGAACGGTGGCTCGTTCGGTGCCGAGTCGATCGCCAGGGCGCCTTCCCCGGAAGACCGCAAAGTGGTGCGATCGGGGGTTCTCGTCCTTACCGTGAGCGCGCCCGAGGAGACGTCGGCAAAGGTCGAAGAGCTGGTGAAGCAGGCGGGTGGCTTCGTGGAGCACTCCACGGCCACGCGCGATGCGAACATCTGGATTCAATGCCGGATCCCCGCCCCCAAACTGGATGTGACCATGGACGTCATCGCGGCCCTCGGCGACGAAGAGCGCCGCTCCGTATCCGCAGCCGACGTGACCGAGCAATACTCCGATCTTGAGACGAGGATCCGGAACAACCAGGCACTTCGCGACAGGCTCCAGCAGCTCCTTGCGCGGGCCACCGAGGTCGAACACGTTCTCGCCATCGAGAGCGAACTCAACCGCGTTCAATCGGAGATCGAGGTCATGCAGGCGCGCTTTGACCGGCTCCGGTCCCAGGTCGAGTTGTCGTCGCTCTCCGTGACCCTCCAACCGCAAGTCATCCTGGGACCCCTGGGCTACATCGGCTACGGCGTCCTCTGGGTCCTCTCGAAGCTGTTCGTGATCCGATAGCGATGCTGCGCGCGCAATCTCGATTCGCACCCCTGATGCTCGCCTCGATGGTGCTGGCCTGTTCGAGTTCACCCGCACCGCCGCCGCCCTGGCCCTCTGGAATCGCCGCGCTCGTGGGAACGGAAGACGTGGTGACCCGGGTGAATCTCCACCCGGACGAGGTGCGGACGCGACTCTATGCCGTCAACTACCAGCAGGCGGGTCTGATTCCTCTCTGCACACCGGTGGTGCTTCTCGAACTCGAGACGGACCGGATGAGATTTCGCGTCGAAGAAACGGGCCGGACCTACGAGTACCTCAATCACAAAGCCGCAGCGGAGAGGTTCCGCACAAATCTGGCGCGGTTCTTTGGAACGGATTGTCCCCGGGACGAACTCGATCAGCTGGGCGAACTCGATCAGCGAGGGATCCGGCAGGGAAAGGCGCTCCCCGGAATGACCCGCCGCGGCGTGTTTCTCGCGATGGGGCCGCCGCCGCGGCACGTGAATCCGACGCTGGAGGCGGATCGCTGGATCTACTGGCGCAACCGTTTCAACCGCATCGCAGTGGAATTCGACGTCGATGGGCGGGTGACCGGGATCCGCAACTAGCGTGCCTCGGGGGGATAGGAAGAACGGTGCTTCAGGCATTCGTGTGGGTTGGTTTGAGAGAGTCCGGATACAGCTCAAGGTCGGCGAGGTGGAAGTAGATGGCGTTGTGGAATCGTTTCCGGTTCCGATCGCCGCATGCCATTCGCTCGATCTACTGGATCTTCGAGTTCAAGCCCTCGCTCCGGGCATGGGTGACGTTCGTCGTTGCCGCGTTGATCACGCCGTCCCAGGAGTACTTGATCAATCGGGCAACGCGCTTGATCGCCCAGGCCCGCGCCACCCGCAGCTGACTGCCGCGAAGCGAGGCGAACCCTTGCCCTCGCTTTGAACTCATCCGATCTGGGTTCGTGAGCCACAGGTCCATCGCGACCGATTCGAGCCTCGCACAGCCTTCTGCACGCAGTTCTGCGTAGAAGGCACTCAGCGTTTGTTTCTTTCGGTTGTCACCGATCCAGAGAACGCAGTTCCGATCCAGATCGTTCACGACCGTGATGTACTCGGCACGCTTACGGAACGACGTCTCATCGACCCCGATGCGGCGAGGCCGCTGCGGCTTCCTTCAACCAGTCGATGACGAGCGCCTCGAAGAGGGCTGTGAAGCGAGACCCCCGGCTTTGACACGTGGGGCAAAGAAGCGCCGCTCCCGGATCGATCGCCACCGACACCGCGACCGCGTTCTCTTCCTCCAAGCAAGCGTCACGTCCGTCACTCGCCATGGATCCTCGATCCCGAGAAGTCGCGCATAGAGAGTTCGATCTTGCATCGCGACACTGTACCGACGACAGAGACTGCTCGATACAAGCCGGAACCCCTTCCGGTTCCCGCTCTCAGCCCATTCCCCAGAGAAAACAGGCACTCATCGGACCCACACAGAATCCGGAAGAGCCGGTTTGGCTATACCCGGGGCCCATGCGCGCCATCCAGGGCCGGGATCACGCGAAGATCTTGCGGAACTCGGCGAGCTGATGCGCGCTGCCGAGCATCACGAGTTCGTCGCCCTCGCACAGTTTGGTTTCGTGGATGGGGTCGACTCTCGGACCTTCGGCCCCCTGCACGGAGATCACATTGAGCCCTGAGAGAGTTGCAATCTCACCGTCGCGGACGCTTCGCCCCAACAGCTTCTCCGGAACGCGTTCGACGAACAGATCAATCCCCTCTCCGGCGAGCACGATCTCACGGCCGTGTACCAGCGAGAGCAGCGACGTTGCACCGAGTGTGGTGTAGCTCAGCGCGAAGTCGGCTCCGGCCCGGTGGATCGCCTCCAGATTCCGTTCGCGGGAGATGCGGCTCACGATCCGCGTCGTTGGGTTCAGACGTCGACAGTAGACGGTCAGGAAAATGTTGATGGCGTCGTCGTTGGTGGTGAGAACGACCGAGGGCGCATCCGCCAGGCCCGCCCTGGTCAGAATCTCGCGATCTGCGGCGTCCCCCACGAACACCCGATCGGCGATCTGCGAGAGCAGGGGCCGAAGCTTCGGGTCGCGATCCAGCACGTGAACCGGAACGTTCCGCTGCTTCAGGGCTCGCATGCAAGCGCGTCCCACCTTGCCCCCGCCGATCACCAGCACCGGATTTTCGTTGGGCTCGTAGATCACGAAGATGGCGTCGAGTGAGGCGATCTGCTCCTCGTTTCCCACCAACACGGCAACGCTGGATTCGGTGAGCAGCGTGTCGGCACGGGCCGGCAGCAGACGTCCCCTTTCCGATACCGCCACGATGTTGAGCCCCGTGAGCTGGCGGAGCCGGGTGTCGGCAACGGTGCGGCCGGCCAGGGGGGTGTCGTGAACCGGAAGCTCGGCGATCACCAGTTCGTTGAAGCGCCCCACCTCGTGCGCCTGGTGGGTTCCCACCATGACGCGTCGCGACAGTTGTTGTCCCAGGCGGTGCTTGAGAGGCAGCACGTAGTTCGCGCCGGCGAGCTCGAGGATGTCGATCGAATCCTTGTCTTCGGCCAGGGCGGCGATGGGCACTTCGGAGGAGATCTCGCGCACCGTCAAGGTGGCGTTGGTGTTCACGGCGTCATCCAGGTTGGCGATGATCAGCCGGGCGTGGGAAGTTCGCAAACCCTCGAAGGTGGATCTCGCGTCCACCTCGCCCAGCACGACACTCACACCGTCCGCGTGCAGAGCCGACGCCCGAGCGGGGTCGGGCTCGATCGCGTAGTAGGGGATTCCCAGGTCGGCGAGCCGCTCGATCAGACCCTGGGCGAACTCATCGTATCCGCACAGGATCACGTGGCCTCGGGCGTCCTTGGCTGCTTCGCGGGGAGCGCGCAGGTGCAACTGCGCCTCGAGCCAGGGCGCGTAGAAGAATCGGATGAACACGAACGGCAGCATGACGAGCAGCAGGACGATTCCCGACATCAGTACCGCGATGCTGAAGAGCCGACCCAGGTCCGAATGGAATGTGATATCGCCGAATCCCAGAGTGCTCATCACCGTGAGGGTCCAGTACAGCCCGGTGAGCCAGGAGTGCTGCTGCCCCTCGTAGAGCATCAGCACGTGGAAGACGATCGAGTAGGCAACGACGGTTGCGGTCAGGAACGCCAGGTATGCGCTGAGGGAGCGGAGGTTGCGCCGATTTTCCTGGCGCTCGAGCAGGTAGCTGAGCTGGGAAGCGAGGAACTTCATGACTGCCCGAGTCGGCAGCGTAGCGCTGTGGAGAGGGCCGCGGCGTTGAGGGTAGTATCGTCTGAACCCGTATATGGGGTGTTCCACGCAGTCAGCGGTTGACGTGTCACACGACCGATTTCAGGATGGTGGGTGACGACCTGTTCCCGGGAGGGGAGCGCTGGCGACACCTGGAGGTATGCGGAGATGTCGCGGGTTGATACCCGGGCAACGCCGCATCGCGCGCTGGCAAATCTCCGCATAAGTCTTCGGATTCTAGCTGGAATCCTGATCGTGGCCGGTGCGCCAGCCGCCGCCCAGGTCGACTCGGAAATCCCGGACCCGGATCCCGTCGAAGAAGAAGCCGGCCCCGGCCTCCAGTTGGGCGCCTCGGCTCCGGTTCCACCTCACGTAGACCCGACGACAGGCGCCCTGACGCTGAGTGTGCCGATTCCGATTCCCCAGGGTCCCGCCACGGCCACCCCGGACCTCCGGCTTCGCTACGCGAGCGACCGCGGCCATGGCCGCCTGGGCTACGGCCAGGACGTGCCGCTGGGGTGGGTCGAGCGCTCCACGCGCCACGGGGTTCCCCGCTTCGAAGGCGGCCACACCGGCGACTTCGTACTCCACCTGCCCGAGGGATCCTCCGACCTGGCCCTGGTGGGCCCCGGCCTCTATCAGGGGGCGATCGCCGCTCTCTATGCCGGCACCATCGTCGACCCCGGTGGTCGAGCGATCGATACTACCGCCGTGGCCCTCACGTACTGCGGACCCCGCGGCGCGGAACCTTGGTTCCCCAGGTGCTCGGTGTGAGTGGAGCGTCCAGCGGTGATTTGAACCACGCCCTTCAACATCCGACTTCGTCGCCTCGTCATGAGGCGGCGGTCTTGCGGCCCGCGAAAAGCGTATAGAGGCCGCGACCGATCGTGCGCTCGGTCTTCTCGACGAGCTGACTCTGGGCGATTGCAAGCAGGTCTGCAGAGGGGCGAGCACCCAAGAACGTTGCCTTCAGGTGCATGTACATCGATGCGGGCCAGTGGCAGGGCTGCTTCCAGCTCGGAATCGAATCGGCAACGATGAGCTGCCCGCCACCCGGCAGGAGTGAGAGTGCTCGCCGAATCGCCCGGTCCGGGTCCGGAAAGGCTGACAGGGCCAGGCAGAAGACGATCGCCGCCGGTGGAGACGCGGGTTCGTAGGCGTCGAAGTCCGCGCACTCGAACTGGACGCGAGCCCATCCATGTCGATGGCTCTTCGATTGAGCCTTCGCAACGAGCCGAGGCGCAACATCGATTCCAACGATCAACGTGTCGTCGTCCGTTGACTCGAGAAGATACGGCGTCAGGCTGGCCGGCCCGCAACCGACTTCAAGCACAGTCGAGTCCCGGGGAACGCGAAGAAGATCCGAGACGCCCCGATAGACGCTGGGAGCCAGCCCGAGCGAGACGGCATAGGTTGTCGCTTCGAACACCGATGCCACCAGGTCGTACCGGTTCACGGTTCTCCGACGCTCCGCTGACATTGGGCCCGCCGTCCACCTCCTGAGGAACAACTTCGAACGTCAGAGAATAGCTGGCAGGCTACGCGCGAGTCGACGTTCGCTGGCTCGCACCGCCCGATCGATCCGCGTTGACGCGCCGGAAGCAGCGATTACCGCACACGACAGTGCCACCCCAATATGCCGCCGGGCGGCATCCAACGTCAATCGAACCGAGCTGTTGACGATGGGGATCGACGCCTGGCCAGCCGCCACCGCCCAAGGCGACGGCCGCCAGATCGCGAGAAGTGACACAGGCAGAACGGATCGAACGAAAGCTTCAACGGGAAGTTCCGAGACACGCCCGACGAAGTTCAACCGAGAACCAAAACGGAGCCGTTTTCCAGGAATCATTGGGCAGAAAATCCCAGGGCAGGTCATTTCGGCGGCGAAACCACGAGAATGGCCGAGGGCTTACCATCCTTGTAACCCATTGATTCCATTGAGTTTAAATACGAAGACACCTCAGGCGATTCGCGTGGTCTGTCACGCGCGAGGGCCCCTTCAAGTAGGGCGCTCCTTGTCGGGTGACCGACGTGGGCGGGCCTCTGCCCGGTATTTAGCGAAGGCTCCCGATCTGCCGAAGGGTGATATCGGACCGACTGACTGCATCCAAAATGGTCAGGCGGCATTCGCTCGTCGGCCGGGCTAGAGCGCGCTGACACCCGACAGAGGCAACAGATGGATGAAATGCGAATCCGGTCAATCTTTCCAACGATTTTTGCAGAAATTGATCATCCGGAACCTGAGCCGCTCAATGCGAACTTGCTCCAATTCATACATCGCATTCGTGATGAGATGCCATCCGAACAAAGAGCGACCACGATTTGCCAGGGCTGGCGATCCAGGAGCGACCTGCTCGAACACGATGTTCCGGAGATACAAGCCCTCCGAAAATTCTTCGATCAAAGCATTCGTTCATATTTGAACTATTGGACGAGCCAAACAGGGGCGCAACAGGTGCTTCCGCGCTTGAAGCACCGGTATAAGGGTTGGGCGGTCATTCTTTCTGAGAATGGGTACCAACATCAGCATGTGCATTCCAGAACTGATCTCACTGGTGTGTATTGCGTTGATCATGCAACGGACAGAGACAGCAGGGACAATGGCGGCGGCGCACTCACATTGGTCGATCCACGTACCGGACGACTATCGACCCGCACAACTTGGGAAACCGATCTGGTCAACTTGCAACCCATCCCCGGCCGATTGTTCCTTTTTCCAAGTTTCGTTGCACACCGTGTAGAAGCGGTTGTAGGTCGCGGAGAGAGGGTCACCATCAATATTGATGTGCTCGCGGTCGAAAGGGCGTGAGAATCAATGCACCAATCAGACAATAGGGCGGCAGCAACGAACACTTCACCCGCCAGTGCGGAAAACGGCGTCCTATACGTCGCAACGCGTAAAGAAAAGTATCTTGTCGAGGCGAGGGCTTCTGCACTCAGCTTGAAACGCCACTGTCCGCACCTTCCGGTTTGTGTTTTTACAGATCTGCGAGAATCCAAGCTACTCGATGATCAGTGTTTTGATACGGTCTTGCCGATTGAGGTAGATACAGATTGTGGTACGGAGTGGGGACGCGGACTGCGCACACAGCTGTTGAGCCTGCCTCAAAGCCCATACCAACGGACGTTCTTCTTGGATGCTGATACCCGCTTCACCAGCAATGCGGTCGGTGAAATATTCGACATTCTGGATGTCTATGAAATTGCCCTGGCCGAGGATCCGCCCGACTTGAGCATCGGCGTCAAGCATTACGGGCACCGGATGTTCAACAGCGGTGTGATCCTGTACCGGAAAACTCCGAATGTGCTGCAAATGTTCGAGCATTGGAAACAATTGTTTCTTGCGCAGTTGGAGGCTCATGCACAAGACCCCATGCCCACAATTGATTATATGTCTTCGATCCAAGATCAGACCACGCGGCGCAAAATGTTATTGCACGATCAACTGGCGTTGGCTCAACTGTTGAGTCCGGATAGAAACGTCCACGATCTGAAGTTGAAAGTTCTTGATGAAGCCTGGAATTTCTGCGGTACGTTTGCCGGCAAGAAACTCGACAGAACCATCCACGTCGATCATGGGCCGCATCTAAAGGCGGACGCTTTCACCAGAACATCTCATAATGCGAAACCCAGATCGTTCAATCAATTTACCGAGAACCTCATTCACAACCTGGCGCGGGCGCAGACAGAACTCAAGTATGGGTCGCCGGAGACGTGTCTAGATGTTTTGAACAAGACCATACGATCTGTCCCGAACCAGAGATTGATCCAGGTTCCACTCGCGCGCGAGATGATCAGATTGGAACGGTATGCACAGGCACAAGAGTGTGCAGAACAGGCGATTCTTGCCGATCCAGGTTGTTATTCTGCGTTCGTTGAACTTGCCACTGCGTTATTCAATCAAGGTGAGGTAGCGAGTGCCGCGGCATGTATTGAACGCTGTCGCAGTCGATTCCCTGACGAATTGGGAATCGGTGGATTGGCGCAGATTGTTCATGCTGAAGGTGGTGAGCTCCGCACTGCCCTCGCGAAACCCGATTATGACCGGTCCCTAATGCAGGCCCGCCTGGAACTTGACCCCGATTTGAGCCACCAACTGCAAGAGTTCATCTTGCATCAGCAACAACTGGAAACACAATCGCCTGCGGATGCGCCAGAGAATTTTTTCCGTTCGGCAATCTTGGGGCGCTCCGCTGGTCCGGCGATCGTGGCGCTCAATAACGCAATCCGCACGCAGGTACTTCAATACCAGAAGCATCTGTCTGATACCGATCCCCTGCTGCTGAATGCACGGCCGGCCAGAATCGGTATCACCAGCTGGGGCACCGTAATGGGTTCCGGCGCTTACATGCCTGCTCATATCCATATGCAAGCTTGGATCAGTGGCGTGCTCTATTTGCGCGTACCTGAAAGTGTTCGCGTGTCGGAGACTGGTCAAGCTGGCTGGATCGAGTTCGGTCGCCCTCCCGATGACCAATACAAATACACATTCACACCGCAGCCACGTACGATCCAACCGGCCGAAGGGATGCTCCTGTTGTTTCCGGCCTACTATTGGCACGGGACAATTCCACACGAGTCAGATGATTTGCGGATCTCATTCGGATTCAACGTACTTCGCGGTTGAACTTTCCTGCCCGCCGATTTCGCCCGCCTTCCATGTCAGACCGGCCAGGGCCCGCAAGGGCAAGCGCAGCACCTGAATCGGCCTGGGGCTCTCGGGGACGCGAGGGGTTGCCTTCCTGTACAGCTGAACCTGCGCTCGAGTTGCCTGTCGGTCCGCCCATGCGCGGGAGACGATTCCGATCCGACGGGGCGCCCGAAGCTCTTGATCTTCACGTGCAAGCTCGAGGCAACTCAAGCGAAACGGGAGGCACACCGATGTTCTGAGATGCGATGTTCTGAGATGACGAGGGATCCATCATGGCCCGATCCGACAGGCGGCGATTCCGGCCCGGCAACCAGACCGCGCGGCTCTACGCCGTCTGGATCGGGACCTTTCTCTTCTGCTATTCGTTCCTGGTCTACGGGGTCGCCGTCGTCGCTCCCTACGTGCTTCCGGCAATGAAGCTGGTATCGTCGGCGCCCCTCGCCGAGCGCGAGCACGCGGCAGCGCAGTTCCTGCTGCTCGGGGAGGTGTTCTGGCCGGTCTTCACGACCCTGCTCGTGGGCGCAGTCGTCTTCAGCGTTTTCCTCGCGCACCGAATCGCCGGCCCGCTCTTTCGCCTCGAGGGCTTCGCCACGGAGCTGGCCCACGGCAATCTCGCGGCTCGGATCCGGCTCCGGAAGGGCGATCAGCTGCTGACGGTGGCAGAGTTGATGAACCGGGGCACCGTGAACATCGACACCTCTCTGCGGGAGGCCCGCGAGTACCTGCTCCACGCTCGAGACGAATTGGGCGGTGCGCTGGACGAACTCGCGGCTCAGGCAGACCCAGGCGGGAGTCAGGGGGTGATCGATCGGCTCGAGTCGGCAATCAAGGCGACGGACGGAATCCACGACATCGTAGATCGTCTCTGTCCAGTGGGTTCTGCCGAGGAGCAGCGCTCCACATGAGTGGACCGGCTCGGCAATCCGCTGGATTCACGCTCATCGAACTCCTCGTGGTGGTCGCGATCATCGGGATCTTGTCAGCGACGGCGATCCCCGCGTATCAAGCCTTTGCGACGAGGGCGAAGGAGGTCGAGGGAGAGGTCGTGCTCCGCCAGGTCAAGACGGTCGAGGACGAGTACTTCCTGGATTCCTACACCTACACCGACGATCCAGCGATCGTCGGAAATCCCACCACCCCTCCACGGTACTATGAGCTCAGCGTGGCGCTCGGCGACAGCGAATCCGATGTCGCCTACCAGGCGATCGCCTCGCCCAAACCCGAGCTGAACGAATCGCTCCGCACGTGGATACTGACCGTGAAACGAGACGGGAAGTGGGACCTGGTGCGGGCCGAACCCGATGCGCCAGCCTCTGCCGAAGCGCCGCCCTCTGAATCCCCCCCGGAACCGCCGCCGACCAAGACCGAGACCAAGACGGGGTAGGCGCGTCGCGGCGGGGATCGACGCGGATTTCATACCCGGCCGTAAGGGGGTGCCCGTGCCTGTCCTATCTGCTTCCGGGGTCAGCTCGGGGGGGCCTCGCACGCGCGGATCTCATCGTCGAGGAGCGGGCGCGCGCGGGATTCGAGCCGCATGCTGCCGTCCTCGATCGAGAGGTTCGGCCGGAAGCATTCCACGTAGCCCGGTGGCGGCATGCGATCGTGGCCCATGCGGCGCGGGTCGTAACGCGGGCTCGGGTTGCGAGCCACGACCCGATCGTTGAGGCCGAACTCGTCGATCACCGCCACATGGGGCAACACCCAGGAGACGATGCCCACCGAGCCCCGGGCGATCACCGCGCGCTCATCCCACGAGATCGCCGAGCCCTCGGCGCGGGTGGGGAGTTCGCGAAGCTGGTGCTCCGCAAAGACCTTGTGCTCCTGGTGGCGGACGCACACGCGCCGGCGCGCGAGCCACGCCTGCCAGTCGTCCCACGCCTGCACGGGGGGACGCAACGCCGCGGGAAATCGCTCGGCAATGGGATGGACCCTGCGCAGGGTCTGGCCCCGGGTCGAGAGCTCCCGCGTCTCGAACCAGTGAACCCAGGGAATCGGCCACGACGCCAGGATGAAGGCCACCACGGCCGCAACCACCGATACCGGCCGCGCGAACACGCGCGCCCCGAGCCAGACGGCAGAAACGAACAGCAGCGGTATCCACGGGCTGTAGACCCGGTATTCGAAGTGATCGCCCCCGATCACCAGCGTGTAGTAGGCCACGTGGGCCACAGCAGTTCCGATTGCGAGCAGCGCGAAGGGCCGGATCGGAAGCGCTCCCGCGCGGAGTCGCTTGACGACCCAGGCCAGCATCAACAGCCCCCAGACCCAGACGCCGTACTCCAGCAGAAACGACGCCAGGTAACGGACGCCGCTCTCGGCCCACGGCTCCACGTGCTTGGCGTAGTACGTGTTGGGAAGCCAGAGGCCATAGCGGACCCGCCGCCACACCAGATGCACGGGAACGGCCAGCATGGGCGCCAGGGCCAACCGCGCAGCCGCGTCGGCGCCTCCCCGCTCGCGCAGGTGCAGCAGCACCAACACCCCCCAGGCGGCCGCGAAGAGCAGGCCGTCGGGACGCGTCAGGGCCAGCACGGCCGAGGCGCAGGAAAGACTCACGAGCCAGCGCGTGCCGCGATCGGCGGCGGGCGCCAGCGCCGCAACCAGCCACCACGTCACACCGAGATTGAACAGCGCCGTCTCCAGGCCCGAACTCAGCCAGGCCAGGAACGTGGGGTTGCTGACGGTTCCGAGCATCACCAGGGCGAGCAGTGTCGGGCGGTGACGCTCGAGGGCGGGCGGCAGCGCCATGCGCATGAACAGGCGAGCCACCCACCACAGCGTGACGAATCCCAATGTCAGCGAGATCCAGTTGGCCGACCGGGGCGGCGCCACGCCGGTCAGGCGCCACACCCACTCCAGCAGACGCACCCACAGGAAGCTCGTATAGCCCTCCACCGCTGCGAAGGGCGGCGGATTCCACACCAGGCCGTAGCCCAGCAGCGCGTTGCTGGCGTAGCGGAATGCGATGAAGGCATCGTCGGTGAGGAACCAGAACTCGCGCCAGCCCAGCCACGTCGCGAGCCCCACCCCCAACACCAGGGGCACGCGGCCCCGCCTACTCGAGGCGATATACACGGTAGGAGTCGGTTCCCATGCCGTTCGGGCTGCGATAGATCAAATCGAAGCCGGGTACGCGCTTGAAGTCCCTGGGGCGATCGCTCAGAAGAACCGCGGCCGCGGTTCCCTCCCGCGGGTTCGCCCCTTTCGGAACGCCACCGATGTAGGCGTGTTCCTTCATCAGCACCTGATCCACCACCAGATAACGCGAGCCCGCAGCGAGAATCGAGCGGTGCAGGTCCTCGGGCGTTCCCTGGAAGAACGTCTCGAAGAAGACGCGGATGCGGGCGCGGCTGCGGGCGGTTTCGTACTTGGGCTGCAGCAGGATCGGATGGCCCGAGTGGGCCAGTACCGCTGGCGAGGTGACGAAGTCCGAGGCAATGGGCTCGGCATTGCGGATGTTCTCGCCGATCCAGCGAAGCGCGTGGGCGCGCGCTGCCACCCGAGTGGGCGGATACCAGCTGCTCTCCCAGCCGATCAGGGCGAACGCCTGGAGAACACCGGCCAGCCCGATGAGCGCGAACATGGCCCGAAACCCCAGGCGTGGCGGCTGGATCCGCGCCAGATAGACCGCTGCGATCACCGGCGCCAGGATCCCCACCACCACGTACACGCGCTCGATCAGCACCGCGGACAACAGCGCGAAGGCCGCGAAGGCCACCAGCAGACACTCGGCCGGCTCTCCGTCGCCGCGCCACCAATCCCGGGAGTAGGTCGCAATCGCCGCCAGGATCGCCACGAGTCCGGTGCTGAGTCCAATGAACAGCACCGGGAGCGACGCGGTTTCGAAGGGCCCGTCCCACAACAGACGCGCGCCGAACGACAGCTGCTGCGGGTCGGCGGGCAGCGATCCCAGATAGCGCAGCTTGGCCGCGATCAGCTCGAAGACGTGTGCGTAGTCCGATTCGCCGCGGTCCGACCCGAAAGCCGGCAGACGCGACGCGAGCAGACCCAGCACGGCCGCCCCTGCCACCACCCCGGTTTCGCCCCGCCGGGACAGGCGGCCTCCGCGCGCCGCCAGGGCCCCCGCCCCCAGGGCCCCCATCATCAGCATGGGCAACGACACCACGAAGTCCTTGGCGGCCAGCACCGGAATCGCGAACGACGCCAGGGCGGGAACCGCGGGGACCAGCCATGCCCAGCGCGCCGCCAGTGGATTGCGCCCCGTGCGCAGGAACCACAGCCCGAAGCAGCCCGCCTCCAGGGTCAGAACGAAGCTCATGGCGTGCCAGGTGGCGGCGGCGGCCGTCAGCGCCAGCCCCGCCAGCCCGAAGGCCACGGGCGTGCGCACCCGGGCCGCCCGCGCCAACAGGAACAGATGGAGCCCGAGCCACGGCAGTGCGAAGTCCTCGCGGATCAGGATGAAGCCCAGCGTGCGATAATTGGCCAGCAGCACCGCCCACAGGGCCGTGGCCAGGCAGGCCCACGCCACGCGACCCGTCAGCTCCCGCGTGAGCCCGTACACCGCAAACCCGGTGAGCGACGCCCACAGGGCCATCACGCACACGGCCCAGACGTGCAGGGGCACATCCTGCCCGAAACCCAGCCAGGTCCAGGCCACCAGGAACTCCTGGCCCACGGTGAACATGGCGGGGATGTCGGCGCCGTCTGGATACTCGATGCGCGGGTCGGCGCGGAAGTCCCAGGGCACGCCGCCTTCGGCCTCGATGATCTTCTCGGTCACGTAATACAGCAGCGCGGGATCGGTGCGCAGCATGCCGGTGGGGCTCTGCGTATCGAAGTGGGGATCTCCCAGAGCGACGGCGATTCGCAGCGTCGTCGACAGCGCCACCACCGCCAGGGCGAACAGCCCGCCCGCCAGCCGTCTGGAAAAGGGCGTGCGAATGGGCGCGCGGAAGAACCTGCGGAGATGTCCGCGGATCCGCCCCGGGAGCCCGTTGTCTCCCGCGCCGCGGGAATCGTCACTGTGCATTGCGTTGGACCGCCTCCGACTCCCGGCCCCCGGCCCCCGGGGAGGGCCGAACATGATAGTCCGCTCCGCCTCCCGCGTGGCGAACGGCAGCGGGCCTATACTCCGCGAGGATGAGCGCCATCCGCGGCGTCTTCGGGTCTGTGGTCGTGGTGCCGGCCGTGGTGCTCCTCTTCGGAAGCGCCTGGCAGTGGCACGGCTTGGTATTCGTCCACGCCTGGTGCGTCCCGATCCTGTGGGGTTCGATGGGGGCGCTGGTGGCGGCCCGCTCGCGCCTTCGGCTGGCGGACCGCCTGTTGGCCGCCTGGTCCCGGGCCGACCTGGTTCTCGCGAGCGCCCTGGTCTACGCCGTGGTGTTCCGACCGCCGACCGGTCTCGGGATCGCCCTGGTGACGATCCCGCCGGTGGTGGCCCTCGTGTACGTCGCCAGGCGCTCGCCGGCGCTCACCACCGTGTACGCCGCCATCCTCTGGGTCTTTCTCGCCTGGCTGATTCCCGGTGCGGTGACCGCCCGCATCGTGTCGCGGATCGCTCGCGTGCACGAACTGAGCGTGGATCATCGCCTGGTGCCGGATGGGGACGAGATCAACAGCGACGGCATCCGCTTCCGCGGCGACGACGACGAGCTCGCGGCGGACGATTTCGTGGTGCTGTTCCTGGGCGACTCGTTCACCTACGGGCTCCACCTGGACTACGCCGACGCCTATCCCTACGCCTTCGAGACCCTGTTGGCCGACGGCAGCTGCCGCGAGACGGTGCGCGCCGTCAACTTCGGCTGGACCAGCTCCTCTCCCCTGTTGAGCCTGCGCCTCCTGCGCGAGATCGGATACCGCTATCGGCCCGATCTGGTGATCTACAACCTGGACATGACCGACTTCCACGACGACCTTCGTTACGAGCAGCAGCTTCGGAACGAGGGTGATTTCCAAATCGCATGGCCCCGGGTGATCAACGCGGCGCTCGAGCCCTGGTGGCCCGGCGAGCCCCTGGATGTGCGCGGAATCTTCCAGATCTTCCGACAGGCCCCGAGCGGCGCGGTACCCGAGGAGATTTCGGAAGTTCCGGAGAAGCGGTTCTTCCCCATGCTCGAGCCCCTGGTCCGCACCCGGGCGGATCTTGCGCGGGGCGTCATGCGCAACCTTGCGGCTCTGCACGAATTCTCCCACGACGTGCTTGGCAGCGATTTCGCCGTCGTGATCTATCCCCGCGCGTTCCAGTACTCGCGCCGCGAGTCGCTGCACAACTGGGAGGAGGACAAGGTCGAGCGCATGGGCCCCTACGCGCTCGAACCCTTCCGGTATTTCGACGAGGTGGAGAAGGATCTGCCGTATCCGGTGGTGAGCCTGCTGCCGGCGTTCCAGGGCTCGGAGCGCTTTCCCCTCTTCCTGAACAACGATCCCCACTGGACGCGCTTCGGCGCCGCCCTGGCGGCCGAGGAGGTGGCGCGCGAACTCACCGCACTCGATCTGCTTCCGTGCCAGCTCTCGAGATCTTCGACATGAATCTCCCCGGGACGTGCGCGGCCTGCGCGCCCTCCCCGCCCTGGCCGCGGGCTTCGTGATCTACGAGCGCACGCGCTGACGCAGCAGAACCGCGCTGGCCAGGGCGAAGACGATCGTCACCCCGGCCACGCGCACCAGACCGGAAACCACGGCTGCATCACTCGCGTACATGGGAACCATGCGGTCCAGATAGGCGTCGAAACTTCCCATGGGCGTCAGGTGGTGGCCCAGGAACAGGTGCAGGGCCAGAGCGATCGCCACCCAGACCCAGACCCGACGCGGATCGCGCGCTTCCAGCAGATCGGCCGCAACCCCCACCGCCAGCACCACCACGGCGGGAAGCGCATACAGGAACAGGCGCGCCTTGTCCTCGCCCGCCACCAGCAGCAGCAGGCCCAGGCCCCCCAATGCACACCACAGGGGACTTGCGCGCAGTCGGGAAAGCGAATCCCGTGGGCGCACCGCGAGCCACAGGGGCAGGATTCCCAGTCCGCTGAACAGGGCCAACAGCAGGCGCGGCGCGTTGGCGGGCGCCGCGGTCAGCTGGATCTGGCTCCAGACCATGCTCCAGGGCGAGTAGTCGCCGATGCCCGGAATGGCGAGGCGCAGCGCCGCCAGCATCCCGACTGCGGGCAGCGTGAGCGCCGCGGCGTAGGCCAGCGATCGCGGCCGCCACACCCCCCGCTCGCTCCCGTAGGCCGCATAGACCACCGGCGCCAGGAACAGGATCGATTCCTTCTGGAGCACGCCCAGCGCGATTGCGACCGGCACGAAGGCGTAGTGCCTCGTCACCGCCAGGTACAGGATCGCCAGTGCGATGGCCTGGGTCCCGGAGTCGATGTAGGCCGGCGAGTAGAAGAAGAACTTGATCGACCAGAAAACGCCGGCGTAGAGCCCCATGCCCAACAACGAAAGTTCGCGGGTGAAGCCGCTGCGGCGCAGGATCCCGTACAGCAGCACCAGCGACAGCCAGTTGGAAAGAACCGCCAGTACGCGAAAGTTTGTCAGGGTTTCGAACGGGAGCCACGAGGCCAGGGCGGGCGT
Organism: Deltaproteobacteria bacterium; assembly: GCA_032128115.1. Lineage (GTDB taxonomy): Bacteria > Myxococcota_A > UBA9160 > UBA9160 > SMWR01 > JAQBHB01. The sequence goes on along the minus strand of JAQBHB010000048.1, from coordinate 29,128 downwards.
CAGCACCCGCCAGGCCCAGGGGATCTCGTCGCGAAAACGCGGCTTGAACAGGTCCGGGTCGGCCATGGCGCCGTAGCGCTTGCCGTCGCTGTCGAAGCCCTGGGCGCGATCGATCAGCGGCGTAGACACGCCGATCGCCGCCAGCAGCAGCAGCGGCACGACCACCATCGAAACGATCTGGTGTCGCAGGTCAGGCACCCGGTTCGTAGCGGTAGCCCTCGATCTCGGCGCCTTCAGCCTCGAGGCGCGCCCGCGCCGATTCCCGCAGGGGATCCATCTGGATCTTCTGGTTGCCGGTGTACGAGAGATCCCCGGGCCGGAAGAAGAGCACCCGACGGGGCACCTTGTAGGCGGCGAGCTTCGAGCGCAGGAACGAGCGGATCTCGTCTTCCCGCGGCGACGCACCGGCCACCGGCACCACGCACAGCACGATCACTTCGCCCAGCGTCGGATGCCCGATGGCCACGGGGATGCCCACCTTCACGTCCGGGTGCTTCGATACGGTCTGCTCGATCTCCACTGGCGACACGTTGGCCCCGCCGGTCTTGATCAGGTTCGAGAGGCGACCGCTCCAGTGCAGGTAGCCCTCGGCGTCCAGCGACCCGCCGTCCTGGGTTCGGAAGAATCCATCTTCGTCCAAGAAGTTCTCGGGCAGCACCTTGTGGTAGCCGAGCATGAAGGTCACGCCCTTCACGGCGATCTCGCCCTCCTCGCCCGCCGCCAGCGGCTTTCCTGTTTCGGGGTCGACGATGCGCAGCTGCGTTCCGGGTAGAGCCTTGCCGTGGCTGGCGCGGCGAAGTGCAACGGGCGCGTCCGCCGGAAGCATGCTCGAGATGGTGAAGGTCTCGCTCAGACCGTAGGCGGCGCCGGTGCCGTACTCGTCCTTCTCGATCCCGGCGAATTTCGCCAGGGGCGACCCGATGTCGATCTTGCGAATCGAGCTCAGGTCTCGGGATCCGGCCGACTCGTGCTCGCCCATGGCCTTGACCTGATGGGGCCAGGCGTGCACGGCGGAGGCCCGCTGGGATTCGATCACGTCGAGAGCGGCACCGGGCTCGAACACCTCCAGCAACAGCAGGCGAGCGCCGGCCGCCATGGACGCCCCCAGCGACATGGCGATGCCGGCCGTCCAGAAGAACGGATAGGTGGTGAAAATGCGATCGTCCGGGTCGAGGCGCAGGATGTCGGCGAAGCGCCAGCTCTGCAGCACGCCGGCGCGTTGGCTGTGGAGAACGCCCTTGGGGTTGGCCGTGGTTCCGGAGGTGTAGATCAGGATGCCCTCGTCCGAGGGCTCCACTTCGTCGACGAGCGCATCCAGCAGGGCATCGGAAACGTCTTCACCCCGGGCCAGCAGATCGGAAGAAGTCTCGACGGCCCCGTGCGGCGCTTCGATCCCGGTGCACGCGACCCGGCGCAGCTGCGGGAGCGCCGGGCAGCGGATGCGACCGGGCTCGCTGTCGGATATCGCCGGATGGGATGCGAGCAGGTCGTCCAGGAAGCGGTGCTTCTGCAGCGATGGCTGCATCAGGAGCAGCGACGCGTCGCTGTGGCGCAGGATGAAGTCGAACTCGCTGCGGGTGGCAAAGGTGTTCACGGGCACCAGCACCCCGCCCACCAGTCCCACGGCGAAGGCCGCGATGACCCAGTCCGGGCGGTTGCCCATGAGCACCGCAACCCGCGCCCCCTTGACGACGCCAACGCCCACGAGCGCGCGGGCCAGGCCGCGCGCCTCGGCTTCGAGCTCGCGATAGCCGATCTCGCGACCTTCGAACCAGATCGCACATCGATCGGGATGGCTCGCCGCCACCTGGGTCAGGAAGCGGCCCAGGGTGAGACGGGGGTCGCGGGGATCCATGTCGGGGCTCCTAGGGCAGGGGCAGGAGCATCTCCGCCACGCCGGTGGACATGATGGCGTCGTCCTGGTTGGTCATGTCCACCTTCACCGATGCCATCGGCTGACCGCTGGCCGGATCTTCCCTCAGCCCGATCACTTCGCCGTTCAGGAACGTGGCGTCTCCGGTGAGCGCCGGCCAGCGGTACTGCATGTTGCTGTGAACCACGAAGCTCCACTCGCCACCCCAGTTGGTCAGGTAGTCGAGGATCCAGGCACCCATGGACGCCCCGTAGCCGTAGGCGCCGGGCATGCCGATGAGCTGGGCGTAGCGCGGCTGCGTGTGCCCGCGCGAGGGGCCCCTGTAGAGACCGTCGGCCAGCGCCGGGTCGACCTTCGCGCCCTCCTGGTCGCGGGACATCTCCGGCAGCCAGCCCGCCGCCAGGGTCGAGTTCTCGCCGTACGCCGTTTCGCGTGTCGCGCCCCACACCGTCATGATGTAGGAGCGCCACTCGGTGGTGAAGCTCATGAGCGTGTGGGGGCCGATGGGTCGCGTGGGCAACGTGTCGCCCACCTTCACGAACAGGCGCTTTTCGTGACCCAGGTCCCGGAAGCTCTGGTAGTAGTCCATCTTCTGCTTCTCGAGATCTTCCAGCTCCTGGTCGCTCCACTCCCGCTCTACGTGGCCGGAGAACATGTCCTTCTTGCGCGCGTTCTCGGCCAGATAGCGCACCGACGTCGAGCGCTGCTTGCACACCACCGCGCCCGTGCTGCTCACGTACGTGGTGTCGCCCCGCGAGAACATGGTGGGGCCGGAAAACCTGGTCTCGGACACCTTGTAATCGAACAGCATGCGGTCGTGGCTGATGCGGTCGCCCGGGCGGATGCGCGGGCCGTAGAACCACCACTCGTCTCCGCCGAAGATCATGTGCTGGCCGGGGATCACGCCCTGGATGGCCGGGCCGGCGCCGTGGCTGGTGTCGGTGCACACCGCGAACGACTGGGGTGCCAGCAGCTCGCCCAAACGACTCTCCGCTGCATACTCGTCGTCGTAGTGGAGCGGGTTGGGATTCTGCATGCCCTGGGCCCATCGCCGCAAGTCGTTGGGCTCCACTGGATCCTTCATCTGGGCGCCACCCAGAGGCTGCCCGATCCAGCGATCCACATCGCTGGTGTCCAGTTCGATCATCCCGTCTTCGCGAAGCTTCCGCTCACTCACGTCTGATTCCTCTCGATTCGGTAGTTGCCGTAGCGGTCGACCTCGGCCGTGTGCCCCGGATAGATCACGATCGTGGTGAAGCGCTCTTCCACGATGCCCGGCCCCTCGATCCGGTGACCGAAGCCCAGGCGATTGCCGTCGTAGACCGGAGTGTCCACGAAGCGATCCCGGAACCAGGCGGGACGCCGGGAGCGCAGGGCGTCGTCCAGCGACGTCGACATGGGCTCGTACTCGCGCAGGATCGGCTTGTCGGTCTGGCCTACGGTCTGCACGCGCACGGCCCGGAGCACCGGCTCCTCCTCGCGAACGGCGTAGGTGTGGAGCTTCTCGTGCAGATCGTGGAAGGCCTCGATGGTGGCCTCCAGGCTCTCGTCGGTCATGCGCCCACCGGGTGCCACGGCCGGCACCGCCATGTCGAAGGTCTGGCCCGGATAACAGATGTTGAGAAAGCGATGGAAGACCAGGTTCTCGCGAGACAAGCCCGCCGCGGAAAGCTCGCGCTCGGCGGCGTCCTCCATCTCGTGCAGGAGTTCGTTCACGCGCGAAGCCTGGGCTCCCGCCGACGGCGTGATGTAGGAGCGCTGGGTATCCACCGCGTAGTCGGCGAGCAGCAGGCCCAGGGCCGAAAAGGCGGGCGACGTCTTGGGTATCAGGAGCTTGCGGATCCCCAGCTCCTCGGCCTGCATCGCCGCGTGCACCGGGCCGTTGCCGCCGTAGACCACCATGCAGAACTCGCGAGGGTCGAGGCCCGCCTGGGAGGAGACCCGTCGGATGGCGTTGGCCATGTTGGCGTTCACGATCCGGAAGATCCCGTATGCGGCCTCCACCTCGTCGAGCCCCAGGGGCGCGCCCACCTGCTCGCGCAGCGCCTCGCGCACACCGTCGCTGGTGAGCTTGAACTCGCCACCGCACAGGGACTCGGGGTTGATGTAGCCAAGCACCACGTTGGCATCGGTAACGGTGACGCGGGTGCCGCCGCGGCCGTAGCAGATGGGACCCGGGTCGGCCTTGGCGCTCTCGGGACCCACCCGCAGGGCGCCCGCCTCCACGCGGGCGATGGAACCGCCTCCGGCGCCGATGGAGTGCATCTCCACCATGGGGAGCCCCACCAGATACCGGTGTTGCCAGTTCCAGAAGCTGCGGATCGTGGGCACGCCGCCCCGGACCAGAGTGGCTTCGTAGCTGGTGCCTCCCATGTCGATGGCGATGAAGTCCTCGACACCGGCGCGCTTCGCCACAGCGCAGGCTCCCATGGCGCCTCCGGTGGGGCCGGAGCCCAGGGAGGCCACGGCCCGCTTGGCCAGGAACTCGGCGGTCATGATGCCGCCGTTGCTCTGCATGATGAGCAGATCGTGGGCGTAGCCGCCCTGGCGCAGGGCCCCCTCCAGACGCTCCAGGTAGTTCTGCACCCGCGGTCCCACGTACGCGTCCACCAGGGTGGTGGAAGTGCGCTCGAACTCCGGCGCCGTGGGCATCACCTCGTGCGAAAGCGAGATGCGAACCCCCGGATACTCCTCTTCGATGATCTCCTTCACCCGGATCTCGTGGGCCGGGTTGATGAACGAGAACAGCAGGCACACGGCGATGGATTCGGTGCCCTGCTTTGCCAGGCGCCGCACGGCCTCGCGCACCGCCTCTTCGTCCAGGGGCTTGACCACCTGGCCGCGAAAGTCGAGACGTTCGGGAACGCCGAACCGCCGGCGGCGTTGGGCAATGGGGATCGGAGGCGGATACGCCGGATCCCAGATGTCCTCCTTGTAGCCGCGTCGGATCTCGATCTCGTCCCGGTGACCCTCGCTGGTGATCAGGCCCGTGAGCGCGCCGTTCATCTCGATCATGGTGTTGTCGGCGGTGGTGGTGCCGTGGACGATGAGATCCGTCTGCTTCAGGAAGCTCCGGGAATCGAGCCCCTCTTCCGCCGCCAGGCGAGCAATGCCCTGCATCACGCCCAGGGACTGGTCCGTGAGGGTGGTGGGCTCCTTGCTCAGCAGCACGTCGCCCTCGGGACGCGACACGATGAAGTCGGTGAAGGTGCCGCCCACGTCGATGCCGATGCGATAGCCCACGACTACGTCCGCCCGTCGGCGCGAAGGGATTCGCGTCGTTCGCGAGTGGCGTCTATTTCCACCCGCAGGTCGTATTCGTCCAGACTCCCGCTGAAGACGACGCCGAAGTCACGCTCCGCCGACGCGCGCGAAACGTATTCGTCGAGCACGTCGTCGCGCACCGCCTCCGGATCGCGATCCAGCGGGTCTCCCCAACCGCCGCCGCCGCCGTACAGGTACTCGAAGCCCTCGCCGGCCGCGTGGGGCAGGGCATTGGCGATGTTGTGGATTTCGCACGGGTCGGTATCGAAACGGCAGGTCAGATGGTTGGGCGACCCGTCATGGCCGCCCTGGACGCCCGCCATGGGGTATTTGATGCCCACCATCCAGGTGGAAAAGCCGGCCGGAGCCAGGGCGCGCTTCACCACCCGCGATCCCGGACAGCCACGCCACTGGCCCGCCCCTCCGGTGTCGGTCGCGTAGTCGCACCACTCGTGGCGCACCGGAAAGATCGATTCGTTCACCTCCGCCGTGGCGCGCACCAGGTTTCCGAACGAGGCGGGCATGGAGCCCCAGCCGTCCTGTCCGCGCACCGCGTTGCAGTAGGCGGCCAATACGTCGACGCCGTGGTCGATGAAGAGCTCGCCGGTGTCCGGCTGGTTTCCCACGAAGACGTTGGGCCCCCCCAGCTTGTAGATCTGCGGACACGAGCGGTCGGGCAGCACGCCCGACATGGCCTTCGCGATCGCCTCGCCCACTTCGACGCCCGGGTGGTGGGTTCCCGCCGCCACCGTCTTGCCCGGGGTCGGGTTCAGCACACAGCCCTCGGGAACGATCAAGTCGATGGAATCGAAGAATCCCTCGTTCTTGGGAATGGACGGATCCATCATCGTAGCCAGCTGCGCCACCACGTAGCCGCGGGTGTTGCCAAACGTGGAGTAGGCCTTCAGGTCCTGGCGGTTGTCCGAGCCCGTGAAATCCACCGTGAGCTGGTCGCCCTTCACGGTGATCTTCACGTGCACGTGGATGTCCTGGTTGCCGATGGGATCGTGATCCACGTAGCAATCGGCCTCGTACTCGCCATCCGGCCACAACGACACCTCCTCCCGGAAGCGGCGCGCGGCATAGGCGATCGAGTGATCCACGGCGGCCTTGACCGCCTCGACACCGTATCGTTTGATGATGTCCTTGAGTCGCAGCACGCCCAGTTGGGCGGCGCCCACCTGCGCACGCAGGTCGCCAATGAACGTGGGTGTGCGGTTGTTCACCTTGAGCATGTAGGTGATGTCGCGACGCTCCACGCCCCGGTCGTAGATCTTGACGGCGGGGAAGCGCACGCCCTCGGCCCAGATGTCGATGGCCTCGGCGTTGTAGCCACCCGGCATGCCGCCACCGGTGTCGGCGTGATGGCACTGGATCGACGCGATCAGCACCAGCTCATCGTCCACCACCACGGGAGCAAAGACGTTGTAGTCCGGCAGGTGGCCGCCGCCGTGGTAGGGATCGTTGGCCACAAGCACGTCGCCGTCGTTCAGGCCTTCATCGGCGAAGAACTCCAGGGCGAAGCGCACGGGCAAGGTCGACGAGAGCATGAACTGGGGGATTCCCACCGAGAGCGCGCCCAGGGCGCCGCGTCCATCCAGGATGGTGGCGTTGCGCTCGTTGGACTGGTTCAGGATCGGCGTGGTGGCAGTGAGGGAGACGTGGGTGGCCATCTCGTAGGCCACCGTCTCCATGCCGCCCCGGATCACCTCGACGGTGACCGGATCGATGTCCCCTAAAGCGTCCCGGTGCAGGGGAGCCGTGGACTCGGTCTGCACGGCCATGGACTGCTCCCCGCACGTCCCGTCCTACCCGCCCGGCCCGCTCGGCCGCTCGGCCCGCTCGGCCCGCTCGGCCCGCTCGATGCTGGCACCGGGTCGGCGGCGTTTCTGACGGTGTGTCAGCTGTCCATTATGCAGCCGACCGCGGTCTCTTGTCCAGTTCTGGACGGGTCCCGGGCGAACGCTGGACGGGTCCCGGGCGAACGCTGTCGGAAGCAGGATCGCAGGCGAGTGCGGTCTGTCTACAGGATGCCCACGGAGACCGTGCCAGGGCGCCTGAGGAAGCGCACGAACTCGTCTGGCGGCAGGGCGCCGCTGAACAGGAAGCCCTGCATCTCGTCGCATTTCTGGAGGCGCAGGACCTTGGCCTGCTCCGCCTCGTCCACGCCCTCGGCCACCACACTCAGGTTCAGGCTGTGGGCCATGTTGATCACGGCACTGACCACACCCTGGGCGCACGGGTCCGTGGCCACGTCGCGGATGAAGTTCTTGTCCATCTTCAGCGTGTCCAGCGGGAAGCGGGTGATGTAGCTCAGCGACGAGTAGCCGGTGCCGAAGTCGTCCAGGGAGATGCGCACGCCCATGGAACGCAGGTCGCGCAGGGTGACCAGGGTGGCGTCGTCGTCGCGAATCATGACGCTCTCGGTGATCTCCAGCTCGAGATCGTGGGGATCCAGGCCGCTGCTCTGCAGGGCCGCAGCCACCGCGTCCGTGACGTCGTTATGGGCGAACTGTCGCGCCGACACGTTCACCGACAGCAGGATGCGCTCGTAGCCCTCGTTCTGCCACTGCTTGGCCTGGGTACACGCGGCCATCAGTACCCAGCGCCCGATCTGGGTGATGAGACCCGCCTCTTCCGTCACCGGGATGAACTCGCGGGGCGATACCACACCCAGCTCCGGATGATTCCAGCGCAGCAGCGCCTCCATGCCGATGACCTTGTCGGTCGCGAACTCGACCCGCGGCTGGTAGTGGATGTGGAGCTCGTCCCGGGGCAGGGCCTCGCGCAGGCGGCTCTCCAGGGTGAGCTTTCGGAGCAGCGTCGCATTCATGGCCGAAGAGAAGAAGTGGTAGCTGTTCTGCCGCTGCTGCTTGGCGTGGTACATGGCGATGTCGGCATTCTTGAGCAGCGTTTCATCGTCTTCGCCGTCCATGGGGTACACCGCGATTCCGATGCTGCCCGAGGGCGAGATGGTGTGGCCCTCCACGATGATGGGCTCGGGCAGCTTCTCGAGGATCCGCGCCGCCACCTCGCCCGCTTCTGACGGGTCTCCCACCTTCGAGAGCAGCACGGTGAACTCGTCGCCGCCGAGGCGCGACACGGCGGGATCGGTGTCATGGTTTCCCGCCTTCTGGCGACCCACCAGGTCGGAGCCTCGCACGTGCATGCGCAGCCGGTCGGCCACGGTTCGCAGCAGCTCGTCGCCGGCGCTGTGACCCAGGGTGTCGTTGATGCGCTTGAAGCGGTCGAGATCCATGAAGAGCAGCGCCATGGAGTGGCCCTTCGCCTCGGCCCCGGCGATGGCAAGGGCCAGCCTCTCCTTGAAAAGGCGGCGATTGGCGAGACCCGTGAGCGCGTCGTAGTTCGCCAGATACTGCATTTTGTCCTGGGTCTGGCGCTGATCGGTCACGTCCTGGATCACTCCAGTGGCATGGAGCCCGGGACGCCGGTCCTGCCGCAACACCTCGCCGCGTTGGTTCACGTGGCGGATCTCGTCGGCGGCGAGCAGCAGCCGGTGCTCCACACAGAACGAACCTTCAGCAATCAGGCCTTCTCGGATCTGTTGCTGGAAGCCATCCTGGTCGTCCGGGTGCACCAGGCCACACAGACGATCGAAGTCCGTCTTGCTTCCGTCCGGGTCGATGCCCAGGATCCGGAACATCTCGTCGGACCACTGCATCTCGCCCGTCTCCGTGTTCCACTCCCAGCTGCCCACCCGGGCGATGCGTTGGGCAGCGGCCAGGGAATCCAGGCTGTTGCTGATCGTCTCGAACCTGTGATTCGCTTTCATCAGGTGGCAGATACGCTGGGCTGTGAAGACGGCCGGCTCGGCCAGGTCGAAAACGTCGGTCGCGCCGGCAGAATAGGCCTGCTCGATGGAGTCCGGATCGTTGCCGGGAACCAGGGCGATCACGGGAACCCGGGCGGCGTTGCCGCTTTCGCGGAGCCGCTGGCAGAGCGACAGGTTCGCCGCCTCCAACAGCACCAGGTGCGGACGCCGGCGTTTGTAGCAGGCGAAGGCGTGGTCGTCGCCCACGGATTCCACAACGGCGATGCCTCGAGCGTCGAGGCTCGCGCGAAGGGCGTCGCGGCGACCCTCGTCCGGACTCACGACCAGAACGAGCGCCTCCTCCTGGGCGTCATGAGCGTGCATCTCGCCCCTTCATCGACTCCCCGTCGCACAGGGATGAAGGGTTTCGAGCGCGGAAAGGGGGCCCTTCTCCAGCAGCGGAAATCCCCGTGGGGATGACCAGCGCGAGGGCGTCAGCCCTCCAGGCGCTTGCCCTGGGGCTCCACCCGTTGGCCGTCCACCTTGAGCTCTCCGGTTACGTGGACCGCGCCAAGCACCTCGTTCATGTAGCCGGGGCCTTCCGCCGTGGGAACGAACCACCCGGTGGGGCACATGGTGAGCACCTCGACGAATGAGAAGCCCGCATGGGCCAGCTGCGTCTCGAATGCGCGCTTGAGCATCCGCCGCACGCCCGCCACGCCGGCCGCGTCGTGGACGGAGCCGCGAGCCGCGTAGGTAGTGCCCTCGAGCTGGGCCAGCAGCTCCCCGATCCGGATGGGGAAGCCGTGGTAGCTCGCATCCCGGCCGTCCAGGGTGTTCTTGGTGCGCTGGCCAAGCACCGTGGTCGCCGTCATGTGTCCCCCGGTCTCGCCGAACACTCCGTTGTTGAGCAGGACGCAGGTGACCGACTCGCCCCTGGCCGCCGTGTGGATCACTTCCTGCAAGCCCTCGTTCACCATGTCGCCGTCGCCCTGGAGCGTGAAGACCAGCGAGTCGGGCCGCATGCGCTTGGCGCCCGTGGCCACTGACGGGGCCCGGCCATGGAGCGCCTGAATCAGGTCCACGTCCAGAAGGCCTGCGAAGCTCGTGTAGCAGCCGATGCCCACCACGCCGATGGTGCGCTCGGCGACACCGAGTTCTTCGAGGGCATCGAGCAGCATGCGCACCACCAGCGGCTCGCCGCATCCGGGGCACATATGGTGGTGCTCGCTGAGCAACAGACCAGGCTTGGTGTCGCCCACCTTGCGGGCGGGCTGCTCCGGCGGCGCCGAAGTGGGAAGCACGGGGCCACGACTCATACGGGAGCTTCCTTCAGAGCGCGTTCGATGCGTTCGCGAATCACCCGGGTGTCGAGCAGGGCGCCCACACCAAAACCGGCATTGTCGGTGGAGATGCCTCCGATGGAAACCACTGGGGCGCGGCCGAGCACGCTGATCCGCACGTCGTCGATCATCTGACCCGCGTTGAGCTCGAACACCGCTACCACACGCGCTCCGTCGGCGGCGGCGGCCACGGCCTCACGGGGGAAGGGCCACAGGGTGATGGGGCGCAACAGACCCACGCGCACGCCCTGCTGTCGCAGCTCGTGTACAGCGAAGCGCGCGAAGCGGGCGGCGGTTCCGAACGCCACCACCACCAGCTCCGCATCCTCGAGCAACACGGCCTCGTAGCGGACCTCGTCGCGTTCCATGTGGTCGTGCTTCGCCTGCAACCGCGTCCAGTCGGCCTGGGGATCGATGTCGCTCCTGCCCTTCTGGATACCCAGGGGGGTCACGGCGCGCGCGCGTCCGGTTCCGCCCAGGCTACCGTCCACCGCCCAGTCCTTGTCGGGCAACGCCTCGAACGAAAGCGGCGACACGTCCACCGCCTCGGAGGTGTGGGCCAGCACGTAGTCGCCGTACACGAGCACGGGATTGCGCCAGCGGTCGGCCAGATCGAAGGCCACCTGGGTCAGCTCGACGGCTTCGCGAATGTCCATGGGAGCCAGGGCAATCTGCCGATAGTCGCCGTGGCCTCCGCCGCGAGTAGCCTGGTAGTAGTCCGCCTGGCCCCGCGCCATGTTGAACACCACAAGGGGAAGTTCGGCGCGGGTGATCTCCGACAGCGACTCCTGCATCAAGCTGAGTCCCTGGCCCGTGGAGCCGGTGGCGGCGCGCGCGCCCGTGGCCGCCGCGCCCCAGGCCATGCCCACGGCCTCGATCTCGCTCTCGGCGTTGATGCAGGTTCCGCCGACCCCGGGCAGCTGGGTGGCGAAGCTCTCGAGCACCTCGGTGAACGGCGTCATGGGGTAGCCGGCGAAGAAGCGGCAGCCCGCAGCCAGGGCGGATGTGGCGATGGCCTCGCTCCCCTCCATCAGGTGCCGCGTCACGGGGAGACCTCGTGATCCACCGGCGTCTCGTAGCGGTAGACCTCGAAGACGAAATCCGGGCAGACCAGCAGACAGGCACTGCAGCCCGTGCACCCGGGTCGGAGCTCCGGATAACGGAAACCCATTTCGTTCACCTCGCCGTTCGCCTGGCTGGACATCTCGAGCACGCCGGGCGGGCAGGCGGGGATGCACAACTCGCAGCCCTTGCAGCGCTCGCGGGCGATCGTGACGGTGCCACGGCTCAGAAGGCCCGCGTCGCTCACGCCGGCGTCTCCCACGCGGGCACCTCTCCATGGGGCACCCCATCGAAGCCCGCCCGCAGGGCCTTCACGTTGGTGGGCGCGTGCTGTCGCCGGTAGGGCGGCAGGGTCCCCTCCATGACGGCGGCCAGGGACTCGAAGGCCACCAGTCCGGTCAGCCCGGCGTAGGCGCCGATCAACACCATGGACGCAGCCAGCGGGCTTCCCAGGTCGGAAGCCACCCGGTTGGCGGGAATCTCGAAGACCCGATGGGCGTCGCGATCGAGCTCGCCTTCGAAGAGGCTCGAGTTCACCACCACCACCGAGCCCGGCTGAAGCTTCGCTCGCATGGGCTCCCAGAACTCGTGGTGCATGGCGATCGCCGACCACGCGCGCGCCAGGATCGGCGGCGACGTAATCGCAACGTCTGCCACCACCAGGCTGGATTCGGTATTGCCACCCCTCATGGCGCCGCCGTAGAAGCCGAACATCAGGACGTCCCGGCCCTCCAGCGCCGCAGCGCGCGCCAGGAGCTTCGCCCCGAGCTGGACACCCTGACCTCCGATGCCCGTGATCAGGATCTCGCGTTCCACCGCCGCGCCGCGAATCGCACCTCGCGCTAGCGAGGGTGCAACTCGACCCGGCGGTTGGCAGCGCGACCCTCCGGCGTGTCGTTGGGCGCCAGCGGGTCGTTCGAGCCGAAGCCGCGGGTCGTGAGACGATCGGGTTCGATGCCCTGTTGGATCAGGAATCGGCGCGCCGACTCGGCGCGACGCTCCGAGAGACCCAGGTTGTACTCGGGCGCTCCGACGGAATCGGTGTACCCGTCGACCTGGATCGGCATCATTTCGCACTCCGCCAGCCGACTGGCCGCTCGGCCCAGGATCTGTTCGCTCTCGGGTGTGAGCCGGTCGCGATCGAATTCGAACTCCACGTCCGGAAGGCGCAGATTGCCGGTGCAGGGATCGCCGGCTCCCACCGGCGGAAGCTCTCCGGCGAAGACCTGGCGCGAGAAGACGCTGAACTGACTCGGCGTTTCCAGATCGCCGCCAGTGCGGAAGCTGCCGCAATCGTCCAGTGCGGCGAGGCCGCGCAGGAAGGCTTCGCCCTCCGGATCGCTGCCCGCCTGCACGCTGTGGAAGCAGACACTGCCGGGCTGGGTCTCGGTCAGAATCGCCGCCGTCGCCATGGCGAGTTCGGGTTGGTCCGGCTGGCCGTCGCTGAACAGCACGATCGCCACGTCGCCGGCCCTGCCCTCCAGGGACGCGGCGACCTCGCCGAACACGTCGTGCAGGGGGGTCAGTCCGCCGCGGCCATCGAGAGCACCCATCACGCTCAGGGCATCCGCCTCGGCGACGAGCTCGGCGCGATCGAAGCGCAGCAGCGGCGCCACGGCGCGATCGTCGCCCCCGAAGCCCACCGCCGCGGCCGAGTAGTCGCCTTCGGGCATGGCGGCCACGAACGCCTGGGTCTGGGCCTTGGCGGCCGGGAAGGTCTTCTCGGCCCACATGGTGCCCGACCCATCGGTGAGGATGTAGACGTAGTCCACGGCCAGCCGTTCGTTGGCAGCGAACGCGAAGGGCGAGGTCGGCACGGGCCGCTCGGGCGGAAGGGCCGTGGAGCAGCCGAGGGTCAGGCTGGCGAGGGTGACCGGCAGGATGAACTTGCGCATGCGAAACTCCTTTTCCGAACCGGGCCACAGAATCTCACACGTCGACCGCCAACTCCAGATGGTTCTGGTACGTGCCGTCTCGATGCTCCAGCAGGGCGGGGTCCAAGGCGGTCAGGCGATGCCCCAGGGCCCGGCCCCCTCCCGGCCGTGAGCGCCAGGCGCAGGCCCGGAAGCTTTCGCGCGTCTTCGACCTCGGCGCAGTCGGCCATGGGGGGAGCCCATCACGGGACCGTGCTTCATCGGGCGAGCCCCCGAGCCGATAGGTCCGACAGGTGAGTGGGAGGCTCATGGCCGTGATGCGCATCTTGGTTGCACTTGCCGTCCTGGGAATGATCGGCAGCGCGGGCGCCGCGAGCGCCGGGCCGATCCTGGCCGAACGCGCAGTCCGGCCGAAGCCCGCCCCGCGCAGCCCGCAGATCCTTCCCGTGGTTGACGCCGAGAACTCCCAGAATTCGCTCAATACCGCCATGCACGTGAGCGGGGTCGAGATCGCGACCCTGACGCCCGAGACCGTCGAGATCCTCCGGGATCTCGAGATCCCGGACCAGCCGCCCCGGGAAGCGGCCGAACGACCCTGAATCCAACGTCCGGGTTTCCCACTCAAGTGTCGTTCCCGTACGAGGACGACCAGGCGCTCAGGGAGCGCGATTCACGAGCCGCAGCACGTAGACCGCCGGGGAAACTTCGTCCTCCGGCGCGCGGAGTTCGCGAATCGTCACCAGATAGGTCCCCGCAACCATCCAACGCGCGGGGACCTCGAGTTCGGCCTGTGTCTGCCCCGGAGCGATCCGAATCCGTTCCAGCAGCTCGCGACGCGACGCGGCGTCGCTCACGCGGATCTCGATCTCGCCGGAAGCGAGGCCGCGCGGAAGCGGCGCCGTCAACCGGAAACCGCGTGCGGCGATCGCCGCGTCGATCTCCACCGGGCTGTCCTCGCTCAGGCGAACCGGCTCCGGCGACGACCTACCCAGTGCACTCGACCTGGACAGAAGGCCCGCCCCGGGCGCGTCGGTGCGAAGCTCCTTGTGCGCCGGGGCGGCATACCCGGCGACCGGCGCGGCGTTTTGCATGGGGCTCGGCGGCTCCGGGCGGGCGATGCCTGCACCCGCAGCCCGGGCTTCGCTCTCTTGCAGGTCGAGATCGGCAGCCAAGCGGAGCTCCTCCACCGCTGCAGGCGCGGACTCGAGCTTCATTTCCGCGAGCTCGCGCGCCGGGGCCGGCGCCCGCGCCGCGGGCTTTCGGGCCGCGCGTATGCGTTGTTCCACGTCGTCCTTGGCACCGAACGCCGGCACGCCCATCTCGCTCTGCACGCTCGGCGACCACGAGTCCGAGAACACCACAGGCTCCGAATCCAGCGCGTCGTAGATCGTGGGAATCAACACCAGTGCCAGCGCCGCGTAGGCGAAGCCGGGGCTCCAGGCCAGGCGACCCAGCTGAGCCCACCCGGCGCGCACGCGGCTGCCGCTCGTCGCCCCCGCCCGGGCGCTCGCGCCGGGAAGGCTCGCGGGCACGAAGGCCTCGAGGCCGCGCAGCTCGTCGCGGCAGGCGGCGCAGTCCGCCAGGTGGCGCTCGACCCGGGCGCGCTCGTGCGCGTCCACGCCGCCGGGGAAGCGGGCCAGATGTTCCGGGTCGGGATGCTGGGCAAGGCCCCTCGCGCGCAGCTGCAACTCGAGTTCGCTCCAGGCTCCCAGCTCCGCCGAGCACTCCGGGCAGCGCGGGTAGTGATCCCGGAAATCGGCAAACGCGTCCGCCCGCGAATCCTCCAGGAACCCGGCCAGGTCGATCTCGAACGCCCGGCGGCAGCTCATGCGCACTCCCGCTCTCCGGAGATTCCGGCCCCCGGAAGGTAGGTCTTGCAATCGGCCGTCATCGGATCACCGGCCCTTCTCCCCCGAGAGCCGGCTGCGCAGCTCCGTCAGGCTCGCGCGCAGACGCCGCTTCAGCGTCCCCAATGGGATCCCGGTGTCGTCACTCACCTCCTGGTAGGTCTTGCCCTCTACATAGAGCCCCTCCAGGATCCGCTGCTCGTCTTCGGGAAGCTCGCGTACCTCCGACCACGCGTCCGACGGCGCGTCGTCGACGCGCCCTTCGGAAACGGCGGCCGCGCGCGCGGTCTCGTCGTCCCAGGGCAGCGTCTCCTTCTCCGAGTGGCGAAGCTGCCGCTTGAGACGATCCATGAACTTGTTGCGCGTGATGATCTTCACGTATCCCACGAAGGCCTTCGGGTCGCGAAGCCTTCCGGCGCGAGCGTTTGCGACCACCGAGATCAGCACCTCCTGGCGCAGGTCGTCCCATTCGTCGCGGAAGTCGTAGGCGCGAAGCTGGGCCAGGAAGCCCGTCACCAGCCGGTTGAACTGGAGGAAGGCCACCCGGTCGCCCTCGACCAGCTCCGTCAGCACCACGCCCCAGTCCTCGGAACCGGAAGTCCGGGCTCCGGGGCCACGGCCAGGCGTGCGCGCGGCGTATTCCCCCGCCATGGCTCCCAGGCTAGCGCGGGTTGCGGATACGAACTGGGATAGGATGGGCACCGGCCATGGACTTCGACATCAGCGACGACCAGGAAGAGCTGCGCAGCTCGGTGCGCTCGGTCCTCGAGCAGGAGTGCCCGCTCGCCCTGGTGCGCGAGCGCGTGGAGAAGGGGACGGTCGCGGATCAGCCGTGGCGAAGCGCCACCGAGTTGGGTTGGGCCGGCATCGCGGTGCCCGAGCGCTTCGGCGGACTCGGCCTGGGGTTCGTGGAGCTCGCCCTGGTGGTGGAGGAGCACGGTCGCGCCCTGGCGCCAGGGCCCTTCCTGGCCACCGTCACCCAATTCGTTCCCGCCGTGCGCGAGGCGGGCAACGACGAACAGCACGAGCGATTCCTGGGGGCAACCGTGGCGGGCCACGCCGCGGGCGCCCTGGCTGCGGCGAACTCCGCCGGCAGCTGCCTGCCCGGCGACGACGCCGTATGCGCCCGCCGCGATGGCAACGACTGGATCCTGCAGGGGGTGCGGCCCTTCGTAATGGACGGCGACGCGGCCGACGAGATCGCAGTGTCCGCCCACGTGGACCAGGGCGACGGCGTCGGGTTGTTCGTGGTGCCCGGAAGCGCCGCCAAGTGCGAGCGACTGGAGAGCCTGGACGCCACCCGGCCGATCGCGACGCTCGAGTTCGACGAGGTGCGGGTCGCCGCCGACCGCGTGCTGGGAATCCCGGGCGCGTGCGCGCCGGCGCTGACACGCGCCCTGGAAGAGGCCACCGTCGCGATCGCCCTGGAGACGGTGGGAACCTGCCAACGCCTGTTCGACATCACTCTCGAGTACGCGAAGCACCGGGAACAGTTCGGGCGTCCCATCGGCTCCTTCCAGGCAATCCAACACAAATTCGCAGACATGTTCGCCGCCATCGAAAAAGCGCGGGAGACGGGCTATTTCGCCGCCATGGCCATCGCCGAAGACGACGAGCGCCGCGCGCTGGCCGCGAGCATGGCCAAGGTGGCCGCCGGAGATTGCCAGCGCATGCTGGCCAAGGAAGGCATCCAGATCCACGGTGGCATCGGCTTCACCTGGGAACACGACGTCCACCTGTTCGTCAAGCGCGCCAAGACCGGCGAAGCCCTGCTGGGCACCAGCGCCTTCCACCGCATGCGCATCGCGGACGCACTCGGGATCTAGGAAGACGGGGACGGGGTTGACTATTGACTTTTTGGGCGCCGTGTCCGCGAAGCCGTCGTTCCCGTCAAAAAGTCAATAGTCAACCCCGTCCCCGCTCTACGTTCTAGCTGCGAGGCAGTCCGAGTACGCGCTGGGCGATGATGTTGCGCTGGATTTCCGAGGTTCCTCCAGCGATCGTGTTGCCGAAGGTGTAGAGGTACTGACGCGCCCACGGCGGCGCGCCCTCGGTTTCGTCGTACGCGTGGCGCTCGAAGGCCACGTCGAGACCCGCCGGGCCGAGAGCCTCCATGGCCGTCAGGCACAGCCGCTGCTCGAGTTCGCTCCCCAGGAGCTTCATCACCGAGTGCTCAGGCGAGGCACGCCCGCGCGCCACCTTGGCAAAGCCGCGGTAGCCCATGAACTTGAGCGCCTGGCTCTCCACGTAGAGCGCCGCCACCTGATCCCGAAAACGCGGGTCGTCGCCCAGGCGTCCGCCCCCCGGCGCCGGTCGGTCGCCCATGCCGATCAGGTCGTCGATCTTCTGCTCCAGACGCGCCACCTGGCTGGTCCAGAGCATGCCCCGTTCGTGGGCCAGGGAGCCGGTGGTGATGGACCATCCGCAGTTCAATTCGCCCACCAGGTTCTCACGAGGGACCTCCACGTTCTCGAAGAACACCTCGTTGAAGTCAGCACGCGCAGGGTCCGTGAGTTCGGGAAGTGGTCGCACCTGGATTCCGGGAGTCTGCATGTCCAGGATCAACACGCTGATGCCCCGGTGCTTCGGGGCCTCCGGATCCGTGCGCACGAAGCAGAAGCAGAAGTCCGCATGCGCGGCTCCCGAGGTCCAGACCTTCTGCCCGTTCACCACGAAGGTGTCGTCTTCCAGGATCGCGCGCGTTGCGAGCCCGGCGAGATCGCTGCCCGCCCCCGGCTCACTCATGCCCAGACACCACGACACCTCGCCGCGCAGGGTGGGCAGCAGGTAGCCCTCGAGCTGCGCCTCGTTTCCGTAGTCGCGGATCGAGGGCGCGATGATCGTGAGGCCCTGCACGTTGTAGGAGCGCATGGCGGGAATGCGGGCGAACTCCTCGAAGTACACCAGCTGCTGGATGGGCGTCGCGTTCCGGCCGCCGAGTTCCGGGGGCCACCCCGGCACCAGCCAGCCGGCGTCGAACAGCCGGCGCTGCCACTCGCGCGCCCACGGGGTCAGGTGAGCCGACGAGAGCCACGGCTCGCGCCGCATCTCGTCCGGGTCGGGCTGGTTCTCGAGCAGCCAGCCGCGAAGCTCCCGGCGAAAGGCCTCGGTCTGTTCGTCGTAGCGAAGCCGCACGCGCCAACCATAGGGGTTGGCCAAATCCGGTGCGAGGCGCCGGAAGCCGGCCGGCTCGGGCCCGGAGGCAGGGATCCGACTCCCGGCGGGCCCCGGCGCCGGGCACTTGACTCTCAGTGCGCGGCCGCGCCCATCCGATACGTCCCAGGGTGGCCAGAATGGGGCAGATTGCCGCCCCCCATGGCCGTGATGGCAACTACCAGGGAGAAGCTGCGAAACGCCGAGCGGGTTACACTGAGACTCCCCCCTGGCTGCTTATCTCGACTCGGAAGTCATAGTGGCTCAGATGCGCCCGACGCTACGAACTCGGATGGCCCATGCGGCGCTGAGCCGCACGCCTGGGCGATTTCGCGCTGACATGGCGAAGCAGAGCCCCGTAAACGGTTACGTCCACCCGGACTTCCAGGCGCTCGCCAGGATCTTCGCCGGGCAGATCCCCCGCTCGCGGCCCGGCGGCGCCGCCGTCTGCGTGTATCACCGCGGCAAGCTGGTGGTCGACCTGTGGGGCGGCACGCGTGACGACGCGGGGACACCCTGGGAAGCCGATACGCTCTCCCTCTCCTACTCCACCAGCAAGGGCGTGGCCGCCACCCTGCTCCACATCCTGGTGGACCGGGGCCTGCTGGATTACGACGATCTCGTGGCGGATCACTGGCCGGAGTTCGCGAACAACGGCAAGGAACGCATCACCGTTCGCCACGTGCTGTGTCACGAGGCGGGTCTCTACGGAATCCGAAGCATGGTCGACTGCGGCCAGCGCATCCTCGACTGGAACTACATGACCGAGGCGCTGGCCGACAGCCTTCCGGCCCACGAGCCGGGAGCCGCCCACGGATACCACGCGTTCACCTGGGGATGGCTCGTCGGCGAGCTGATCCAGCGCACCAGCGGCATGTCGTTCCAGGAAGCACTCGCCACCGAGATCGCAAAACCTCTCGACCTCGACGGCCTGTACATCGGACTCCCGGAGGATCAGCGACACCGCAAGGCAAACGCCGCCCTGCTCGGTCTCCCGCGCTGGGCGCCGGACCAGCGCCGCGTGGAGAAGCTTGCCGGGCCCCTGCACCGCGCTCTCCGATTCACGCGCGCGCCGCTGGATCTGTCACAACTGGCCGCTGCCATGGTTCCGCGCGACATGGAAGGAGTGGACTTCGACTCGGACGAGTTCGTGTCAGTCCCGATCCCCGCGGCCAACGGCACCTTCAGCGCCCGGTCCCTGGCGAAGCTCTACGCGGCACTCGCCAACGGGGGAGCCCTGGACGGCGTGCGTCTGCTGTCGCGGAAGACCCTGCGCCGAGCCACCGAGGTCCAGAACCGCGGGATCGGTCGCGTGATTCCATTCCCCATGCACTGGCGACTGGGCTACCACCGCGTGCCCACGATGCGCGCCAAGGTGCCCTCCGGCTTCGGACATTTCGGGTTCGGGGGCTCCGGCGCCTGGGCCGATCCGGATCGCAAGCTCGCCGTGGCCATGGTCCTCAACAGCGGAATCGGGACGCCCTTCGGAGATCTGCGAATGGTGCGCATCGGAAGCGCCGCGGCCCGCTGCGCCGATCGCCGCTGAAGCCCGCCTCCGCCGGGAGACGCGGATGAACGGCATCCTCCTGGCGCTCGTCTCTGCCCTGCTCTTCGGGGCCTCCACCCCGGCCAGCAAGCTTCTGCTCGCAGACCTGTCACCGTTCCAACTGGCGGGCCTGCTCTACCTGGGCGCGGCACTGGGCGTGGCGCCCCTGACCATGATGGCGCGCCGGCGCGAGCCGCGCGCCCGACTCGACCTCGCCAACCGCCGCCGCCTGGCAGGCGCCGTGATCCTGGGTGGCATCGTCGGACCGGTGCTGCTCCTGATGGGACTGCAGCGGGCCAGCGCCGCCTCGGTGTCGCTGATCCTGAACCTGGAAATGGCGGCCACCGCCGCCCTGGGGGTCGCGGTGTTTCGCGAGCCCCTGGCACGGGCGGGCTGGCTGGGCGTTGCCGGCATCGTGGCCGCCGGCGTCCTGCTCTCCAGCGGAGGCGGCTGGCCCGGGGCAGCGGCGGGGCTGCTGGTGGCCGCCGGCTGCATCTGCTGGGGTTTCGACAACCACCTGACCGCCCAGATCGACGGCGTCACGCCGGAGCGATCCACACTCTGGAAGGGCGCTGTCGCCGGCTGCGTGAACCTGGCCATCGGCGCCACCGTGGCGCCGCTCACCCTCTCGCCGGCCACCCTCGCCGCCGCCCTGTGCGTGGGCGCCCTGTCCTACGGGGTCAGCATTTCACTCTACATCGCGTCGGCCCAGCAGCTGGGCGCCACCCGGGCCCAGGGCCTGTTCGCCCTGGCTCCCTTCTTCGGAGCGAGCCTGTCGCTGTTGATCCTGGGCGAGGCGCTGTCGCCGCCGCAGCAGTTTGCCGGCGCCATCCTGGTGGTGTCCGTGGCAGCGCTGCTGTCCTCCCGCCACAGCCACCTGCACGGCCACGAGGCCATCGAACACATCCACAGCCACCGTCACGACGACGGGCACCACGACCACGTCCACCCGGAACACGCGCCAGACACGCGGCACACCCATTGGCACCGGCACGAGCCCCTGGTGCACTCACATCCCCACTGGCCCGATCTGCACCACCGCCACGAACACTGACGAACGCGGCTCAGTCGGCGGCGGGCGACTCCACGGAACGCTTTCCCAGGAGATTGAGCTTGTAGCGACGGATCGTGTCGGGCTCGACCCGGCGACCCCGAGCGTCCTCGAACGCCAGGGCGTCCATGGGACACTGCACGACGCAGGCCCCGCAGCGGATGCAGCGATCGTCGTAGGCCATCTCGATCTTGCGCACGTCCTCGCGCTTGACGAAGCAGGCCTCCGGGCAGACCTCCCAGCAGGTGTAGACCCCCTGGCAGCGTTCCAGGTCCAACGCGATCCGCCAGCCGGCTTCTTCGAAATGACTGCCGCCCTCGATGGGAGTCGAGCCCGCGTAGTCGTAGCTGAGTACCGCCGTGACGAAGGCGCTCGCCACCGCGGCGCCGAGCAACGCCGCGTACCCGCCACCGCAAATCGCCACGACCCCCACGGATGCGGCAAGGGCAGCCCCCCCGAACACGAGTCGCCGCGGCCCCGGGATGCTGTCGTACCCCGCGAAGACCGCCACGGCCTGGGCGATGCAGAGCGCCATCAAGGGCAGGCTCCACGCCGGTTGGAACCACACGCTCCCGAACCCGAGAAGGAGAGCCATCGGGGCCGCCCACGTCGCCGCCATCTCGAGCCGCTCGATGGGGCCGAAGCTCACGTGGCGCATGTCGTCGGTCTTCTCGGCGTCGCTCGCCAGGTATCGCGGGAGATCCCGGGCGTGCACGGGTCCGAAGCGCATGCGCCAGCCGCATCGCCGGGAGACGTCGCGCGCCCGCACTCCCGTGGCCGCCAGCTGCGGAAGAATCGCCCGGCGGTGGCGCACCCGCTGCTCGACGCCGCTGGTCTTCAAGGCCGTCACGACCTGATGGGTGGACAGGTGTCCTCCCGAGGCGGCACACCACACGTTGATGCCTCCCGAAGGCGCGACCACCAGCCACGCATCCACACCGCGCAGCGCCCGCAACACGCGTCGAACGGTCAGGTCGTAGTTTCCGGTGATGAGCACCGGGCTCAGATCCCCGGGATTCCCCACGGTGCGCAGGCCCGGCTCGGTGGGCCAGGGCAGCAATCGAAACATTGTCTGCACGATTTCCAGCGCCAGATCCCGGAGCGTCACACCGACCTCTCGTCCCGGACAACGGCCGTCACCACGGCAAGCCGCCCCCCCAACCAGCGCTGCTCGCTGCGGGGAGCGAATCCGGCCGCACGCACCTCGGCGATCAGATCGGGAATCGGCCGCGACAGCGAGCCGGCCACCCCCCACGCCAACAGGGCCTGGGGCGCGCGCAGCATGGCGTGGATCACCCGCTGCCAGGCAGCGCCGGGTTTCACCTCGTCGGCCACCGCAAGCAAGCCGCCGGGCCGCAGCCGCTGAGCCAGCTCGCGCAGCACGAACGCGCGTTCCTGCAACGACATCTCCGAAAGGCAGAGGCTCGCCACGGCCGCGTCGAAGCCCGCCCGGGGAAGCGAATCCACCTCGGACGCGGTGCACTCGAGCCAGGTAACCGACGCCTCCGGCAGGCGTGAACGCGCCTGTTCCAGCATCTCGGGGTTCTGATCGAGCGCCGTCACCTGCGCGCCGCGGGCGACCAGACGCGCCGTGACCGCCCCCGTGCCGCACCCGATTTCCAGCACGCGCATCCCCGGCTCGGACGCGGCCGCCCGGGCCAGGGCCTCGTGCAGCTGCGACACCCGGCCCAGGGTGAGCCAACGCATGCCGGTGTCGTAGCGGTGGGGCGCCGACTCGAGCCAGCGCATCAGCGCCAGCGAACTCACGGGCTCGCTACCGCGAAGTTGCAACGGATCCGGAAGAGGAAGTTTCTGGAGCGCTCGCTCCGGGGGTCTACGAACTCGTGCATGTGCGTCCGACGAGCGGAATCGCTGCTCTCGACAGTCTTGTCGAAATCATCACCCCGGTCAACGCTCGACCTGGGGGGACGAATCGGGGCCACGAGCCGGGTGGAACAATCGAGGCCTCGGGTGGATCAGTCCGGGCCGCCGGGATCGCAGCCCTGGTCGCGCAGACGCTGACGCGCCCGGGTGCGCAGCTCCGCCACCGCCCGGTGGACCCGGTCGCGCAGGGCGCCGCGGTCCTCCCAGTCCAGGTCCGCGCTGGAAATCGGCTCGCCGACCTCGAGCACCACGGCACCCCGGCGCAGGATCGGCGTGCCGGGGGTGAGCACGTGGAAGCTGCCCGCCAGGCCCACCGGGAGCAGCGGCAGCCCGCTGCCGAGCGCCGTCGCGAATGCACCCATCTTGAAGGGGTGCAACGCCCCGTCGCGCGAACGCGTGCCTTCGGCGAAGAACAGCACGGAGACCTCGGGGGCGCGCTGGCCCATGCGATCGCGAATCCGCTCCACGTCTTCTCCCGTGCGGCTGCGGTGCACCACCACGCTGCCGGTGAGCCGCAGCGCCGTGCCGAAGATCGGGATGTAGATCAGCTGCCGCTTCACCACGAAGCGGATGCAGAGATCCGGCAGGCCTGCGAGAACGCACATGGGATCCAGATTGCTTGCGTGGTTCGCCACCACCACATACGACCGGCCGGTGTCCAGGTGCTCGGCGCCGTGCACCTCGAGCCGCGTCGATGCGACGCGAAGGCAGAACCGCGAGAAACCCAGGTACATGCGGTGGACGGAGCGGGCCGTGGCGCCGGCGATGGCGAGAGCCACGGCCCCGGTGCCGTAGAATGCGATCGCCGCGGGAATGACCACCAGGGCCACTGCGGTTCGCGTGCCGGTTTCCAAGCGATCCCCCATCGCGGCCGAGAGATACCACTGCACCTGCCTCCGAGTCGACTCGCACGCGAGTCGCGGGCGTCGTTGCCGGCGATCCGGCACGCTACCCCCTGACACGGAGGGCGCTGGGCGACGGCCCAGGACCCGGGAGCGTCTCGAGCTGCGCGCGTACATCCTCGTCATTCTGTCGTGCAGCGGGCTACTCGCCTGCGACGACCCCGGCGGCGGCCCCTGGCTTCCTCCGCCGAACCCCCGTCCCGCCTATCCGTTCTCCGGCGGCCCGGTCGTGCTGGTGGACGACGCCCACTTCAACACCCACACCCTGGACGGCCGCTACCAGTCATTTGCCCAGATCGCGCGCCGCGACGGCTACCAGGTGCGGGCGCATTCCGAGCCGTTCTCGGCGAAGTCGCTGGGGCGCGCCCGGATCCTGGTGGTCGCCAACGCCCTGGCGGAAAGCGATCGCCGGCGCGAACCCCCCGAGGCCACCCACTGGTCCCTGCCCACGCCCAGGGCTTTCACCAGGGACGAGATCCAGGCAGTGCGCAGCTGGGTGCAAAAGGGAGGAGCGCTGCTGCTGCTGGCGGACCATATGCCGTTCGCCGGCGCTGCCTCGGAGCTGGCCGCCGAGTTCGGCATCCGCTTCGACAACAGCTTTGCCATGGACGAGCGCCGGGAGCAGGAGCTGGGATCTCCGGCGGCAGCGATCGCAACGGTAACCGTATTCCGTCGCTCCGAGGGTGGGCTTCCGGATCACCCCATCAGCAATGGTCGAAATCCGCAGGAGCGCGTGGATCACGTGGCTACTTTTGCCGGCCACGCGTTTCGCCCCGATCCTGCGTTCCAGCCCCTGCTCGTGATGCCCCCTTCCACGGTTTCGCTCTCGCCGCGCGTCGCCTGGGAGTTCCCTCCCGACACCCCGCGAATGCAAACGGGTGGCTGGTGGCAGGCCGCTGCGCGGCGCTTCGGGCCCGGGCGGGTCGCCGTCTTCGGGGAGACGGCGCTCTTCGGCGTGCAGAACGCCGACGCGGACGGGGCGCCGGTGGGCCTGAACGCACCCGAGGCCGCCCAGAACCCCCAGTTCCTGCTGAACCTCCTGCACTGGCTGTCCGGGTTGCTGGACCTGGCCGACGAGGCCTGAGCCGCGTGGTCGCGAACAACGGCATCGCGACCGGTCCGGACGGCCTCCGGCGCTGCTGGTGGGCAGGCGACGCCCCCGATTACTGCGAATACCACGACGAGGAGTGGGGCCGGCCCGTGTCCGACGACGTACAGCTGTTCGAGAAGATCTGCCTGGAGGGATTCCAGTCGGGGCTCAGCTGGCTCACCATCCTGCGCAAGCGGGAGAACTTCCGGCGCGCCTTCGCCGGATTCGACTTCGAAGCCATGGCGCGCTTCAACCGGCGCAGTGTTGCGCGGCTGATGGCCGACGCGGGCATCGTGCGCCACCGCGGCAAGATCGAATCGGCTCTCGCCAATGCCAGGCGCGCCTGCGATCTGGCGGACGAGCACGGCTCGATCGCCAGCTATGTCTGGCAGTTCGAGCCCGATCCCGGCTCGCGCCCGCGTCGCATGGGCTACGACGCCGTGCGCCGCCTCACCGAGTCCGCCGAGTCGCGAGCCCTCTGCCGCGACCTCAAGCAGCGGGGCTGGTCGTTCGTGGGTCCCACCACCCTGTACGCATTCATGCAAGCCATGGGTCTGGTGAACGATCACCTGGAGGGGTGCAACGTACGCGAGCGCGCCAGCGCCGAACGACGCCGCTTCCGGAAGCCCTGAGCCTGCGGCTCGAAGCCCTGAGCCCGCGGCTCAGACGGTGTCGCACCGCGCCGCGGCCCGGTACCGCGCCAGAAAGCTGTTGGTCAGGGCCTCGGCCTGCTGGATGCCCAGGGCCTGGGCGTACTGCAGCACGTAGCCGCGCACGTAGGGCTCGGGCGGAAGCTCGTGGAAGCGCTCCTCCTCGAGGCGTTCGAGGCGCCGGATCTGGGTGCGCTGGGTCAACTCGGCCAGACCCAGGCCCAGGTGTTCGCGGCAGCGTCGCAGGTAGCCGCCCGGCTTCTCCAGGTCGAAGATGGGAAGCTCGCCCCTGGGAACCGGCGCGGCCATCACGGCCCTGCGTCGCCAGCGGGGCTCTTCCTCGCTGTGGAGGCCCGTGGTCGAGAGCCGCAGCGTGCCCGTCGGCGTCGCGAGTACGCCGCGGCTCGAACAGCTCTGGCGCAGCAGGCGCATGGCGATCGAGTCCAGACCCTTGGCGAACGACGACCCGGGAAACAGGTGCAAGGCGGGCTGCTGCCGAGCCACCGAGGCGGGAACGCTGCCGTCGTGGTCCAGGCTGCCCAACAGGTCGATGGGCGTACCCAGGTAGAGGTCGCAGGCGGTGGCGATCTCACGCCCCACGCTGTGGTGCTCCAGCCTGGTGGCCTGGTTCACCACCAACATGGGCGAGAAGATGCCGGCCCGGATCTCGAGACGCCGGCCCGCCTCCGGGTCGACGGACGTCACCGCGGCGATCAGCTGTCGCGGAGTGAGGGCGCGCCGGTTCCGGCGATTCCGGAGCACCTCTTCCAGTGCGCTGCGCATGGGCTCGCGGCACGCCACCGCCCGGAGTGAGCGGAAGAACGCCGCCTTGAGGAAGTGATAGGTGTTCTCGATCGAAGTGGGCTCGGGCACCGTGACCAGGATTCCGCGCTGAGCGGCCAGGAAGAAGTCGAGCACGTTGTACGACGTCCCGGCGCCCAGATCGAGAATCACATGATCCACGTCCAGCTGGGAGAGATGGCGCAGGATCTTCTGCTTCTGGGAATACTGGGGATTCGCGCTCTCCATGAGGGCGCGAGCTCCGCTCACCAGCGTGACGCCGGGAACCGGGGTGGGGCAAACCGTGTCGGCCAGGTTCTTGACCTCGCCGGTCAGGAAATGGGAAATGGTTCGCGGCGGCCTGGGAACCCCCAGCAGCGTGTGCTGGTTGGCGCCGCCCAGGTCGAGATCCACCACGCAGACCCGCGGCCCACGCGCGGCCATGGCGATGGCCAGGTTGGCGGTAACGACGGACTTGCCGACGCCACCCTTCCCGCCCCCCACCGCCCACAGGATCGGCTGGCTCTGTGCCCGATTTCCGGTCCGGGCGAGCGTCTCGGGATCTCGAATGGCATTTCGGATTCGCATGCATCCCCCGTCGGCCAGAGCCCATCTCGACCATCTCGACCATCTCGACCACCGCGACCACCGCGACCACCGCGATTACGGCGATTACCAGGCCGATCGTAATAGTCCCGATTTCCATGTTTTAGTCTCTGCTGCCTGCGCGCCGCCAGGCCCCAAGACAACGAAGCCAGCAAGCGCGGGCTGCGTCGCGTTGGCGGAGAGAGAGGGATTCGAACCCTCGATACGGAGTAAACCGTATAACGCCTTAGCAGGGCGCCCCCTTCAGCCACTCGGGCATCTCTCCTGATTCTGCGCTGCGCGGAAACTATAGCATAGGCCTGCGTGCCCTCAGCGGATCACTGCGGCTGATCGAGACCGAATGCGCGGTGCAGCACGCGCACCGCGAGCTCCAGATACTTCTCGTCCACCACGACTGAAATCTTGATCTCGGAAGTCGAGATCATCTCGATGTTGATCCCCTCCTCGGCAAGGGTCCGGAACATCTGGCTCGCGATGCCGACATGCGATCGCATCCCGACGCCGACCATCGAGACCTTGCAGATCCGGTTGTCACCGACCACGTCCCGGGCGCCGATCTTCGACGCCACCGCACGCACGATCGACATCGCTTTCTCGTAATCGTTGCGGTGCACCGTGAACGAGAAATCGGTATGTCCCTGAACGCTCGCGTTCTGGATGATCATGTCGACGTCCACGTTAGCATCGGCGATCGGGCCGAGGATTGCGTAGGCGATGCCGGGGCGGTCGGGCACACCGGTCACCGTGATCTTCGCCTCATCGCGATTGAACGCGACACCGGAGATGCTGGGCTGCTCCATTTTCTCGTCTTCCTCGAAGGTGATCAACGTGCCGGAGACGGCCTCCGCGTCGATCGGCATGTCGGGGGGCGTGAGGCTCGAAAGCACGCGCAGCCTCACACGGGATTTCCCGGCGAACTCGACCGAGCGAATCTGCAGCACCTTCGATCCGAGGCTCGCCATCTCGAGCATCTCCTCGAAGGTGATGGTCTTCAATCGACGTGCTTCGGGAACGATACGCGGGTCGGTCGTGTAGACGCCGTCCACGTCGGTGTAGATCTGGCATTCATCGGCCTTGAGCGCCGCGGCCAGCGCCACGGCCGAGGTGTCCGAGCCGCCGCGCCCCAGCGTGGTGATGTTGCCGCCGGCATCGACCCCCTGGAATCCCGCGATGACCGGAACGATTCCGGCCTGCAGATCGGCACGCAGCCGATCCTCGTCGATCGCCAGGATGCGCGCCTTTGTGAAAGCGCTGTCGGTCAGCACTCTCACCTGCGCGCCCGTGTAGCTGCGCGCCTTCACACCAATTTCGATGAGGGCCATCGCGAGCAACCCGATCGTGACCTGCTCGCCGGTGGATGCGACGACGTCGAACTCGCGGTGATCCGGAGTCGACTGGATTTCCCGAGCGAGTGCAACCAGACGATTGGTCTCACCGGCCATGGCAGATGAAACCACAGCGACCTGATGCCCGGCCGCGCGCCATTTCGCGACGCGCAACGCAACGTTTCGGATGCGCTCGGCGCTGCCTACCGAGGTGCCACCGAACTTCTGGACGATCAGGGCCATGCGGGTTCCGCAAAAGTTCGCATTCTAGCTGAAAGAAGCGACGCACCCCCGCAAATGCTGCGCTGCAGCGGACGAATGAATTAACGATTTTTGACCTTTCAATCAGCCGGTTTACCGAAAGACCCATGCTAGGATGACTCGACTTCAAGCCCCCGAAAAAGAAATGGAGCCGTGCAGACAATGAAGCTCTTCAACTTTTCAATCAATCCGCGCGATATCCGTCGCCGACTTGGTCTGAACCAGCAAGAGTTCTGGACGAAGATCGGCGTCACCCAGAGCGGCGGCTCGCGCTACGAGAGCGGGCGCGACATGCCGAAGCCCGTCCGCGAGTTGCTGCGCCTCGTCCACGTCGAGCGCGTCGACCTCTCCAAGGTCAAGAAGGAAGACTTCGAGGTCATCGAGTACCTCAAGGTTTCCCAACCCGAGCTCTACAAGAAGCTTCGCAAGGCATCGCGTGGTTCCGGGAAAAAGACGCCGACGCCCGAGGAGGCAGTTGCGCACTGAGTCTGCTGGCCTGCCCTACTCGCACACAAAGCTCGCCACAAGGCTCGCAATTGCGGGCTTTGTCGTTTATGCGCGGGCTTTGTCGTTCATGCGCGGGCTTCGTCGTTCATGCGCGGGTTTTGTCGCGCCTGGCGGAAGGGGTGGGAGTCAACCCCCGCGCCAGTCGCGAGTTTCCGGGCGATCCGCGCTCCAACCCCCGCCCAACCCACCAGCGGTTTCCGCGCCGCCTGAAGCACGCGCGGCAGTCGCAACGTCGGCGCACACACGCGCTCGACATGCGCCACGGCTTGCGCGAACGCGCCAGGAGCGCGCGGATAGCATGAACTCGCAGGGCGTAGGCTGTATGGTCCGCGGCGCAA
>JAQBHB010000047.1:0-282885 GCA_032128115.1 Deltaproteobacteria bacterium | reverse complement strand
ACCTGATCGCCGCGGTGGGCGGCGAGGTGCGCGACCCCCAGCGAAACATCCCGCGCGCGATGTACTTTTCGATCGCGATCGCACTCGCGATCTACATTCCCCTCCTCGCGCTGATCGCGACGGTCGGCGCGCCCCCCGGCGGCTCGATCACCGAGCTGGCCGACGCCCACCCCGAGAGCCTCGTCGCGGTCGCCGCCGAGCAGTTCCTCGGCGTGACCGGCTACTGGCTCGTAATCGGGGCGGGTGTCCTCTCGATGTTGTCCGCGCTCCGGGCGAACCTGCTGGGAGCGTCGCGCGTTGCGTTCACGATGGCGCGGGACCGCACGCTTCCGCGCAGCCTGGGCGCCATTCGTGGGGCGAGCGGAACGCCAGCGCTCGCAGTTGCAGTGACCGCGGCCATGTTGGCCGCGGTCGTACTCGCGATCGGCGACGTCTCTGCAGCGGGCGCGGCGTCGAGCCTGATCTTCCTGATCTCGTTTGCGCTCGTCCACTGGGCGGCCATTCTCGCGCGCCGACGCTCGGGCGACCGTCGCTTCCCGACGCTCCCCCTGTTCGGAGGCGGCCTTTGCCTGTCGCTCGCGGCCTTCCAGGCGGTCGCGGTACCCCCGGCCGGGATCGTCGTCGTCCTGTGGCTCGGCGTGGGTGGCCTCGCCTACTTCACCGTCCTGGCCCGGGGCGCGAGCCTTGCGGACGCGACCGCCGAGGCGCGTGATCCGGACCTCGCGCGTCTGCGTGGCCGCAGCCCGCTGGTCCTGGTGCCCATCGCGAATCCCTCGAGCGCCGCAGGCCTCGTCGGTGTGGCGGCGACGGTCCGCACTCCGGGCGCGGGGCGCGTCATGCTGCTCTCGATCGTCCCATTGCCGGAATCTGCTCTCGGAGAGGAAGAGGAACACCCCGCCTGGCGCGACGCGGAGACCATCCTCAGCGAATCCCTGCGTCGGAGCTTCGAGCGGGCGACGCCGACGGAGACGCTCTTCACCGTGGCCTCGGATCCCTGGAGTGAGATCACCCGGGTCGTGCGTCTCCACCGCTGCGAGACCGTGGTGCTCGGTGCGCCGAGCAACCTGGCGGAGGGAGGCGCCGATGGCCTGGAGCGGCTCATCCGGGTTGTAGATGCGGACGTCGTCCTCCTGCGCGCGGCGCGACGCTGGCGGATCGCACGGGTCAGGCGCGTCCTGGTTCCCCTGGGAGGGCGGGGTCAGCACAGCCGCCTGCGGGCGCGCCTGCTGGCCAGCCTCTCGCGGACGGAAGAGTGCGAGATCTCCTTCCTGCGGACTGTGCCCCCGGGAACGACTCCGGAAGACCGCCGCCGGGCCGAGCGCGAGGTGCGCACACTCGTCCGCAACGAAGCCGATGGACAGTTCGACGTCCTGATCGAGGAGGCCGAGGACCCCGTCGAGGCGATCGTGCGTCACGCCGCCGACTCGGATCTCGTGGTGATGGGAATGGTCCAGCGGCCCGGCGCCGGGCCCCTGCTCGGGCCCCGCGTGCGCGGGGTGATCCGCTCCAGCGACACTCCGCTCATCCTGATCGCGAGCCGCGGAGCGCGGCCGATGCGCCCGAGGCGGGGCGGGTCGCCGAGGAAGTGATCTTCTCTCCGTCCACTGAGTGAGCTTCGATCTGTGCGGGGCTTCCCACCGGGGCCCAGGGGGCAGGCGACTCCGGTCGCAACGATGGTCGCCCGTTGACACCGGGCGAAGCCCAACGATGGTCGCCCGTTGACACCGGGCGAAGCCGGAGGTATCTGGTGCCGCAGTTCGGGCTGTCCACGTTCTAGCCAGCGCCAGGCGCCACCGGGAGGCGGGTCGTCGGGCGAGTTGGAGTCGGCCGCAAATGCGCCGGCACCTGGAGGAACGGGCGGCCCAGGAGTAAACCACGAAGTGGATGCCGCACCTGCTGACGGGGAACCCCCCTCGGCCCTCTCCCTTTCTCGACCCGTTCCGATTTCCCAGCCCAGCGCCTCGATGGCGGGCCCGGGTCGCCGCCCGACGGCGCCGGTTCCAGAACCCGCGGCGTTCCCGATCGGGGAGCGCGCCGCGCGATTCCAGGCGCTCTACTTTCCGGAGGCCACGTCCGCCAACTGGAACGACTGGAGCTGGCAGCTGCGCAATCGCCTGCGCGACCTCCCCAGCCTCCAGCGCTCCGTGGCGCTCTCCGACAGCGAGCGCGCCACGATAGAGCGCATCGGTGGCCGCCTGCCCGTCGGGATCACGCCCTACTACGCGTCGCTGATGGACCCGGACGACCCCGAGGAGCCGATCCGGCGCACCATGATTCCCGTCGCAGGCGAGCTGGTGCGGGGCTACGGCGAAGCCGACGACCCGCTCGGCGAGGACGCCGACAGTCCCGTACCCGGCCTCGTCCACCGCTACCCCGACCGGGTGCTGTTCCTGGTGACCAACTTCTGCGCGACCTACTGCCGCTACTGCACACGCGCGCGAGTGGTGGGACACACGGGGGAGTTCCACTTCAACCAGGCCCAGTTCCAGACCGCCATCGACTACGTGGCCGCCCACCCGGAGATCCGCGATGTACTGATCTCGGGTGGGGATCCTCTCACCCTGGGAGACGCGCGCCTCGAGTGGCTGCTCACCCGCCTGCGGAAGATCCCGCACGTCGAGTTCCTGCGCATCGGAACGAAGGTCCCCGTGGTGCTCCCCATGCGGATCACGCCGGCGCTCACGACGATGCTGCGGCGCTTCCACCCGCTGTGGATGAGCATCCACTTCCAGCACCCCGACGAGATCACGCCGGAGGTTGCCGAGGCGTGTGCACGCCTCGCCGACGCCGGCATCCCGCTGGGCAGCCAGACGGTGCTCCTGCGCGGCGTCAACGACGACATCGACGTGATGAAGCGCCTGATGCACGGGCTGCTGCGCATCCGGGTCCGGCCCTACTACCTCTACCAGTGCGACCCGATCTCCGGCTCCGAGCACCTGCGCACGTCGGTGGCCCGGGGGATCGAGATCGTGGCTGGGCTGCGCGGGCACACCACCGGCTACGGCGCGCCCACCTTCGTGGTGGACGGGCCCGGCGGCGCCGGCAAGATCGCCCTCTCGCCCGACATGGTCGTGGGTCGCGACGGCCGTGACCTGCTGCTCCGTAACTACGCCGGAGAGATCTCGCGTTACCCCGACGTCGCCGAGGAGGTGGTGGTCAACGCCGCGGCGGCGAAGGCGACCGGCCGCAAGCGCCGCCGATCGCGCACGGCACAGCGAGTCCGCGGATGAAGATCGGACTCACCTACGATCTGCGCGCGGCCTATCTCGCCTCGGGCTTCGGGGACGAGGAGACCGCCGAGTTCGACCGCGAGAGCACCATCGACGCCATCGCGGACGCGCTCCGCCAACTCGGCCACCAGACCGAACGGATCGGCCACCTTCCGGACCTGATGGCCCGGCTGCTCGAAGGCGGCGACTGGGACCTCGTGTTCAACACCGCCGAGGGAATGCGCGGCTTCGGCCGCGAGTCGGAAGTTCCCGCACTGCTCGACGCCTATGGCATTCCCTACACGTTCTCCGACCCGCTGGTCTCGGCGCTCAGCCTCCACAAGGGCATGGCCAAGCGCCTGCTGCGAGACCTCGGCGTGCCGACCAGTGACTTCCGGGTCGTCGCGAACGACGAGGAAGCGCAGTCGATGGACCTGGCCTTCCCCCTGTTCGTGAAGCCCGTCGCCGAGGGCACCGCAAAGGGTATCGACGCGGGCTCGCGCGTGACGACGAGCGCCGAGCTGATCGCCCGCTGCCGACGCGTGCGCGAGCAGAACGCGCAGCCCGCCCTCGTCGAGCCGTTTCTGCCCGGACGCGAGGTCACCACTTCGATCGTGGGAACGGGAGCGCGCGCGCGGGTGCTGGGCACTCTCGAGGTCGCGCTGCGCGAGGGCGCCGAATCCCACAGCTACAGCTACGTCAACAAGGAGCAATGCGAGGAGCTCGTGGAGTACCGCCTCGCGAAGGGCGAGTTCGCCTCCGAATGCGAGGAGATCGCGCTTCGCGCCTGGCGCGCCCTCGGTGGGCGCGACGCCGGCCGAGTCGACTTGCGCCTCGACGCGGCGGGCCGTCCACAGGTGCTCGAGCTCAACCCGCTTCCCGGGCTCCACCCCGAGCACTCCGACCTGCCGATCCTGTGCACCGCGATCGGGATGCCGTACCTGGAGCTGATCCGCGTCATCGTCGCCTCGGCGGCCGAACGCCTGCCGCGCGCGGACACGCCGCTGCGCCGCCCACCCTCCGTCGCCGCGCACGCCGCGAGCGCCAGTTGAGGATCGTCCTCCTTCACGAAAAGCTCGGCGAGCAGGCGCGGATCGACGAGCGCGATGCCCTGGTCCAGCTCGCCGCCATCGAGAAGACTCTTCGCGCCGCGGGCCACGGCTGTGCCCGCCTGGCCATGGACCTCGACCTCGGGCAGGCGCGACGGCAGCTGCGGGAGCAGCGCCCGGGGCTGGTCTTCAACCTCGTCGAGTCCCTCGCGGGTTCCGGCCGCCTCGCGCATCTGGCACCCGCTCTCTGCGAAGCGCTCGGGATCCCGTGCACGGGTGCGCCGGCGGCCGTCTTCCTGGAGACCACGGACAAGCTGGCCGCGAAGCGCAGGCTCGCCAGCGCAGGGCTGCCCACGCCGTCCTGGATCGAGAGCGGCGGCGGTCACGCCGCCGTGCGCGCCGATCCGGCCGGACGCTTCATCGTGAAACCGGTCTGCGAGGACGCATCCGTCGGGGTGGACGACGCTGCAGTCGTCCGCGGTGAGGCGCAGGCGCGTCAACTCATGGCGAGGGCACCCTGGCCGGTCTTCGCGGAAGCCTTCATCGAGGGACGCGAGTTCAATCTCTCTCTGCTCGAGAAGGATGGCGGTGACGCCGAGCTCCTGCCGGCCGCGGAGATCAGGTTCGAGAAGTGGCCCACCGGGAAGCCGCGCATCGTCGGCTACGCAGCCAAGTGGGAGGACGATTCCTTCGAGGCCCTCCACACCTTGCGCCGCTTCGAGTTCCCCGCGACGGACGCTGCGCTGCTGGCTCACCTCGGCGAGCTGGCCCATGCCTGCTGGCGGCTCTTCGGATTGCGCGGCTACGCGAGGGTCGACTTCCGGGTGCACGCCGGAGAGCCGAGCGTGCTGGAGATCAATGCCAACCCCTGCCTGTCTCCCGATGCCGGCTTCGCTGCGGCCGGGGAGCGCGCGGGCCTGGCCCTCGCCCAGATCGTCGAGCGGATCGTCGCCGCGGCTCGCCCTGCCCACCCGTCGTTGGGCTGAGCCGTGTTCCGGGTCCGAACGCTCCTGTTCGTCGCCGACGATCTCCATGGCCACGTAACGGGCTTCGCGCACGCCTCCATCGAGCCGCAGCAGCGCATGCTGTTCCTCGACTACATCACCAGTGGCCCCCGCCTCACCGGTCGCGGCGTCGGAGGGGCGCTGTACGACCGTGTGCGCGAGGAGTGCGATAGCGACGCAGAGCGGCGCCAGAACGCCGCGCGCCTGCGCTTCTACGAGGGGCTGTGTCGGGCGACCCGCGGCGCCGGGGGGACGACGCCAGCTCCGCGGCGGCGGTGAGCGTGCCGAAGACGCCCCTGGCCGGCCCGGACCTCCTCTGGCGCGAGAATCCGACGAGACCGGACGTCGAAGCCGTGCGCGCGCTGGTCTCCCGGGTCGGGGTCTTCTCGGCCGCGGAAGTGGCGATCGCCGCGGAGCTGGTCGAGGAAGCGGTCACGCGCGGGCCCGCTGCCGGCTATTCGTTCGTGTTCGCCGACCACCGCGGATCCCTCGCCGGCTACACCTGTTTCGGCCCCATTCCCGCGACCGCGTCGAGCTTCGACCTCTACTGGATTGCGGTACACCCGGAGCTCCACGGGTGCGGTCTGGGCCGCGAGCTGCTGGTGCGCAGCGAGGCCGTCGTCGTGGCCGCGGGGGGCACCCGCGTCTACGTCGACACCTCTTCGCGCCGGGAGTACGGGCCGGCCCACGCGCTCTACCGTGCTGAGGGCTATCGCGAAGAGGCGCGCCTCGCGGATTTCTACGCAACCGGCGACGACAAGCTCCTGTTCGTGAAGCGGCTCACCGATCCACCGACGGCCGGGCGCTGACCTGGTGTCCGGAGCGGCCCGAGCCCCGATTCCTACCGCCCGGTTCTCGCAGCAGGCTGAGATCGATCCAGCGACAGGGTTTCGCCGACGAACTCGCGGAAACGCAACGGGTTGCGCGTGGACCCTCCGGGACTCGAACCTGGGAGCGTCCGGTCATGAGCCGGTTGCTCCGCCCCGCGAACCCGACCGGGGAGCAAGGGCTCCCCGGTCGGGAGAACGGCCTAGCGGGCCCCCACGGCGGCGGGCATCGAGGCGTCGATGACCACGTCGATGCGGCGGTTGAGGGCGCGGCCCTCGGCGGTGGTGTTCGGGGCGAGGGGGTCGCTCGGCCCCTTGCCCACCGCGCGGATGCGGTCGGGCCGCACGGTGTTGTTGGCCACCAGATACTGCACGACCGCCTGGGCGCGCTCCTGCGAGAGGTAGTCGTTGAGGGCCGCCGAGCCGGTCGAGTCGGTGTGGCCCTCGACCGTGACACCGGGGTCGCCGAAGGCGCGCACGGCCCTCTGCACCTTGCTGAGCAGCGCGTAGTTCTCGGGCCCGACCACCGCCTGGCCCACCGGGAACTGGATCCCACGCAGCCGCACCACCAGCCGCTGGTCCTTCTTGTAGACCTCGGCCTCGTTGCCTTCGAAGTAGGCGCTCACCTCCGCGTACAGCCGGTTGAAGCGCCGCTCGGCCTCGAGCTGTTCGTTGAGGTTGCTCTTCTCGGCGAGCTCGATGCGCAGCATGTCGCCATGGCCCCGGAGCTTCTCGGTCTGGGAGACGAGGAAATCGCGATCCTTGCGCACCTCGGCCACGCCCTGGATCACGCTGCGGCGCTGGTTCTCGAAGCTCGTGTTGCGCAGGTCCGCCAGCGACAGCTCCTCGGAGAGGCGCGACAGCAGGATCTCGGTCTCGAGCACGCGGGCCTCCTGCGAGAGCTGGCGCTGGCGCCGGATCTCGCGGGTGATGGCGACCGCGCGGTTCGCGTAGAAGAGCGCCTCCGACGCGCGCTCCTGCATGCCCTCCGAGTCGTAGCGGTCCTTGGCGATGAAATCCTCGGTGCTCAGCAGCATCTGGTCGGCACTGGCGAGCGCCGCGGGAGCGAGCTCGGCCGCGCCGTCCGCGCGGGCCTCGGCTACCAGGCGCCGCACCTCGCCCAGGGTGGTCTCCTCGATCGCGCGCAACTCGAGCTCCCGGAAGGCGTTCACGACGCCGCCCTCGCGCTTGCGCGCCCACGAGAGGTCGTCGGTCTCCACGGCGCGGGTGAGTCCGAGAAAGCGCTCTTGCGCGGCTTCATAGGCGCCGCCGAATTCGGTGGCGCCCGCCGTGCGTGCCGCCTGGCGCGCCTCGATCACCTTGGGCAGGGCCGTCCGCGAGACCTTCGCGAGCTCCTGAGCCCTCTCGAGCTGGGCCGTGCCCTCGGCGACGGCGTCGAGCACCTCCTGGATCGACCCACCCTCTTCACGGGTGGCCTTGGCGCGCTCGAGCGACTCATCGGCCTTCTCGAACCATTCCGGGGACAGCATGTCGACGCTCTCGCTCCGCGCCAGGTCGACGCTCGAGGCCAGCCGGCCGACCGCCTCGCCGGGATTGGCGGTGACGGGGAGAGGCCTGAGATTGAGCCCGCTACCCGAGCACGCCAGCGCCCCGAGCAGCGCCCCCAGCAGAACCGCCGCGAAACCTACCCGCGGACCCCCCACAGAAATAGAAGCTGAAATCGGGACCATGGATCGCTCCTCTTCTTGGACGGAAGGTCGGAAATCGACCGCACCGGCTCCCCCTTTCGCGAAGGAGCGGGCTGCGACGAGCACTGACCGGATGGCGACCCCCCGTGCATGATTCTAGCGGCGCCACGGCCGGCGCAAAGGGGGGGCTCGCGGGCGGGGGCGACGGCGGCCCTAGCGAATCACGACCTCGTCCAGGATCCGACCGTTCGGAACGCTCCACGAGCGCTCGCCGTCGCGCAGGAGCGTATCGATGGCGCCCACCCGCTCCACGACTCCGCGCTGACCGTCGATCTCGACGGAGCCTCCACTCGGAAGGCTCTGTCGCAGGAAGTGGCCGGCCAGGATGTGCGTGATCACGGGTCTCGCTCCCAGCGCAAAGGCCACGCCGACCGTCACGCCGATGGCACCCACCACTGCCGTCACCACGGTCACGATGATTCCGGTCTCGACGCCCAGCTGCTCCAGAGCCACGACGCCGGCCACGAGCGCAACCACCCCGTGGGCCATCGACCCCAGGCGCTGCGACGGGCCGAGGTCGGCCGCAGCGGCCGCAGAGGTCACCACGTTCCCAACCAGCCGGGCCAGGAGCAGTCCGAGCACGAAGATCAGCCCGGCGGCGATGACGTTCGGCAGGAATCCGATCAGCCGGTCGATCGTCAGCGTCACCGCCGAGAGTCCGAGGGTCTCGACGGCGGACAGCAGGAAGGTGAGCATCAGGACCCAGAAGACGAGCCGGGAGGCGATGCGCGACGGAGTCGCAGCCAGTCCGCCCTGGCGCAGGGTCTCGGCGAGGCCGACGCGGGCGGCGACGCGGTCGAGCCCCAGCTGTCGGAGCAGCCGCTCGGCCACGCTCGCCACCAGTCGCGAAACGAGCCACCCGCCGGCGACGATCACGACGGTTGCGACCAGGCTCGGCAGGAAGCCGGCGAGGGTCTCCCCCAGCTCGGTCAGGGATCGAACGAAGACTTGACGCCAGGCCTCGACATCGAAGATCTCCGACATGTTTTCCTCCCACGGGATCCGAGCGGCTTGCGGCCACTCGTGAGGGCGTATCCTATCCCGGACGGGCGCCCGCGCGCGACAGCGCCGGTGCTCGCATGCATGACCGGGCGGCGGACGTCCCCGAGACTTGGAGACACGAACATGGATCTCGAAACCAGCCTGGCCTCTGACCTCGTGACCGCCCACCCGATCGAGGCGGCCCGGACCTTCGAGCGACTGCCCGCGCGAGACGTGGCCGCGCTCCTGGAAGGGCTCGAGCTGGACCCGGGCGTCCGGGCCCTGCAACACATGGCTCCGTACTCCGCCATGGCCGTGGTGGCGGAGCTGGACGAGACGAAGGCTTCCGCGTTCCTGGAAAAGCTCCCGATCGGGACGGCGGCGCTGCTGCTCCGCCAGGTGCAGGCCTCGCAGCGCGAACGGCTGCTGGCGACCCTTCCCCCCCGACGCGCGCGCGAGGTCGGCTCGGTGCTCGGCTTTCCGGAAGGCACCGCGGGCGCCCTCATGGACCCGGAGGTGCTCGCGCTCCCGAACGACCTGACGGCGGAGGAAGCGATCGCGCGAGTCCGAGAGGCCGCCGGCGACGCTCGCTACAACGTCTACGTCGTCGACCGGGATCAGGTGCTCGTCGGCGTGATCAACCTCCGCGAGCTGCTGATGGCCCGACCCGACGAGCCGCTCTCGTCGCTGATGAAGACGGCCGTGCACCGGCTTGCGGCCGCGACCGACCGCTACGCGATCTCGTCGCATCCGGGCTGGCGCGAAGTGCACGCGCTTCCCGTCGTCGACAAGCAGGGCCGCTACCTGGGCGCGGTCCGATACCGGACGCTCCGACGGCTCGAGGAGAGCCTGCGGGGCGACGCGCCCGAGCAAGGGGCGACGGCTCGCGCTCTGGGAGATCTGCTCCGCGCCGGCGCCTCGGCGGTGCTGGAGGCGATGGTGGAATCCACACCGCTCGACCGGCGCCCCGCGGAGCCGGGGAGGTCTCGGGATGGCGTCTAACGAGAACGTTGCACGACGGGCACTGGCGGAGCTCGCCCTCGAGCGTTTTCCGGAAGAGGCCGCGCGAACGCTCGAGACGTCGCCGGTGCCGGAGATCGTGACTCTCCTGGAGGCCCAGCCTCCGCAGCGAATGGCCGCGGTGCTTCGGCGTCTGACGCCCGACCGGGCGGCGCGCCTGCTGGCGTCGTTCGGAGACGAGGCCACCCGGGAGGCCCTTCACGCCCTCGACCCCAACCGCGCCGCCAACCTGCTGGCGCGACTGGATTCCACGGAGAGGCAGGCGTGCCTGTCGCTGCTCGACGAGTACCTGGCCAACGAGCTGCGCGAGCTGGCCGAGTACCCGCGCGAGACGGCGGGGGGCCTGATGGATCCCCGCATCACCACCTTCCGACCCGACGCCAGCGTCGCCGACGTGGTGAGCCGACTCCACACGTTCCGGCGCCGGCGCGTCCAGGACGTGTTCGTCGTGGATCCCGAGGACCGGCTGGTCGGGTCCGTGTCGCTGCAGGAGGTGGTGCTCGCACCTCCCGAGACTCGGCTCGACACCATCATGCGCTCGCCGACGCCCCACGTGCAGGCCACGTCGCCCCGGGACGAGGTTGTCAGCGAGCTCCAGCGCCATCGGATCACGAGCCTCCCCGTGGTGGATTTCGACGGGCGCGTGCTCGGCGTCATGCGCCAGGACGAGCTGCTCACGGCGGCGCAGGCCGAGGCCACCACCGATCTGGTCACCATGGTGGGCGCCGGGAAGGACGAGCGCGCCCTGTCGCCGCCCGCCTTCGCGGTTCGCAAGCGGCTGCCCTGGCTCCAGGTGAACCTCTTGACGGCCTTCCTGGCCGCGTCGGTCGTCGGCCTCTTCGAGGACACGATCGCGGCCTTTACGGCCCTCGCGGTGCTCCTCCCGGTAGTGGCCGGCCAGTCCGGGAACACCGGAGCCCAGGCGTTGGCGGTCACCATGCGCGGACTGGCGCTTCGGGAGGTGCGGATCCGACAGTGGCTGCGCGTCGCCGCGAAGGAGCTCACCGTGGGATTCGGCAACGGGCTGGCCGTCGCAGCCACCACGTCGCTGGCGGTCTACGTGTGGAGCCGATCCGTCGGCCTGGCCCTCGTCATCGGCGTGTCGATGGTGATCTCGATGACGCTGGCCGGACTCTCGGGCGCCGTCATTCCCATGCTGCTCACGGCGTTGCGTCAGGATCCGGCCCAGTCCTCTTCGATCATCCTGACGACCATCACCGACGTGGTGGGCTTCTTCAGCTTCCTCGGCATCGCTACCTTGTTCTCCCAGATGCTCTGAGGGGATGGGAAGAACAAGCTGTGTTTCCGCGAAGTCCCTGCGATCTGCGCTGAAGTTTCGATCGCGCAGAACGCGCCAATCCCAGGCTGGACGCAGAGGTCTACGAGCGCGGATACAGCAGCATCTGGGTGCAGCGGAAGAGCGCGATGGTGCGCCCGGTCGCCTCGTCGCTGACGTCCACGTCCCACACTTGTGTCGTTCGCCCCGCGTGAACCGGGCGGGCGCTTCCCCGGATGGCGCCGCCCTCGCCCACCGTCCCCACGAAATTGGTCTTGAGCTCCACTGTGGTGAAACTCGTGGATTCGGGTGGCCGGATCAGACCCGTGCCGACGGCGCACAGCCAGTCGGCCAGGGTGATCACCACCGGCGCCCACAGGAATCCGGTTCCCGCTACCAGGGGAGCGGTCACGTCCAGACGGCCCGTCACTTCCCCGGGCTCGACCGTCAGCACCTCCACCCCCACCATGCCGGGATGCCGATCTCGGGCGAACTCGTTCATCTCTGCCGCTCGTTCCACTGACATTCCGGGGGCCTCCATGGGCGTTGGGCCTCGGATGCTATACCGGAGTCGCCTTTCAGGGGAAATCATGCGAATCGCTTCCGTGCGCGCCCTCAAGATCGAGCTGTTGCGTCTGCCGGAGGTTCGGCGCGCCGCCACCCGGGCCTCCCTGCCGCCGGCGGCGCGCACCGGCACCAGCGCGCTTCCTCCGGGGCCACCGGCCTCGTGCCTGGCCCTGGGAATCACCGGCCGCCGCGGCCAATTCAAGCTGGCGGTGCGCGTGCAGCACGCGGCGCCGGGGCTGGCCTCGACCCTGGACACCATCGCGCGCCGCGCCCGCGGCGAGTTGGAGGTGCGCGTGATCGGGCGCGTGGTGAAGCAGGCGCCCTGGCACCGCAGTCGCAACCGGCCGCTGCGCATCGGTGGGTCCACAGGCCACGTGAACATCACCGCGGGCACACTGGGCTGCTTCGTCACCCGGGCCGAAGGCGACGAAGGGCCCGACCTGATCCTCTCCAACAACCACGTGCTCGCCAACGAAAACCGGGGGCGCCGGGGAGACGCCATTCTCCAACCCGGTCGCGCAGACGGAGGACGCGCTCGAGACGATCGGATCGGAAGCCTCGACCGATTCGTGCGTCTGCGACCCACGGGCAACCAGGTGGACGCCGCCACTGCGTCGCTGGGACCGGATCTGGAGTACTACGTGGACTGGTTGGAGGGCCTGGGGGCCCTCGCCGGCGTGCGCGAGGAGCCCCTGGAGACCGGCGAGCGGGTCTTCAAGCTGGGCCGGACCACGGGGCTTACCGAGGGGCGCATCAGCGCCGTCGAAGTAGACGACGTGGTGGTGGGATACGACATGGGCGATCTGCACTTCGACGATCAACTCGAGATCGCGCCGGTGGGCTCCCAGCCCTTCAGCCTGGGCGGCGATTCCGGCTCACTCATCGTCGATGGCCGGCGCCGGGCCGTGGGCCTGCTGTTCGCCGGCAATGATCGCGACGCCACCTTTGCCAACCCGATCGACAGGGTCCTGGACGCGCTCGACGTGGATCTGGCCGTCTGACGCCCGGCTCGACGTCGATCTGGCCGTCTGACGCCGGAAGCGGCGGGGGCGCTCCGCTACCCTCCCGCCGTGGCGCGAAACCCTTCCGACCCCGATCTCGCACGGGCCCGCGCAGCCAAGAAAAAGGCCGCGCCGGTCTTCGGTCGCTTCGCCCGCGTCTGCGGCATCGGCCTCACGCACCGCAAGGGCGTGTATGCCGTGAAGGTGAATCTGGAGACCGAGCCCGACGACGACGCGGAACTCCCGGAGGAGATCGACGGCGTGCCGGTGGTGGTGCAGGTGATGGGCAAGCTGCGGAAGCAATCCCGGGCTGCGCGGAGCTGACATGGCGAGCGGCGTGCGCAATGCCCGTGAAATCGGGCGCTGGGACGCGGAGTCCGACGTGCTGGTGGTGGGGCTCGGCGCCGCCGGCGCCGCGGCGGCCCTGGAAGCCTCTCGCAGCGGCGCCGACACGCTGGTGCTCGAACGAGCCGGTGGCGGCGGCGGCACCTCGGCCATGTCCGGCGGCGTGCTCTACCTGGGTGGCGGTACGGCGCTGCAGAAGGCCTGCGGTTTCGAGGATTCCGCCGAGGAGATGTTCAAGTACCTGATGGCCTCGTGCGGCGACAGCCCGGACGCGGCCAAGATGCGGCTCTACTGCGACGGCTCGGTCGATCACTACGACTGGATCGTCGAGCAGGGCGTCCCCTTCAAACCGGTCTTCTACTACGGCTGCAGCGGTGAGCCCCCGAACGAAGACGGACTGGTGTGGTCGGGCTCCGAGCGCGCCCATCCCTATTGCGACCTCGCCGTGCCGGCGCCGCGCGGACACGTGCCCCAGATGGAGCACCAGGCCGGCCCCATGCTGATGCAGAAGCTGGTGGCAGCCGTCGACGCCAGCCCCGCGCGCGTGGCCCTCGACCACCGCTGTGTAGCGCTGGTGCGGGAATCCGATGGCCGCGTAGTGGGTGCGGTGGCCGAGAGCTTCGGCGAAGAGCGTGCGATCCGCGCGCGCCGGGGAGTGATCCTCAGCACCGGTGGCTTCATCCACAACGACGCCATGATCGCGGCCCACGCGCCGCGTGTGCGCCAGTGCAAGATTCGCGTGGGCGCCGAGGGCGATGATGGCTCGGGCATCCGGCTCGGCGTCGCCGCCGGCGCCGCCACTCTGCACATGGACGCCAGCTCGATCTCATTGCCCGCCACCCAACCCTGGGGCCTCAAGCGCGGCATCCTGGTCAACCGCCAGGGCCAGCGTTTCGTGAACGAAGATGCGTATTACGGCGTGCTCGGCGAGCGCGCACTCTTCCACCAGGACGGCCAGGCCTGGCTGGTCGTAGACGACGAAGTCTTCGAGAAGCCCGACTATCCGCGAGAACTCTCGGGGGTGGGGGAGACCCCGGCAGAACTCGAGCGCGAGCTGGGGCTGCCGGCGGGAAGCCTCGAGAGCAGCGTCGCCCTCTACAACCGCTACGCCGAGCGCGGCGAAGACCCGCTCTTCCACAAGGGGAGCGAATACCTGAAGCCGCTCGTGAAATCCCCCTTCGGCGCCTTCGACTGCACCACCGGCAGCTCGATCTACGCGGCCTTCACCCTGGGCGGCCTCCACACGGACACCGAGGGCCGGGTGCTCGACCCGGAGGGCGCGGCGATTCCCGGGCTTTTCGCCTCGGGCCGCGCCACCTCGGGACTCGCGGTCGGCGGCTATTCGAGCGGCCTGTCGCTGGGTGACGGCACCTTCTTCGGCCGCCGCGCCGGACGCTGCGCCAGCTCGGGCTGAGCCGCATTCAGGAGAGCAGGAGGGGAATCCCCCATGTCGAATGATGCCCGCAAACGCCTGATGACCGGCCGGTCCTGGGAAGAGTTCTGCGACACCTTGAAGGCGGCGGGGCAGACGATCCTGGCCGGGGGATCCCCCAGCGAGGACATCGATCGCGCCGAGGGCTTCCGCTACCTGAGCC
Organism: Deltaproteobacteria bacterium; assembly: GCA_032128115.1. Taxonomy (GTDB): domain Bacteria; phylum Myxococcota_A; class UBA9160; order UBA9160; family SMWR01; genus JAQBHB01. Next base: position 268,302 of record JAQBHB010000047.1, on the reverse strand, counting down.
GCCTCGCCCGCGCCGCCCTCGAGACCTTCGTGGAATACAATGACCCGGACGCCCCGGTGTTGCACCGCCCCGTGCACGAAACTGCGAAGATCGGCGCCGACAATCCAGACAACCATTACCAGCACGCGACCTTGAGCGGCCGCCACACTTATCGCATCACCGGGAGCCGCGGCACGATCCACTACCTGGGCCTTGCCACCCAGACCGGCGGCGTGGCCAGCTCGGGTGACTCCGTTCAGAGCGGCTACCTGGAGGGGTCGGACCTGGAGATCGGACCCGACGGGGCCTTCGAGATCGTGCTCAGCTGCGAGCCCCAGCCCGGCAACTGGCTCCCCATGCAACCCGAGACGTCGACCCTGATCGTGCGCCAGACATATCTCGACCGGGCGAGCGAAACGCCCGCGGACCTGCGCATCGAGCGCGTCGGCGGCGATCCGCGCCCTGCTCCGCTCACGCCCGAGAAGATGGACCGGGGGCTCAAGGCGGCCGCGGGGCTGGTGGTCGCCTGCTCGAGCCTCTTCTCGAACTGGGCCCAGGGCTTCCGGGACAAGCACAACAACCAACTGCCCCAGTTCGACAACGCCATTTCCATGGGCGCCGGGGGCGATCCGAACATCTGCTACTACCACAGCTACTGGCAGCTGGCGCCGGACGAGGCCCTGGTGATCGAAGTCACGCCGCCCGAATGCGAGTCGTGGAACTTCCAGCTGGACAACCACTGGATGGAATCCCTCGACTACCGCTACTTCACCATCTCTCTCAACAAGCACACGGCCGTCTCCCGCGACGACGGCTCGGTGCGCCTGGTGGTGGCCCACGAGGATCCGGGCACCGACAACTGGATCGAGACCGCGGGACATTCCCAGGGCACCATGTGCTTCCGTTGGATCCGAGCCCACGAGCATCCGCAGCCGCAGACTCGCGTCGCGAAGCTGTCGGAACTCTAGGCGTGTTTCGACCCGCGAAGCGACCGTCGATCGTGACGGGCCTCAATGCCCTGGGGCGCGGCTGCGAGTTGTTGGGGGCGCGCATCCCCCTGAACGAAGCGTCACTGGTGCGCGCCGCCCGTCGCCAGAGTGGCCTGCACGGCTTTGCCGACGAATCGTTTCGGGAGCCGCTGCGGGTGCTGCTGGATTCGCTCGAGCGCGAGGCCCGGCTCCACCCGCTGGGCCGCTTCATCATCCGCCAGAGCCTGGTGCGCGCCCTGGTGAACCGGCTGCGCATGGAACGGGCCTTCGATCTCCATCCGGAGATCGGTGAGTGCTCCGTTGCGGCGCCGGTCTTCATCGCCGGGCTGCAACGCACGGGCACCACCCTGCTGCACCGGCTGCTGGCCTGCGAGCCGGCGCTTCGTCCCCTGATGTCGTGGGAAGCCCTCAACCCGGCGCCATTTCCAGGGGACCCGCAGCGGGCGGACGGGCGCGATCCGCGCATGGGCCCGGCCGAGATGTCCGAGAAGGGGCTTCGCTACCTGGCACCGGAGTTTTTTGCGATCCATCCCGTGGAAGCCCACGCCCCCGAAGAGGACGTGCTGCTGCTCGACCTCTCGTTCTGGAGCCCCACGGCCGAAGCCACCCAACGCACGCCGAGCCTTTCGCGCTGGATGGAGGCCACCGACCCGATTCCCCCCTACCAGCTGCTGCGCAAGATCCTCCAGTTCCTGTCGTGGCAGCGCGAGGGTCGCTGGCTGGGCAAGACGCCCCACCACCTGGAGTACCTGGATGCCCTGTTTTCCGTGTTTCCGGATGCTCGGGTGATCCAGACCCATCGCGACCCGCTGCGCGTGGTGCCCTCCTTCTGCAGCATGATCAGCCACGGCCGCGCGATCTTCAGCGACCGGGTCGATCCGAAAGAGGTGGCCGACCACCTGGCCCGCAAGGCCGTGCGCACGGTGACGCGCTCGATGGACTTCCGCGCGAAGCACGGCGAGAACGCCTTCCTGGACGTCTCTTACGCGGACCTGGTTGCCGATCCGCTCAAGCAGATCCGCCGCATCTACGATTTCCTGGGGCTCCCGCTGGCACCCGAGACCGAGCGAACCATGCAGACCTTTCTCACGCGCAACCCCCAGGGCAAACACGGCGCCCACCGCTACCAGCTGGAAGACTTCGCCCTCGACCGCACCCGCCTGGCTCGCGACTTCGAGCCCTACTGCTCCCGCTTCGACGTTCCCGCGGAGGGCTGAAGACGCGCTTCGTGAGCGCCACCTCACTCGACACCGGGGGGCGACCCCGGGAATGCACGGTCGAACCGGGGAAGATCGTCGGCGATCTCGTACCAGGGCGCCTTGAACCCGACCCAACCGTGCGCCACCGGCTTCGATTCGGTGCCCCGATCGATGCAACCTGCGCGCAAAAGGAGAGTCCGATCATCTGCATCGCGAGTGCTGATGAGCTGGGACCCACACCTGCGACAGAACCAGCGGCGTTTGCCCGGCGACGACTCGAACCCGGCAACGAGCGCCTCGCCGGCAATCCAACGAAAGCCGGCCTTCTCGACGGGCAGAATCGTGGAGAAGGCCGCCCCGTGAGCCTTCCGACACATCTCGCAGTGGCAGTTCGCCATGGGTCCGGCCACCTGCTCCGCCTGATAGCGTGCGCCCCCGCAAAGACAGCTGCCCTCGATCACGACTCCACCATCGCCAGGATTCTAGCCACGACTCGAAACCGCGCGCTCCGTGCTTCGTCGCCGGAACGGATGGACGAGCTGCCCAAACCAACCCTCGGGAACCGGGTTCTCGTGGATCCCGTACACCGTGGGCCAGCGTCCCGGTTCGTACGCCGTGCCGAAGATCCGGTCGATCACCGGAAAGTGAACGGCAAAGTTCCGATCGATCGCCTGGGGCTCGGCGCTGTGGTGCCAATGATGGAACTCGGGCGTGGCGACCCACCCGCGCAACCACCCGAAGCGGAATCTCACGTTTGCATGGATCCACACGGCCTGGAAGGACACCAGCACCACGTATGCCAGCATGGCCGGTTCCGAGAACCCCACCACGAACAGGGGCACGAAACTGACCGCACGCGTAACCACGACGTCCACCAGATGCAGCCGCGAACCCGCGAGCCAGTCGAGCTGGCGGCTCGAATGATGGATTGCGTGAAAGCGCCACATGCCGGGCACCCGGTGAAAGAGCCGGTGGATCCCGTACTGGAAGAGATCCGCCAGGAAGGTCGCCTCGATGAGCTGCAACAGCAGCGGCTGCGAGGCGACTGCGGCCTGGAAACCCGGCCTCACCGCCCAGCTGAAGAACAGCGCCGCCGGGGCCATGGTGAGAAGCACCGTCATCTGCACCAGCAGATGGCTCACGAAGAAGTGCACCAGGTCCGTGCGGAAACCCGGACGGAGGATCCTCTGGTCGGGCCGCAGGGCGGCCAGGCGCTCCACCGGAACGAACACGAGAGCGAGCACCAGGAGATCGAGGACGAACCAGTCGAGTCCCAGATAGCGCGTCTGCTGGATCGAATCGCCCGTCTCGACCCACGCGCCGCCCAACGCCACGGCGCCGCCGGTGAGCAGGATCCCCGTGAATCCGAGCGCGCGGCGGCCGCTCAGCACGACGCTCGAGAGTGCGAGCCCAAGGCTCAGGAGCAGCGCGCTGAACAGCACCATCCGCAGCAGCGGCACTGGATATTCGGCCCGAAGGTCTGGGGTCGTAAGCAATTCGGGAAACCGGAAGCAGAGCACCGCGAGCAGGGACAGCGCACCGAGTGCCACGGACAGCACCCCACTGATCGCGCCTTCCCCGAATCTGAACTCGGGTTCGCTCATTCAGGCGGTCCGATCGAGCTCGAGAGGCTCGATACCTGTCCGCGGCGGATCAGATGAATGCAAACGGGCCCCACGACGAGATCGACGAAGAGATGCCATCCGGTGATCGGGTGCATGGAGCTCCACATGAGCACGCGATCCCCTTTGCGGAACAGGAAGATCCCGATGGTCAGAAAGCTGATGCCGTAGAGCGTCGCGACCACCAGGGGCAGGCTGAACGGAAAGATGAAGGGCTCGCTGAGATGCGTGACGCTGGAAGCCAGCATGAGAGAAGCTGCGAGCCTGCGGAGAAAGCGCATTCCGGTTGGCTTCTGCCATGCGGTCTCCACGCCAGTCAGGACCCGCCCCCGGGTGTGTCGCTCCAGGCAGGCGGCTCGAAGCCGGAATCCAGCTCCGTTCCCAGTGAATTGAGCACCGTGGCGATGAGAGTGTATTGGCCGATGGTGAAGACGATGTCGAGAAGCTGCTTCTGACTGTAGGAGGCCGCGAGCGTCCCCCAGGTTTCGTCGAGGATTCGACCGTCGTTCCTCGTTTCGAGGCAGGCCCGAAGCAGCGCAGCCTCTGCACTGGACCAGGAAGGGTGGTCCGGACCCGACTCGACCCGCTCGATCTCCTGGGGAGAGAGGGCTTGAAGCGCCTGACTGATCCTGGCGTGGTGTGACCATGGATAGATGGCACGCCACGCGAACGACGTGCCGAGAATGAGAAGCTGCCGGTCTCTGGCGTCCAACGAGGAGTTCGGCATCACGTGCACCGCGAAGGGGAGCCATGCCGCGTACAGCTCGGGATGCGAGCCAAAGGTCAGATGCATGTTGGGCACGTACCCGCCAAGCGACTCGATCCGCTCGAATTCGACTTCCGATCGCGGATCCGCTTCCTCTCGGGAAATCGGCGACAGGCGCGCGCTCATCCGTCCTCCGTTGGCCCTCGGCCGTGTTCGTCGTAGCCGGAATCATCTCGATCGCCTCCTAGCGGGGAAAGCCGCACTGCAACCGAGCGCGAGGTATCGACGAGGAGGCCCACCCAATGATCGCGAAAACCATACTTATCGCGGATCAGGGATCGGATGCGGTCGTGACCGGAAGCGTCATCGACGGGCCTGGCCCGATAGAGGGTCGAGCGCCCACCTTCCCTGAAGGTGAGGGATGGGTCCCGTCGGACGTCCTGAAACCAGGGGTTCTCCGGGGTTCCGGCCTCGAGCCACCGCTCGCCGTCCAGATCCCCGTACCACACGTGCGTCTGGCGAATCGTGCCTGCTGGAGTACGGGTTTCGATCACGGCGACGCCTCCGGACTCGAGCGCCCACCAGGTGATGGCGCCGAACGCCGCAACCAGCGCGGCAACCGCGGTGAGCGCGAATTTCACGTACCTCGCCGCGCTGGCTTGGAGGGGGCCTTCGTGGACGAGATCGGGCAAGCGTTGCTCCGGAAACCGGGGCGGCGCCACCGCGCACCCGGCCGCCGAAAGCCTATCACGCTGCGACGGCTGCGCATTCCGGAATGGAGAGCCATACTCGCGCCCCAGGAGGGACGAAAAATGAGCGCCGTCGACGACTTCCTGGAGAACAACGCGAAGTACGCGGCCAGCTTCTCCAGGGGCGACCAACCCATACCACCAGCCCGGAAGACCGCGATCGTCGGGTGCATGGACTCGCGCCTGGATATGGTGGCCCTGCTCGGCCTCGAGCGAGGTGACGCCCACATGATCCGGAATGCCGGGGGCGTGATCACCGACGACGTGATCCGCTCGCTCACGATCTCGCAACGCCTCCTGGGGACGCGTGAGATCATGCTGATCCACCACACGGATTGCGGAATGCTGATGTTCACCGATGCCGAACTCAAGGACGCGATCCACAAGGAAACGGGGATCCGCCCCGCCTTTTCCATGGAATCCTTCCCGGATCTCGATGAAGACGTCCGGCAATCCATCGCGCGCATCCAGGCCAGCCCATTCATCGTGCACAAAGACGCGGTTCGGGGATTCGTGTACGAGGTCAAGACCGGGCGTCTACGCCCGGTGGAATAGCTTCGACGCGTTTGCGCCGACGCGTCTTCTACACGGCTGCGAATGCCTCGTGATAGCGAACCCAGCCCGCGCAGCCGGACAGGGCCCCGGGAACCAGTTCGACCACTTGAAACGCGGGATCGAACGACTCGCTCTCGTACCGGAGCCCGAGGGGCGCCGCCGGCGCGAACCCGAATCTCGCGTAGTAGGCCGCGTCGCCCAGCAGGAATACCGCCTTCCAGCCCAGGGGAGCGCCGGCTTCGAGGCCCGCACGAACCGTCGATGGAGACCGGCGAGAAGAAGACGTGACCCACGAGCTCGCGCCCGCATTCCACTACGAGAGACAACTGCGGGCGAGCCGAATCCCGGAGCACCCGTACCAGTTCGGCCTCTTGAGGCCTGCCGAACGCGGCTTCCAGGATCTGATCGACAGTTCCGCGGTCGGAAGGCTTCTCCTCCCGAACCGCGAAATCAGGCACGTGCCGCCGCTGCGCCCCGTGTGAACGGCTCCGGATGCCTCACGCGCCACATGAGGAGAAGAGGCACCACGGTGTAGGGGATGTTGACGACGAAGACTGCGAGCAGATTGGCTCGCGACCGATTCGCCTCGTCGAGAAACTCCCAGCCGAAATAGACGACCGTCGAGTAGACGATTGCGGCCCCGTAGAGAAGCGCCGGGATCCGCACCCAGTTTCGGCCCTTCACGAAGGCGAAGATGGCCACCAGGTAGAAGGCGCCAAACCCATAGCCATCGATGGTGCACATGATGCGGAGCCACAGGGGTGGATCCAAAAAGACCGGGTCGAACGATCGGGCATACCAGTACCAGGAACGCCCGAAGACATCCGTGGTCGTGGAGAGATCGACACCGAATATGACGAATTGCTCATAGATCAGGGACGAGACGGCGAAGACGCAGAAACAGAACACGAAGAAGGCATCGAACGGTCGTTTCCGGAGCGGGATCACACTCAATGTGGCGCCTCTTTTCGTCAGCCGGCCGTCTCGTATTGCGTGAGTTCGACGATCACACCGTCCGGGGCCACAACATAGACATACGTGAGGCCCGAGGGCTCGCGCACCGGCTCGCCCAGAACGCGAACACCGGCGGCCGCCAGCTCGGCAGCCGCGGCAACCACGTCCGCGACGCGAATGCCGAAGTGGGCGATGCCGTAACCATGACTGTACGCCCCATCCCCCGGCTCGGGCGGGGTGGCGGGAGTCAACCCGACGGGAAAGCTGCCGATCACCAGGAGCTGCCCACCGAGCGCGAGAAAGATCCTGGCGTCGCCGTTCGCATTCCTGTTTCGCAGGACCTGCTTGGCATCGAAGTGGTGCTGGTAGAACTGCGCAGACGCGTCCGGCTCGGCAGCGTAGACGTGGATGTGATCGAGTGATTCCACTTGCAACGGGTGGCGCTCGCCTTCTATCGCGGAGGGCCCCATGATGCCACAAACAGCCGTTCGGCTGGTGCGCCAGCGACCCCTCAGCCCGTCAGGCGATGGGGCGGACGCGCTGCCACCACGAAGTCCCGGGCTTCCCGAACCAGGCGGGCCAGGAAGCGCTCGTCCTGGGGGCTGGCGAGCCAGCGCACGACCGCGAGCACGGGCTTCACCGCGTCGACATCGTCGCCGAGCGCTTCGTAGTCGTCGAACGCGGCACGCGTGGTCTTGAGGGCGTGAGCAATCACGATCGGACGCGTGAGTCGATCACCCAGGGGAATCCCTTCGAGGGCTTCCCTCACCTGCGACGCCTCGATTCCATTGCGCAGCAGCTGGTGTGCGCACGCCACGGCGCGATCCGGGTCGCGCGCCTCGAGGGCCTGGACCAGGTCGGGGATTCCGATTGCGCCCTCGGCGGGAACGATCGAGGGCCGCTCGCCCTCGCTGTGATCCAGGGGCGCCGCTCGCTCGATGAACGCGGCGCTCTGGAACAGCAGCACCAGGGCGCTGCCGTCGGAAATCCGGGCCAGCGCGTGTCGCACCGACGTGGCGAAAGTCTGCAGGTGTGTCACGTCGAGCCAGCCCTCGTTCACGCCCGTGTCGCGCGCCAAACGCTCGTTGAATCGCAGCAGGCGCTCCGCGGCGGCCACGGAGAGCCCTCTGGCGATGTCTTCGGCGGCCACGCCCGCGCGCAGGGCCTGCTCCACGGCATCAACGGCCCCCTCGGCCCCGGCATCCAGGACCGCAGAAACGAACGCGCCGCGATCCCACGCCCCCGATCCCGGCTCCCCGAGGCCTGCACGCAGGGCGTCGAGCTCGGGGGAGATCCGACCGAGGCGCACGCGCAGCGCGCGCAGGGTCGGCAGGAGATCCTCGCGCGTGCCCCAGGATACCGAGAACAGCAGCCCCGGAAGCAGGGTATCGGCGTAGCGCCAGCCCGCCGCCTCCAGCAGGTCGAAGGCCTTGTGGGTATAGATCAGGCCATGGCCGAAGCTCAGGAAGTGCGCCGTGCACAGGCGCAGGAAGGCGGGCTCGATGGCGTTGCGCTTCCAGCCCGCGGCCAGGGCGCCCCGCAACAGGCCGTCGGCCTCGGTCCATTTTTCGTTTTCGACGCGATCGAACAGGAGATCCGAGAACTCACCGGCTGTCGCCGGGGGCTCGACGGGATCCGAGGCGGCCCGCCTGCGGCGACGCCTGGATTCCTCCGAGGCAAGCTCGAGCGCCTGCATCACTGGCAGTACGGCCTCGCCCCCGGGAAACCGGGGCAACAGATCGAGCATGTCCGCGGCCACCGCCATCGCGTGGCTGACACCCTGCTCCGAGCGCTGGGCATCGAAGCACGCGCCGTGAGCCAGGATCTCGGCGGCCGGCACGCCCGCCGCAAGCAGGCGCGCCGTATCGCGGGCCACGACGCCCATGTACCCCTGGTGCAGGTCATTCGTCAGGCTCTCCAGCAGGCGCGGCACCTCCAACGAGAGATCGGGCGGCGTCAGATCGATCTCGACGGTGTCGCCCGCCAACCGGGTCCGATAGCTGCGCACGTTCTCCTCGCCGAAGACACAATGACCGTCGCGCAGGTCGAACTTGTAGTTGTGCCAGATGCACGTGAGCACACAGTCCTTCAAGTCTCCCTGGTAGAGCGGGTAGCCCTCGTGGGGGCACAGATTGTCCACCGCGTAGATGGCGTCGCGCTCGGGTCGAAACAGCGCGATCTGGTGGCCGTCGCCCTTGAAGATGCGGCGACCTCCCACGGGCAGCGAATCCACGGAACAGGCTCGGGTCCAGAGAACGGTCATGGCCACCTCCCCGCTGGAGCGCGTGTTTGCATAGTATCTGCTTGTTTTAATAAAACAAGCATATTCTTGCATTATTTGGTCTCCGACGATAGATTCCGTTGTCGTGAAGCCCGATACCCACGCCCCGGCCCGAGACAAGGTGCTGTTCCACCTGAAGACCCGCGGATCCCAGACCGCGGCCCAGCTGGCCCATCGCCTGGGCGTCACGTCCATGGCCATACGCCAGCACCTCCAGAAGCTCGCCGACGAGGAGCTGGTGACCTACGAGGAGGTGCGCCAGACGGTGGGGCGCCCGGCGCGCCACTGGCGACTGACCGCGGCCGCCGCCGGGCGCTTCCCCGACACCCACGCGGACCTCACCGTCGACATCCTGGCGAGTGTCTCGCGCACGTTCGGCGAAGACGGCCTGGCTCGGGTGATCACCGATCGCACCCGCGAGCAGGAGCGGATCTATCGGGCGCGGTTGCCCGGCCGCGGTGCACCCCTGCACGAGCGGGTGAATGCCCTGGCCGCAGTGCGCCGCGAAGAGGGCTACATGGCCGAGGTGTCCCGGCGCAAGGACGGAAGCCTGTTGCTGGTGGAAAACCATTGCCCCATCTGCGCGGCCGCCCGCTTCTGCCAGGGCCTGTGCGCCGATGAGCTCGGCCTGTTCCGCCGCCTGCTGGGCCGCGGGGTCCGAGTCGAGCGCTCCGAACACCTGCTCGCCGGCGCCCGCCGCTGCGCCTACGAGATCTGCAGCCGCGCCTGAAACGGCGGAAATACCGCTTGGCGACGCCTCCCGGATCCACCGGTCTGTGCCATACCTGACACAGTCGCGACCCGATTGGCGCGAATGTCGCGAATGGGAAAAAGATTTCCGTCGTCTGCAGTTTCGACAACCTGTGGTCGATCGGAAGTTCTCTTCCGTTTCCGAGGCAATTCGTTGGGACCGGCGCCCCAGTGCGGAAGTCGCCCGGCTCCCCACCAACACGCCAACCGGCCGGACTCATTCGCATCTTCCTGATTCCGCGTGCTCGGCGCGCAATTTGCACGTTTTCCCGCAGCTTGCGAGAACGCTTCTCCCAGACTACGGAGGCGACGCAAACCATGAGCGAACGCGAACCTGACCTGCATCGAGAAGACCCTGATCAGCAGAAGGATGCCGTCGACCTGATGTTCCGGATCACCCGCAGTTATCTGGCCCACCAGGGCAGCTGGCGCGACCTGGATCTGCGCAGTCGGATCGTCGTCAACGGAATCCTCAGTGCCCTGGAACGGGACCACCTGCGATTCCCGACGCAACGGCTTTAAGGGGGGAGAGGTCGGCTCAGCGGCGCCTGCTGGGAGCCGGCATGGGTGTGGGCCGGGGTGTCGGCCGCGGTCCCGGCGGGGATACTGACATCGCGGCCATCTTTCACCTGCTGTCGGCGGGCGCGCTAGCCCGTAGCGTGCGGAGCCTCGGAACCCGGTCCTGGGATTCCGGAACGTCGGGCCCACGACGGATCGCGCGCTTCAGGTCTTCCAGGATGAGGTAGGCGCTCGGCACCAGGAACAGGGAGATCACCGCGGCGAAGAGAACCCCGAATCCCAGCGACGTGGCCATGGGCTTCAGGAACTGCGCCGACAGACTTCCCTCCATCAACAGCGGGGCGAGCCCCGCGAACGTGGTGAGCGACGTGAGCACCACCGGCCGGAAGCGCGCCACGCCGGCTTCGCGCACCGCCTCCTCCAGCGCCAGCCCGTCATTGCGGCGTTGGTTCACATGGTGCACCAGCACCAGGCTCGCGTTCACCACCACGCCCGAGAGTGCCACGACGCCGAAGACCGACATCATGCTGAGACTCATGCCCAGGAGGGCGTGACCGGCAACGGCACCCACGAGCCCGAACGGGATCACGGCCATGATGATGAGAGGCTGCAGGTAGGAGCGCAGCGGCACCGCCAGCAACACGTAGATCAGGATCAGTGCGAAGAGGTAGTTCGTGACGAGTGCAGTGAGGGTCTTGCGCTGCTCCCGCTGCTCTCCCTCGAGCCCGTAGCTGAGGCCCGGGTAGCGCGCGAGCAGGGCCGGCAGGAAGGTCTTGCCCAGGTCTGCCAGGATCTCGTTGGCATTGGCCTGGTTGGTGTTCACGTCGCCGGTCACGTTGATCACCCGCATTCGATCGCGGCGCTTGATGCTCGCGTATCCGCGCCCGCGCTCGGCGCGGGCCACCGTGTAGAAGGGCACCTCGCCCCCTTCGGGTGTGCGGATGCGCAGATTGTCCAGATCGGCCAGGGAACGCCGCTCCGCCTCCGGGTAGCGGATCATCACGCGCACGTCGTCGCGGCCGCGCTGGATGCGCTGGGCCTCCTCGCCGTAGAAGGCCTGGCGCACCTGGCGAGCCAGGTCGTCGAGACTCAGGCCCAGGGGCTGGGCCGACTCCAGGATCGTGAGCCGGAGCTCCTCCTTGCCGTTGCGGAAGGAGTCGGACACGTCGAACACGCCGGGATACCCGGCCACGCGTGCCTTCAACTCGTTGGCGGCCCGACGTAGCATCTCCACGTCGCTCGCCTGCAGCTCGATATCGATGGCGTTCCCCGCCGAGAAGAGCGCCGAATCGAAGGCCAGCTCCTCGGCACCCACGATGGGCGGGGTCTCCGCGCGCCAGCGATCCGCCACATCCTTGGCCGAGAGGGGCCGTTCATCCCCGCCGATCAGCTCGATCGTGACCTCCCCCAGATGACTCCCTCCCAGATTCACTCCCGCGCGACGCCCGGACCCGGAGGGCTGCTCCCCCACCGACGACATGATGTGCCGGGCGACCGTGAGATCCGGGTACTCCTCGTCGAGCGCAGCCTTGACCCGTCCGGCAGCCGCTTCGATCTCGAGCACCGCGTCGGCGGTGGCTCCCACGGGCGTACCCTGGGGCATGCTCAGCTTCGCGGTGACGAAGTCGCCAGGGACTGCGGGGAAGAAGCTGAACTTCATGTGTCCCGACCAAACCGCAGCGATGGCGATCAGGAGCGCCGCCACTCCTGCCGCCAGCGTCGCGTAGCGCCACTCGATCACCTGCTCGAGCCGGGGCCGGTAGACCTCGCGCGCCACCCGCATCAAGCCCGCCGACAGCCGATCCCGAACACGGTTCCAGCACTGCGCGAGAGAGCCTCGCGCCGGCTCGCGGCCGCTCAGGCGCATGTGGCCCAGGTGGGCGGGAAGCACCAATTGGCTCTCCACCAGGGAGACCATCAGACACACCACCACCACCACCCCGATGGCGCTGAAGATCTGCCCCATGGGCCCGGGAGCCACGATCAGGGGCAGGAAGGCGGCCACCGTGGTCAGCACGCCAAAGATCACCGGAACCGCCACCTCCTGGGCGCCCCGGATGGCCGAGTCCAGGGCTTCGTCGCCCTCCTCCTGGTGTCGGTGCACGTTCTCGCCCACCACGATGGCGTCGTCCACAAGCAGTCCGATCACGAGGATGAACGCAAACAGCGAGATGACGTCGATCGAGATCTCCGCCATCGGGAAGGCGGCGAGCGCCCCCATGAACGAGATGGGAACGCCGATGCTGACCCAGAAGGCCAGGCGCAGGCGCAGGAAGAGCGCCAGCACCGCGAAGACCAGGATGAAGCCGCCGCGCCCGTTGCGGACCAGGATGTCCAGGCGATCGCGAAGACTCCGGGAGCCATCGCGCCAGACCGTGAGATGAATCCCCTCCGGCAGGAGTGCACCGGCCCCGGTCACGTGGGCCTTCACGCGATCCACCAGGTCGAGCAACCGCTGGTCGCCCACCCGGTACACCTTCACCAGCACCGCCGGCTCGGCGTCGAAACGCGCATAGCGATCGTCTTCCTCGAAACCGTCCACCACCCGGGCCACGTCGCGCACCAACAGCCGCGTACCATCCGCGTGGGTGAGCACCACGATCTCCTCGAAGTCGCGGCGCGTGTAGGCCTGGCCCACCGTCCGCAGCAGCACCTCGCCGCCGGCCGCCTTGATCGATCCTCCCGGCCGGTCCAGCGATCCGTGTTGCACGGCAGCCACCACCTGGTCGAATGTGAGCCCGTGGCGCTGCAGTGATTCCTCGGGCACCTCGATGGAGATCTCGTAACTGCGCGCCGACGACAGCTCGACCTGGGTCACCTCCGGCAGGGCCGCGATCTCGTCGCGGACCCGCTCGCCCAGGATCTTGAGAGCCGCCTCGGATGCGTCGCCCGAGAGCGCCAGCTGGAGGGCATTGCGTCGGATCGAAAAGTGGCTCACCACCGGCTTCTCGGTCTCCACGGGAAAGCTGGAGATCGAGTCGACGGCGTTCTTGATTTCGGCGAGGGCGCGGTCCACCGGGTAGCCGGTCACCAGCTCTGCCGACACGCCACACGCGCCCTCGTTGGCGGTGGACGTGATGCGCTCGATCCCTTCGATGGCCTGGATCTCTTCTTCGATCCGGACGCAGACACCCTGCTCCACCTCCTCGGGAGCAGCGCCCAGGTAGGCGACTCCCACCTGGACCACCTCGATCTCGATGTCGGGAAAGGGCTTCTGTTGGATCGCCGGAAGTGCTGCGATCCCCCCCACCACCATAAGCCACATCAGGAGGTTGGCGGCCACGTGGTTCTGGGCGAACCAGGCGATTGCGCGATTCACGTGCCGTCTCGCGCCGAGTCGGACTCATCCTCGTCGAGCACGCGAACGCGCATCCCTTCTACCACGGCGCCCAGAGGAGACACGCAGATCCGCTCACCGGGGGAGAGTCCCGCCCCGATCACCACCCGGTCGGATTCGCTGCGCAGCACCTCGACCGACCGGAATCGGATGCGCTCGTCGGCGTCGATCAGCAACACCTGGGAGCCGCCCTCCTCCTCGCGAATCGCGACACGCGGCAGCACGTAGGCCTCTGGCTCGCGGCGCCCCAGGATCTCGGCCGACACGAACAGGCCCACGGCGAGGGGCGGCTCCGAGCCGTAGGGATCCTCGACCCGGGCCACCACGTTGATCATGCGGCTGCGCGGATCGATCTCGCCTTCGGTGCGGACGATCTGCCCGTGCCAGATGCGATCGCGGCCGGCGAACTCGGCGTGGAGCCTGACCTCGGGTCCGGACTCCGCGCCGACGGAGGGCTCCTCGATCGGGTCGGAACCCGCGGGCTCGGCGTTTCGGGCGAAGCGCGATGACAGACTCAAATCCAGATACGAGAGTTCACGATCGGGTACGGGCAGGCGCACCTCCGCCGCATCCACCGCGTAAAGACGCGCCACCGCAGTGCCACGGTTCACGAACTGCCCCACGTCCACGTTTTCTTCGCGCACGCGACCCTCGTAGGGCGCCGTGAGCTGCGTGCGTTCGAGGTCGCGTTCGGCTCGCTCCAAGACCGCACGCGCCTCGCGAATCTGGGCATCGACCACGCGGAAGGCGTTCTCCGCGTCATCGATGCGGGACTGGCTGGCCACGCCGCGCTGGGCCAGTTCGCGCTGGCGTCCGCGCTCGGTGCGGGCGCGGGAGTGCTCACTCTCGGCACGGGCCAGGGACGCCCGCGCGCTCTCGAGCGCCGCCTCGTAATCGCGCGGATCGATCCGCAGCAGCGGTTCGGCGGCGGCAAAGAAGCCGCCCGATGCGAGCGCGGGCGAGACCCACGTCACCTCTCCGGACACCTGGGGAACCAGATCGCTCTGGGTTCGCGGCATCACGGTGCCGTTGGCGCGCACTTTGTACCGGACTTCCTGGGGCTCGACCCGCACGGCGCGCACCAGGGGCGCTACCCCCTCATTGGGACGCGCCTGGGTCCCGGGCCGGTTGAGAAGCAGCCCCACCGCGACGAACAGTCCCCCGGCCAGGATCGCCAGGGGCAGCCAGACCTGCTTGGGAGGTAGCTTCATGACGTTGGGAGGTCGCTTCATGACGTCACTCCCTGCAGGCGCGCACGCCCGATCCCCGGTTGCAATTCGCCTGCGGCGCGAAGGCCGGCCGCGGCGTAGCGGATCAGGCGCCGAAGCATGACCTCGGAATCCGCTCGAGGATCCGGATCGCGCTCCTGGCACGAGTCCAGGTGACCGCTGATCAGGTGCACCAGCACACCCACCGTGAAGTGGTAGGCGACCTCCACGTCCTGGCGCGATCGCTCGGGCAGCGCGCGCGCGAGCGCATCGACGAAGCGCTCGTGTACCGGTCGGAACAGATCCCGGGCCAGACCCGCCATGTGATCCGGCGGATCCGTGTGGAGACGCGCCGCCACCTGTCGGATCCGGGCGACCCGCTCGGGTGAGTCGCTGCGCATCTCCAGCGCCGGCCGCAGAAAGGCCTCGAGCAGCAACTCCACAGCGGGCGGTTCGTCTCCGGCCTCCGCCTCCAACGCGTCGAGCGCCGCCAGGCGGGCCCGGTTCACCGGCGCCACCCGGCGCAACAGGGCGGCTCGGAGCAGGGCCTGCTTGGTGCCGAAGTGGTAGTTGGCCGCCGAGACGCTGGTGCCCGCGGCCTCGGTCACTGCGCGAAGCGAGGTGCCTGCGAAACCGCGCTCGGCAAACAGGCGCTCCGCCGCGTCGAGCAGGCGACGCTTGGTGGCGCTCTCCCCGCTTTCAGGGACCTCAGGAACGTCAGGGACGTCAGGAACGTCGGAGACGGCGTGGAGAGTGGAGGATTCGGGGCGTTCCATCGTTCCGCGGGGGTTCGAACGATCGTTCGAAACATACGTTCGGAATCATGGATCGGCAAGCGAACGCCGCCGCTGTAGCCCGGATCGGGCCCGGGCCCCACGGAAAAGGGCGCGGGGGTGGACTCCACCCGCCGCGCCCCGTTCACCTATGTCAGGACCGAGACTACTTGGTCTTGGTCTTGCCGCTGTTGCCCGGGCTCGACTCGTCGTCCACGCACTCGCCTTCGCCGGTGCACGACTCGTCGACTTCGCCGTTGGGCCCGCCGCCACCCTGACCGGGGTTGCTCGAGTCCACGCCGTCTTCGTTGTTGCCGTGGCCGTTGTTGCTGTTGCCGTCGGCGTTGGCATCGGGACCGGCCAGGGAGACCACCTCCCGGCTCGTGTTGTAGATGTCGTCCGAGACCAGCACGGGCTCGTAGCTGTCTACCACGTAGTCCGCGAGGATCGGCCCGGCCGACCCCACGACGATCAGTGCACCCACCAGGAGTGCGAGTCTCTCGTTTGCCTTCATGTTATTCCTCTTCATGGAGTTCACCGCGCAAGACGCGGTGCGCCACCAGTCCGAGAATCTCGGTGTCGTAGAGCTGAAGCTCCTCGAGCGCATTTCACTCACGATCGGACTCCCTTCGGCGGCCGTTCGACCCGCCCACCCCGAGAGGTGGGTTGGGGCACTGGCTTTGCGTCACCGCCTTCCGACGGCTTTGCCATTGTCGAGGACCTCCGACGGCGTGCGCCGTGAGCTCCTGCGTGAGCGCGCCAGGGATCCTCAGCGGAAACCCAGTGCGCTCGGAAAACCGTATCGGATCGATCCGCTTGTGGCTTTAGTCCCACATGCTGGAGAATTGAACCCCTATCGGAACCCGGGCCGAAAGCGCTCGGCTACCCTGGGCCGCCGTCAGACGGAGGACAAGATGCGATATCTGCACACCATGGTGCGTGTCTCGAACCTGGAAGAGTCGCTCGACTTCTACTGCAACAAGCTGGGCCTGATCGAGCAGCGGCGGATCGACGTGGAAGCGGGTCGCTTCACGCTGGTGTTCCTGGGCGCGCCGGACAATCCGGACCCTCAGGTCGAGCTCACCTGGAACTGGGATCCGGAGGAGCTGCCTGGCGGGCGCAACTTCGGCCATCTGGCCTACGGCGTGAAGGACATCTACGCCCTCTGCCAGCGCCTCCAGGACGGCGGGGTCACGATCAATCGACCGCCCCGCGACGGGCACATGGCCTTCGTGCGCTCGCCGGACGGCGTCTCCATCGAACTCCTCCAGATGGGCGCGGCCCTGGCACCCGAGGAGCCGTGGGCGTCCATGCAGAACGTGGGAGAGTGGTAGAGAGCCGCTCCGATCGCTTTATGTCCTGGCGAAGAGCACTCGCGGTCCCGGGTCTGCTGGCGGTGGCCGCAGCGGTGCGGGTCGCCGCCCTGCAGCCTGCCCTGCCCCCCACGCCGCTGCTCGGCGACGAGTTCTACTACGCCCGGGTCGCAGTGGATCTGGCCGTGGGCCTGGGGCACGGGTACCGGGAATCCGTCGTGGTAAAGCCCGGCGGCCGCATCCTGCACCGTTCGGAAGAGCTGGTGGCGCTGCGCCCGCCCGCTTACCCGTGGCTGCTGTCCCACTGGATCGACCAGAGCCGTCACGGCTGGACCCGCAACCTGGAAGACTCGCGCATCGCGCTGCTCGCGGTGCAGGTGGCGCTCGGCACCGCGCTGGTCGGACTCACCGCGTGGTTCGGCGCGGCACTCTTTGGCGCCCGCACGGGTTGGCTTGCCGGAGCCGTTGCGGCCCTCTACCCGACACTCGTCGCCCACAGCCACTATCTGTGGTCCGAGAACTTCTTCGCCGTCGCGATCACATTGGCGCTGATCGGAGTCGTGTACGGCGAGAAACGCCAGAGCCTGCTCCTGACCGCGATTACCGGGGCGGTCTTCGGGGTGGCGGCGCTCACCCGCGAAGTCGCGATCGCCGTCGCCGCCGTCTGCGCCTTCTGGGGGCTGTGGATGGCGCCGCCCGCGGGTCGGCGTGCGGCCCTCGGGCGGGGCGCCCTGCTGCTGGCGGTGGCGTTCGCCGTGGTGCTGCCCTGGACCCTGCGCAACCACCGCGCCCTGGGTCGCTTCGTACCCGTCGCCACCATCGGATGGTTCGCGGCGGCGGAGGGCAACTCCCTGGACGATCCCGACTGGCTCCACTCCCGCGTGGAGCGCGGGCGCTTCAAAGCCCGCTACCTGAGCCTGCGCGGCGAACTCGAACGCATGGACTTCGCCCGCGAGCAGACCCTGGAAAAGGTGCGCAGCGCGCAGCCCACGTGGATCTTCAAGAAGCTGGTGCGCAATCTGGCCCTGCTGCTGCGCCCCGATTCCCTTCTCTTCTACAAGATCGAACGCGACGGGTATCACGATCCGTCGCCGGGCGCGGTGCGGATCGCCCTGGTGGTGACCGTGCTGTCATACACCGCGGTGCTGGTGGGCGCGGTTGCGGGAATCGCCGGGGCGCCCGGCCGCGGTCGTCGACTGCTCCCCTGCCTGGTTCTCGCCAGCGTCGGCGCGGTGCACGTGCTCGCCAATGCCACGGCACGGTTCCGCATGCCGTGGCTGCCACTCTTGATCGTGTACGCGAGCTACGCGGTGCTCCATTCGCGCGAGGTTCGCGCGCACTTGCGGGGACCGGTTCTCTACGCAGCCCTCGCCGTGCTTCTCTTCTACGCGGGCGTCTGCATCCCGCACTTCCGCGACGATGCCGTCCGCCTCTGGAACCACGGAGTCGAGAGTGCGGCCGAAGCGGCCCCGGGCCGTCTAGAAATTGCCCAGCTGCAGATAGACGTGATAGAGGAACAGTGCCGCGTAAACGGCGAACAGGAACCGCAGTCCTGCGCGCGCGATCTGGAAGTTCTTGTGGGCCATCAGCACCAGGAAGGCGATGCCGGAGATGAAGAGCTTCACGTTGACGAAGACCTGGTCGCCGGACTCGATCAGGTGCTGCATGAGGGGATTGCGTTCGGCCCCGCCCTTGGCCAGCCAGATCAGGGTGAACAGGGCGTCCAGGATGTTGAGGCTGAACAGCGCAATCAGCAGCAATAGATCGCGGCGCGGGTAGGCATCCACGTAGGTGTTGGCGGCCTCGTACATCCGCCGCCCGCGATGTCGCCGCGAGCGCCCCGATACCGAGTCCCAGAGCCGGGTGGGTGCATCGCGCCGCTCGGCGACGGCGCGGCGATCCGACTCGGCCTCAGCGTCCAGGTCGCCGGAATCACTCACGGCTCTCTCCAGGTCTTCCATCGGCTTCTGGCCTGTCCGGCAATCGTCGCCGATCGGGCCCGCTCCGCTTATCGGCGCAAGAGGCGCCGCACGCAAGCCTTCGTGAGGCCTGGCACAAGGGCCCTCAGCATCCGGCAGCTGGCTGCGAAAATCGCCACCCCCAGGCGGTTTCCACCGGATCGAGGCGAGCCGGATTCGGTTACGATCCCGTGATGAAGGTCAAGCTGTCGCCGCGCCTGCGGCACGTGCTCCCGTGGCTGGTGTCGGCCGGATTGCTGGCCTACGTCTTCGGCTGGGCCACCGACTGGCAGCGCCTTCTCGCGGCCATCGAGCAGGCCAACGGTCCGGTCTTCGTGGCCTGCGCCAGCGCCGACCGCCTGGGCTTCTTCGTGATCTGGACGTGGCTGCAGGCCCTGGCCATCCGCCGCTTCGTGGTGCACGTGCCCTACCGCTCCGTGTTCGCCATGCGCGGCGGATCCGAACTGCTGCGAGCAGTGAGCAATCCACTCTCGGACGCCGCCTTCTTCCTGGGCCTGATCGAGCTGGCCGGTGGTCGCGCCGAGCTGGGCGGAGGCCGGGCCATCGCGGTTCTGGCCGCGAGCATGGTCCCCGTGGCAATGCACTTCGTGGTGATGCTCCTGCAGATGACCCTGGCCCTGCCGTTCATCGAAGGCGGGATCGCCGGGAATCGAGATGTGCTCACAGCCGTCGGTGCCATGTGGCTGGGCGTATTCGCGGTCGCCATCGCACTCCGGATCTCCCGCAACCGCGAGAAACCCCTGCCGGGAATGGCAGGCCTCCAGACCTGGCTCAGCCGATTCAGCCTGCGGGACCTGAAGCCCTTTTTCTGGAGCTTCGCGGGCCTGGCCATCTTCGACGTGGTGATCCAGTGGCTGGCGTCCCGCGCCTTCGGCGTGCCCATCGGCTGGGGCGCCATGGCGGCGCGCCTGCCCCTGGTCTACCTGGCGTTCATCGTCCCCACGCTGGGCAACTTCGGCACGCGCGAGCTGGCCTGGGCGGCCCTGTTCTCGGATTTCGGCCCCCGGGATTCGCTGCTGGCGTACGCCTTCGCCGTAAACGCGATCTTCCTGATCCTGAACGTGGCCCTGGGCCTGGTCTTCCTGCGCCAGGCCCTCGACCTGGTGTCGCGCATGCGCCAGGCGCGGCGCAAGGGCGAACCCGTTCCCAAACCGCTCCTCCACGACCCGACGGACCTCTGACGCGGCGCGCAAAAACCGTAGGAATTTCAGACCGTTCCGGATCAGAGCCCCGATGGGATCTGGTCTTTCTCGCGAGCTCACCCGTGACCTGCGGGCCGTGTCCGTGTAGTTTATGCGCCCCCCTAGGAGAACGGGCGTGCCGCGCTGCTCGCGGCCCCTGGTAACTGAGGCAGCGGCGATCGGAATCGACGTCCCCTGGGGGGGGCGACTCGGGAAGAGGCAACCATGGCGAGAAAAAGCAGAACTGCAGTCCTCAAGCGTCAGCGCGAAGTCAGGAAGGCCGAGAAGGCCGCCGAGAAACGCGAGAAGCGGGTGATACGGTCCGAGGCGGAACACGAGACCGAGCGCGTGGCCACAGCCGAAGACCTGGAAGGCTACGGCTTCGCCGGTGACGAGGCCGACAAGTCCGAGACCCCGCCACCAGCCGCCCTGTTTCGGGTGTCCGCCGCCCTGTTTTGGGTTTCCGCCGCCCTGTTTCGGGTGTCCGGGGGTACGCCGCGCGGCCGCGGCTAAGCTGCCCGCGTGCCCCGCGATCTGCCGCCCGACCCCACCTGGCCCCGCGACGCGACCCGATCGTTTCCGCCCTACCGGTTCCGGGTCGATCGCCCCATCCCCGGCGCAATCTGCGCAGACAGGGTCTGCCCGTAGCCGTGCCCGGTACCACTGAAAAGGAGAATGCGTGGCCGAAGAACCGTTGATTGCCGTCTTCGTGGATTACGAGAACCTGGCCCTGGGAGTGCGCGGCCCGCGCCGCGGGTTCAAGATCGACCTGGTCCTGAGGCGCTTGCTGGAAAAGGGGCGCATCGTGTTCAAGCGGGCCTATTGCGACTGGGGCAAGTATCGCAGCGCCGTGCGCGAGTTCCACGGCCAGGGCGTCGAACTGGTCGACATCCCCCAGTCCAAGGCCAGCGGCAAGAACAGCGCCGACATCCACATGGTCGTGGACGCGCTGGACCTCTGTTATCAGAAGCAACACATCGACATGTTCGCGTTGGTGTCGGGCGACAGCGACTTCTCGCCGCTGGCGGCCAAGCTCAAGGAGAACCAGAAGCGCGTGATCGGCTGCGGAGTGAAGAGTTCCACCTCCGACCTGCTGATCCAGAGCTGCGACGAATTCATCTACTACGACGACCTGGCGCGCACCGCCGAGAAGGCCAAGCCGCCCCAGCCGGAAGCAGCGCCCGCCTCCAAGAAGCGCCAGGAGGCATCGGAGCGCGTGCTCGAGATCGTGCGCTCCCTGGAGAAGGACTACGACACGATCTGGGGCTCGATGGTCAAGCAGACGATCCGGCGCGTCTTCCCCGGCTTCAACGAGGAGCACTACGGCTACAACTCGTTCGCGGCCATGCTGGATGACCAGGAGAAGCAGGGGTTGATCGATCTGGAGTTCGACGAGAAGCGGGGCAACTTCGTGGTGCGCACGCGGCGCGGGAGCTCCAGCGGGTCGAACCGAGCCGCTGATTGACGCGACACCGGGCAGCGACCAGCGACCGGCTCTGCGATGCGGTCGTGCTGGCGTTTTCCCTGTGGACGCTGTGCTGCCACGCGGTGGTGGCCGCCACGGGATCGCTGTGGCACCTGATCGGGCTCTACACGGCAACGGCGGCGGTTGCGGCTACCGCGTCGCTCTGGCTCGGCCGCCGCCTCCGATTCGCGCCGCCCGATGTGCCCCCTGCCGGCGGCGACGTGCGGCTTCCGATTCCGGCGCAACGGGGGATCCGCGCCGCGGGCCTGGCCGGGGGACTGGCCGTGTCCGTGCTGGCCTTGCACGGCGAGGCCGGGCTGTGGTGGGGCGGGCTCCTCACACTGGGTGTCGCAGCCGCGGCCTTCCTGCTGGCCGAGGCCCCGCACTTCGAGCCCGCCGTCCGGAGCCGGGGCTTCGAACTCGCACTCTGGGGGCTCGCGGCAGCCTGCGTCGCGGTGGCGCTCGTCACCCATCGCCCCGACCTCGACGACACGTTCTACATCAATGCCGCCGTGGCAGCCGCCGACGTCCCGAGCCGCGCCCTGTGGTCGGGCGACACCCTGCTGGGGATCGAAGGCTTGCCTCTCTACATTCCGGCCCACCGCCTGCACAGCTACGAGCTCGCCAACGCGGCGCTTTCCCTGCTCACGGGCATCCCGGCCATCCACTGCTTCCACTGGATCTCCGCATCGCTGGCCGCGCTGCTGGTTCCCCTGGCCCTGGCGGCACTCTTCCGGTTGCTCACCCCCCGCGACTGGCCCTTTGCGGTGGCTGCGACGCTGGTGGTTCTGGTGGCCGCGGGCGAGGCCCATCGCTGGTACGGAAACTTTGCGCTGGTTCGCATCTGGCAGGGCAAGGCCATCTACCTGTTCGTGTTCATGCCGCTGATCTACGCCTACGCCCTGCGCTTCGCATTGCAGCCGCGCGGCATGACCTGGCTGGGCCTGGCCGCGGCGCAGATCGCCGCCGTGGGGTGCAGCTCGTCGGCGATCTGGGCGGCACCGGCGGGCGCCTGGCTGGCCATGAGCGCGGCCCTGCGCCCGGATCGGGAGGGCCTGCGACGCTTCGCCCTGGGCGCACTGACCAGCGTCTATCCCCTGGGCGCGGGGCTGCTCCTCAGAGGCGAGATGCAGACGGCGCTCGCGGAGATGTTGTCGGGCGATTCCGACTGGCCGGACCTTCCCCACGTGCTGGGTGAGGTGCTTGGCAATTCTCGCTTGTACACGGTTGCCCTGGCATCCACCCTGGCGGGCTGGGCGTTGTGTCCGAGCGGGCTCGCTCGGCGCTTCGCGATTGCCGTGCCGCTGGGCGTCTGGCTCGTGTTGCTGAACCCGTACGCTCGCGACTGGGTGGCTGCCAACCTGACGGGGCCCTCCTACTGGCGAAGCCTCTGGAGCCTGCCGGTGCCCGTCTTGATGGCCCTGGCACTCACGTCTCCCCTCCAGCTGCGCGGAAGGCCCGTGCTCCGAGCCGCGGGGGTCGCCGCCGGCGCAGCCGCGCTCGTGGCCTTCGCCCTGTGGATTCCGCGCTACAGCGCCCTCAGCCAGGAGAACGGCGGCGCCGACAACGTGGGCATCCGCGTGGGAATGCCCGGCCTCAAGGTGCCCGACCCGGCCTACCGCTGGGCCAAGGCCCTCAACGACAGCGTTCCGGCGGGATCCACTGTCGTGGCGCCGCCGCGCATCAGCGCCTGGGTTCCCACCTTCCACGCCCACGCCTACCCGGTTCTCGCGCGCCTCCAGTACATGGTGAAGCGTGTGGAATTCCTGGTACGGGAGAACGTCGACGCCCGCCGCTCGATGACGGCGTACGTGGCAGGCAAACAGGTCGACGAGCGCGCGCGCCAGACCTTCGCCTGGGGCCTGGACGCGTTCGACGTGAAGGGGGTGTGTCTGCGAAACTCCAAGGCCGCCCCGGAGGCGCGCCGGCTGCTGGAGTCGGCAGGCTTCAGCCGCAAGCTCAGCGCCACGAGCTACGAGATCTGGGTGCGCTGAAGACTGACGTTGAAGGACTGACGTTGAACGATTCGGGAGGGAGTGAGCGATGGGACGTCTCGAAGGTCGTGCCGCCGTGGTTACCGGAGCCGCCGCGGGCATCGGCGCGGCCTGCGCCGATCGCTTCGCCCGGGAGGGCGCGCGCGTGGCCGGCCTCGACGTGGTCCTGCCCAGCGATTCCGCCTGGAAGTCGGTACAGGAGGCGCAGCCCGAGTCGAGCTTCCACGAGGTGGACGTCCGAGACGAGGATTCGCTGGCCGCCATTGTGGCGGAGATCGCCGTGCGCTTCGGACGCATCGATGTCCTGGTGAATGCCGCGGGCGTGGCCGGGGGCGGCGCCGTGCACCAGCTCGACGCCACCGAGTGGGACCGGGTGCTCGACATCAACCTCAAGGGGACCTTCCTGGCGTGCAAGCACGTGCTGCCCCACATGCTCGAGCGACGGAGCGGCAGCATCGTGAACATCGCCAGCGTCGAGGGCCTGGAGGGCTTCGAAGGAGGCAGCGCCTACAACGCGTCCAAGGGCGGTGTGGTCCTGCTCACGCGAAACCTGTCCATCGACTACGGGCGTCGCGGCATCCGCGCCAATTGCATCTGCCCGGGTCTGATCCAGACCAACATGACAGCCGGGATCTTCAGCGAGGACATGAAGGAGCAACGCGACCGCTTCATCGACGCTCACCAGCTCGGGCGCGTGGGCCGGCCAGAAGAGATTGCGGCGGCGGCACTGTTCCTGGCGTCCGACGACGCCTCCTTCGTGACGGGCCACCCGCTGGTGGTGGACGGAGGTTACACCGCTGGCCATCGGGTGGGAATCGCGAAGCTGATGGGGCTCGACTGAGCCAGGGCCGCGCTCCTCACTCGGCGTAGCCCAGCTCCTTCAGGGCCTTGCGGGTCTCCGGCGAGAGGTCGCGGGGCGGCTCCGGAGGCAGCAATCCGTCGCGCGCCAACTCCAGCAGGGCGCCCGGGCTCGTCGCCGTGGTGGATGCGCCGTCTTCGCCCACCACCACCAGATTCTCCCCGTCCGCGGCGGCGGCGGCGTGGCGCCGCACGGAATCCGGCACCTGGGAGTCGAACGTGCGGCGCTCGATCCGCACCGCGCGATCGCGATCACTCGCCTGGCGAAGATCCCGCCGACCCTCTCGCGCCGCGTCCGGGTCACCCAGCCCAGCGGACGCAAGCAGCGTGGTGTAGAGATCGCGGATCGAGACGGTCCCCGGCGATCGACCCGGCGCCACTCCCGGCCCCGTCACCACCAACGGGATCCTCACGCTCTCCGGGTCGAGATACTCGCCGTGATCCCACGCCCAGCCGCGTTCCGCCAGGTGCTCGGCGAAGTTCTCACCGTGGTCGCCCACCACTACGATGAACGCGGGCCCCTTCACCTGTTCGCGGAAACGCTGCACCAGGCGACCGAGCTCACGATCCGTCTGTTGCACGCCACGCGCGTACTGGCGGCGCATGCGGTCTCGTTCCTCGAGCGAGGCGTAGCGCTCGCGGCGGACGAAGCCATACAGCGGCTCCGTCTGGCGGAACCTCCGCTTCTCCTTGGTGGTCCCGTAGGGTGCGTGAGCGTCATAGAGGTGCACCCACAGGAAGACCGGGCGCAGGGCCTCGAAGTCGAGCCAGGCCAGGGCCGCGTCCACGGCTTGACGGCCCTCGCGGCGCGAGACTGCGGGGGCGTCGTATATCCGGAACCCCGCCAGGCCGGTCTCGCTCGCGCCGATCAGGAACGTGGCCACGAAGGCCCCGGTGGCATAGCCGGCGTCGGCCAGGCGGGCCGCCAGGGAGCGGGACGCGAACCGATCGGCCACCGGCTGACCATTCGCGCGCCCGCCGTGCTCCACCGGATACAGGCCGGTGAAGAGCGAGAGGTGGGCGGGGCCGGTGGTGGGCATGGTGGTGTAGGCCGCGTCGTGCACCAGGCCCTCGGCCGCCAGGGCGTCCAGGTGGGGCGTGAGCGTCGGGTCGCACCCGTAGGCCCCCACGTGATCCACGCGCAGCGTGTCCAGGGTGACCACCAGGATGCTCGGGCGATCGGTGGAGGGGGAGCACGCGCCAAGTCCGGCCCCCAGCGCGACCCCCAGCACGAACCGCACACTCGTGGCCGCAAGGGCGCGCATGGGGCCAACGTAGCGAAGACCCGGACGCGGCGAGTCGGCCATCACAGCTGGGCTATTCTCGCGCGTCGAATGCATGCCGGGCAGACTGCGAGCCTGCTGGGATCCTGGATCGTCCTCGCGGGAATCTGGATCGTCCTCGCAACGCCCGGGTGCGGCGTGCGGAACCCCGAGGCCTCCCGGCCCGACGTGCTGCTCATCACCGTCGACACATTGCGCGCCGATGGCCTGGGCGCCTATGGCTCCGAAACCGGCGCCAGCCCCCGCATCGATGGCCTGGCGCGCGACGGCGTGGTCTTCGAGCGCGCCATCGCGGCCTCCAGCCGCACGTCTCCGGCCCACGCCTCGATCATGACCTCGCGCTACACCCGGGAGCACTCGATCGGATACCAGAATGGAGGCACGCGTCTTTCGGGGACCCAGACCCTGGCGGGCGTCTTCCAGGCGGCCGGCTACGACACCGCGGCCTTCGTGGGCAACCCGAACCTGCGGCGAGACACCGGCTTCGAAAACGGCTTCGCCGTCTACGACGACGAATTGCCCGAGCGCGAGCGGAACCGCTCCCACTACGAACGCACGGCACGCAAGACGAGCGAACGGGCCATGCAGTGGCTCGAGAACGCCCGCGAGCCGGTCTTCCTGTGGGTGCACTACCAGGATCCCCACGGCCCCTACGCACCCCCCCCGGAGTACTCGGGTCGGGCGCGCGTCGAGGCGCCAGAGGGCGAGAAGCCCCTGCCTGTTCTGCAGAGCAACGACGGCATCGGCGGCATCCCCGCCTACCAGGCGCTCGAAGGTGTGACGCGACTGAGTGACTACCAGGCGCGCTACGCCGACGAGATCGCCTTCGCCGACGACTGGGTCGGCAGGCTGCTCGACCGCTTCGACGCCCGCCGGGGCGACCGGCCCGGAATCGTGCTCCTGACCGCAGACCACGGCGAGAGCTTCGGCGAACACGGCCGCTACCTGGTCCACGGCTTCAGCACCACGCCGCCGTTGGCCCACGTGCCCCTGATCCTGCGCGCCCCCGGTATCGAACCCGGAAGGCGCCGGCAGGTGGTCAATCATGTGGACGTCATGCCAACGCTGTTGGCGCTCGCCGACATTCCCGCGCCCGACGGAATGAGTGGCGCAGCATTGGGCCCCTGGCTCCAGGGCGAGGCGCCGCTGTCGGAACGCGTGGTGTATTGCGATATCGGGTCCGAGCTGAGCGCATACGAGGACGACGCCTTCCTGC
The DNA here is from genome assembly GCA_032128115.1 of Deltaproteobacteria bacterium. Lineage (GTDB taxonomy): Bacteria > Myxococcota_A > UBA9160 > UBA9160 > SMWR01 > JAQBHB01. The sequence goes on along the minus strand of JAQBHB010000047.1, from coordinate 241,392 downwards.
GCGTCGACGGCCTGCGCCATGCGTGGCCCGGTGACGATGGCGACGCCAACGACGAGCCCCAATGGCTCGTATACGCCTGGCCCGAGGACGGCCGCTGGACGCCGCTGCCCGCCAGCGAAGGACGAAAGCACCCGCTTCGCAAGCGCTTCGCCCAGGTAGACGCCTACGCGCGCAGCGCCGTGCCCATGCTGCAGGTGCCCATGGACCCGACCAGCGAGCAGCACCTGCGCGCGCTGGGTTACCTGGACGGCGGGGCGGACGCGCGCTGAGGTGTCGTCGAGGGCTCGCTGCCCGGGGCGCCGATCGGCTCAGACGAGAGCCCGCTCCAGGATCGCGGCCAGACGATCGAGCCCCGCCGCCACGTCGGGGCCCAGGTGCACGCGCAGGGCGCGGCGACCGCGTTGGCCCAGCACCTGGAAATCGCCCAGGGCCTGGGCACGCGCCAGCACCCCGAAGCTGTAGCGCCGGCCGGGAATCGCCAGGTCTTCCGCATCGTCGGCGGTGATCTGGAGGAAGACGCCGCGGTTGGGACCTCCCTTGTGCAGCTGTCCGGTGGAGTGCAGGAAGCGCGGCCCGTAACCCAGGGTGGTGGCCACGTGGCGGGCGTCGCGGACCGCGTGTCGGATCCGCGCAAGCGCCACCTGGTGCGTGTCGTTCTGCTCCACGTAGGCGTTCAGTCCGAGGTAGTCGCCGGCCCCGAGCCGGGACAGGTGGGCGGTCAGGAGCCCCGGGAGATCATTGCTGGCGGATGCGCGGGAGAGCACCTCCACGTTGGCAGGGTTCGCAAACAGCTTGATACCGTCGCCCTCGAACAAGGGGGCTGGCTCCGAAAGGGCGCCCGTCTCCTCGAACGTCTGCATCAGATCTCGCGTGACCTGCTTGCTGGCCTCCACATCCGGCTGATCGAAGGGGTGGATGCCCAGCAGAGAGCCTGCCACCGCCGTCGCGAACTCCCAGCGGAAGAACTCCGCGCCCAGATCCATGCGGCTCGCCACCGGAATCCGCATCACGGGTTGGCCGGCCTGCTCGAGTGCGGCGACGGCTGCGTCCTGCGTCGCGCTGGCTGCCGAGGTGTGGCGCAGGTACACGAAGACCCGATCTTCGCCGTAGTGTTCCGGCGCGGCCAGTTCCTCCCCATCCACGGGAACCAGCCCGCACCCCCGTTTTCCCGTCGACTCCGCCAGCAGCTGTTCGAGCCAGGCCCCCAGGGATGCGATACCTGGAGACGCCACCAACGTGACCTTGTCGCGACCTCCCCGCGCCAGCACGCCCAGTGCAACCCCGAGCACGAGCCCCGGATTCGCGTCGGGCGCCGTGTCGGGTCCGCAATCGCGCACCATCTTGCAGGCGCGTTCCAGGAACTCGCGCACGTCGAGACCCATGGCCGCCGCCGGCAGCATGCCGAAGTCGGAGAGGGCCGAGTAGCGTCCGCCGATGCTGGCAAGACCGTGGGCCACGATCCGGAATCCGTCGGACCGGGCACGCGCCTCGAGGGAGCTTCCCGGATCGGTAATGGCCACGAAGCGCGACGCTGCCGCATCCGGATCCCCCGCGCGGCGCGCCGCGTCCCAGAAGAAGTCCAGGAGGACGTTGGTCTCGAGAGTGCCCCCGGACTTGGACGAGGCGATGAAGAGGGTCCGCTGTGGATCGATGGCGCGAGACATCGAGCGCACCTGGGCCGGCAATGTGGAATCGAGCACGCGAAGCTCCGGGTGCCCCGCGGTGGGACCAAAGGTGCGGGCCAGCACCTCTGGGCACAGGCTCGACCCGCCCATCCCCAGCAGGAGCACGTGCTGGAATCCGCCCCCAGCGATGTCGGCCGCCAGCGACCGCAGGCGCTCGACACCGTCGAGCTGCTCCTGCGCCACGCCCAGCCACCCGAGCCACTCTCCCTCGTCCTTGCCGGACCAGAGCGAAGCGTCGGCATCCCACAATCGGCGCAGCTTGACGGCGTCCCACGCTTCCAGGGCGGCGGCGACGGCGGCCTCGAATTCCCCGAACGGCTGGCTCCCATCCATCTTGCGACAGCCTAGCGGCCGGCCCAGGCGTCAGACCGCACGGGCCCGGGTCCATCGCCGCAGCCAGAGCAGCGTCACCAGGGCGATCCAGGCCAGCGCCAGCCACAGCCATGCGGGCACCCGACCCGGCGAAGGCCCAGGCAGGGCACCGAGACCCGGAGGATCAAAGCGACCGTTTCGGTCCATGTCGACGAACACCGGGTTCGAAAACGCCGTAGCCACGAAGCCCGGCGCCACCGCCTCGGTGTAGGGACCGGGGTGGCTTGCGATCCACGCGGCGGTATCCACGCCCGCGGGAGCGCCGGCCTCCAGCGTCACGAACGCATCGCCTTCCAGCTGCAACTCGAGATTCTCCAGCAGGCGCAGCGCGTTCGGATCGTGGGGATCGAGCGGGTAGCGGCTCTCCACGCGCCCGTTCACGAGAAGCCGCACCTCGTCCACGGGAACCCAGGGCGCAGCGGCGATGGCGAACTGAACGTTCGCTCGACCGTCTGGGGCCTCCACGGTGTCTCCCGCACGCCCCCCGTTGACACTGAAGCTCACGATGAGCGGGCCGTTGCTGCCGAACAGGCGACCTTCGCGCACCGCCTGGTCGAAGCGCACCGGATCGTCACGGAAGTCGACTGCCACGTAGTTGCGCGGGTATCCCGCCACCTGGTCGGGGCCGTGGGTATCCGAATTGGCCGTGGCCGTGCGGCGGAACCCCTGGCTCAGCAGCGAGTACCAGTCGCGCCGCACCTGCAGATATTGCTCCCAGGAACTTCCGTTCATCAGTTCCATGGCGTCGAAGTCGATGGGCCGCGTCTCGCCGTCGCTTCCCACCTCCAGCAGCAGCGCGTTGCTCCCCTCCGCGATGGGGCGATCCGGATCGAACCCGACTCCCGCCGTGGCCAGGTGCGTGAAGAATGCGCCCTGATCGATTTTCCCGGGTTCCGCGTCTCGCGGGTGATTCAGCTGCACGACGCGAACGTCGAGGTCGCGACGCAGCAGGCTGTAGAGATCCGCCAGGCCAATGTCCTGGCTGGGCGGCGCGCCGTTTCGATGCGCGTTCTCGCGGTAGGCCACCGGCCAGGTGTTGCTGTGTCCGATGGTCCAGGGCGCTGCCGGACTCGGTGCGCTGCTGGTGACCTCGACGCCCCCGATCACCCGGATGCGTTCGCGCACGCCCAGCGCATCCAACGCCGGCCCGAAGTCTCCCAGGTTCTCGTGGTCGCTGCTGACCAGGACCTGGATGCCTTCCGCGAGCATCCGGCGCAGTACCTCTGTGTTGGGAACCGCCGAGTCGTCGCTGGCCTGGGCGTGAACGTGGAGATCGGCTGCAGTAAACGCGCTGAGATCGGCCACCCGCCGCAGATCGAAGGGATCGACCCGCACTTCGTCCCCCGCGAGCAGATTGACCTCCCGCTGCGCGATGTCGTGCTCGGGCCCGCGGGTCGCAGTGAGCCGATAGTGCCCCGGGGCCAGCGCAACGCGATGGGGATCGTCGGGCCCACCGGTGAAGATCAGGTCCCGGGTCGCAGATCCGCTGGAAGCCCGCACGTCGTCCACGCGAAAATCGAGAAGTTCGGGCTGGAAGATCGGATCCGGAGTCTCGCCGAGCCCAGCGACGATCACACGACCCGCCCTCTCGCCGGCGAAGGCCGGGTCGAGAATCAGCCAGCCCGGATCGCCGAAGCTCTGGGTCGGCACGTTGGCAAAGCTCCCCGAGTCGACCGTTACCGGCACGTCACGCACGGGCTCGTGGGCGCTGCGGAACTCCAGCACGTAGTCTCCGGGCGGAAGCACTGCGTGAAACTCTCCGGCTGCGGGTCCGCGGGTGCGCGTCAGGATCTGGGTCACGGGCGCCCCCTCCTCGGCCAGCCGGACGTGGACGGCGACGAGACGGTCGCGGGGCGAAACACGCCCCCGGATCCCGCTGCTGCCATCGGCGTAGCCCACCAGCGGAAAGATCACGTCGGTGGCTGAGGCCACATCGTTGTGGGGCGTGATCAGGAGGCGGCGACGATAGGTCCAGGATTCCCCGGGCGGGATCGACTCCTGGGTGGCCTGGGCGATGCGCCACAGGCTCAGACGCGCCCAATCCGGGTCGAACGTGAAGGCGTTGATGAACGTCACGTGCTGGGAGGTGACCCCGAAGTTCACGAGTCGGCGCGCCGCCCGCTCCGGCGCGAACAGGGCGTAGGTGATGGGCGGGAACTGCTGGACGCCGGGAACCACCACATGGGTGAACGGCACCATGGCGTCACCCGCCGCCAACACGTTGTTCCGATCGAAGCTCTTGTGATGGAAACCCACCGTTCGCTTCGCCTTGACGGTGTTGCCCACGAACGACCGCATACCGTGGCCGCCTCGCATCCAGACATCCCCGTAGGCGAAAATCGGCACCGGGCGCAGGCCGCCGTTGTTCAGCGTGGTCGTGATGTGGATGAACGACTCGCCGCGCAGCACCGTGTACTCGGTCTCGACCCGCAGACCGACCAGCGCCTCCGCCTCGGGAACCATGGGATCGAACAGGCGCGCCAGCGCCGTGCTCTTCGGCAGGGAATCCAACCGGTCCGACGACACCACCAGCCGCGCCCAGCCAGCGGCTTCGTCCACCTCGGCTCGGATCTGGTCGTAATCGATGAATACGTTCTGGTCCATGTTCGCCAGTGGAAACAGGCGCGCGAACTGATCTTCTCCGCGCCGATCGCGCAAGCCCGCGTCCACCAGGGTTCCGCCGTGGTTGAGAGTGGCGTTACGCCGACTCGGATCGTCGACGATCACCTCGACCACGTCGTTGGCGAGATACCAGTCGCCGACACCGCCGATGGCATCGGGCCCGCCGATCTGCAGCTGCGCCGCGGTCTCCGGCTGGATCTGCTCGGCGCGAAGCGTTGCGGGCGCGGCCACACCGGGCCCCGCGGCGAGAAGACCCGCCACGAGCGAAAGAACCAGCTCGACGCCACGACGCAGATCCACTCGATCTCTCCTGACACCCGCACGTCCGGGGTGCGGCCGGAGCCTGACGCAGCCGCGAGTCCCAGTCGAGGCGGGGGGCGGGAGCCCCGCCCGCGTGCGGTAACCAGCCGCAGCGATCCGTCCTATGCTGCGGCGCCGTGCGATCGCGCAGCCTGGCACTCGCCGGAGTTCTCTTGTGGGCGGTCTCCTGCCTGGGGCACGCTCCCGGTCGGGACGAGGCCGTTCCCCGGGGCCGCCTCCCCCAGAACGTGCGCCCGGAGCACTACAGCCTCGACCTTTCCATCGTTCCCGACCGCGACCGCTTCTCGGGCACCGCGGTGATCCGCGTCGCCGTTGACGAGCCGCTCGAAACCCTATGGATCCACGGTCGCGACCTCCAGATCGACCGGGTGACCGTGCAGGACACCCAGGGCGATCCGGTGTCCGCGCGTTGGCGGGTGATGGACCCGACCGGCGTGGTGGCCCTGCTTCTACCGCGACCCGTGGGACCCGGAGCCGCCACCCTGCGCATCGACTACAGCGCGGAATTCGGGCGCACGCTGCGCGGCCTCTACCACGTCGAGGCCAATGGCAAGTCCTACGCATTCACCCAGTTCGAGCCCATCGCCGCGCGCCAGGCCTTTCCCGGCTTCGACGAACCCAGCTTCAAGACCCCGTTCGAGGTGAGCCTCACGGTACGCCAGGACCACACGGCCATCGCGAATACGCCGCTGGTCGAGGAGGAGCTCCTCGCCAACGGGCTCAAGCGCGTGCGCTTCGCCCCGACGCCGCCCCTCCCCACCTACCTGCTGGCGTGGGCCGTGGGGCCCCTGGACCTCGTGGACGCCCCCGACATGCCAGCGCACGGCCCGCGCAAGCGGGCACTTCCGTTTCGCGGCGTGGCGGTGGAAGGACGGGGCGGCGAACTCGCCTACGCGTTGGAACACACGCCTCCGCTCCTCGAGGCGTTGGAAAGCTACTTCGGAAGCGAGTACCCATTCCAGAAACTCGACGTGATGGCGCTGCCGGACTTCGGCGCAGGCGCCATGGAGAACGCAGGAGCCATCACCTTCCGCGACTCGTTGCTCCTGCTGGAAGACGCTACGGCCCCCGAGTGGCAGCGCCGGGCCTTCACTTACGTGATGGCCCACGAGCTGGCACACCAATGGTTCGGGGATCTGGTCACGCTGGCGTGGTGGAACGACCTCTGGCTCAACGAGGCCTTCGCCACCTGGATGGGAACGCGGGCCGTCGAGATGGTGGCGCCCGAGCAACGCGCTGATCTGGCCCAGTTGGAACACGTGTTGGGCGCCATGAACGCGGACAGCCTGATTTCCGCGCGGCGCATCCGACAACCCATCGAGAGCGCCCACGACATCCGCAACGCGTTCGACGCCATCACCTACAGCAAGGGCGCCGGCGTGCTCGCCATGTTCGAGCGCTGGATCGGCACCGATCGCTTTCGAAGCGGTGTCCGCCAGTATCTCCAGAAGCATGCCCTGGGCGTCGCGGTGTCGGGCGACCTGCTCGCAGCGCTCTCGGATGCCGCCGGTCGCGACGTGACAACGCCCTTCCATACGTTCCTGGATCAGCCGGGCGTGCCCTTCGTCGAGGCGGAAACCCACTGTCAGGGCGGGTCGGCCCACCTGACCCTGCGCCAGTCGCGGTTCCTGCCGGTGGGCTCCCAGGGCAGCCGCGACTCGGTGTGGCAGATCCCCGTGTGCGCGCGATACGGACTGGGAGACCAGCTGCACGAGGCCTGCACCCTGCTCGTCGGGGTGGAGGGAACCCTGCCCCTGGACGCCCCGTCCTGTCCCGACTGCTGTCCCGACTGCTGTCCCGACTGGGTGATCCCCAATGCGGAAGGCGCGGGCTACTACCGCTGGTCGCTGGCACCCCGAGACGCCGAGCGCCTCCGGAGCCGGGGACTGCCCCATCTCTCGACCCGCGAACGCCTGTCGTTCGCCGATGGGCTCGAGGCCGCACTGCGTTCGAACGCGCTTCCCGCGGGCGATGTCTTCGCGGCCCTGGCGCCTCTCGCGAACGATCCGGCCCGAGCGGTGGCCGAGGCGCCCATGTCGATGGTCCGGAAAGCGCGAGACCACCTGGTGGAGGCCCGCGTGCGTCCCGCCGTGGAGGCGTTCGTACGCGGACTCTACACGCCCACCTATCAGCGCCTGGGCTGGGAGCCCCGCCCCGTCGAAGACGGCGAGACGCGCCTGTTGCGCGGGTCGGTGATCGAGTTCCTGGCCTTCGTGGGCCGCGACCCCGAGATCCGCCAGGAGGCCGCCGCCCGGGGGCGACGTTTCGCGGGAATCGGGGGCGGCGGCGTACTCGACCCGAAGGCGGTGGACACGAACCTCGCCGGCACCGCCCTGGCCGTCGCGGTGCAGGACGGAGGTCCGGAGGTCTTCGACGCACTGCTCGCCCACCTGGAAGCCACGGACGACGCCGTGTTGCGACAACGGTTGCTCTCTGCCCTGGGCACCACGCTCGACCCGGAGCTGGCGATGCGGGCGCGTAACCTGGCGCTCGGACCGGGGCTGCGGGTGAACGAAACCCTGGTAACCCTACGAGCGCAGATGGAAGATCCCGCGACCCGCGGCGACACCTGGCGCTGGGTCGAGCTGAACTTCGACGAGCTGGTGGAACGCATCGGCAGCACCCGAGCCGGTGGCTTGCCACAGCTGGCGTCGTCGTTCTGCAGCGCCGAGCGGGCGCAAGCGCTGGAGGAATTCTTCGCCCCCCGCATCGACACACTGGGGGGCGGCCCGCGCAATCTCGCCGGCGCCCTGGAGCGAATCCGCCTGTGCGCCGCCCTGGTGGAAGCCCAGGGGCCGCGCGCCGCAGGCTTCTTCTCCGGCGGTGGTTGATCAGTCCAGTCCCAGGCGCCGGGCGATGATCACCTTCATGATTTCATTGGAACCGGCGTAGATGCTCTGCACAGCCGCGTCCGCGTAGTCGCCCGAGATCGGGTACTCCGTCATGAACCCGTAGCCACCGTGGAGCTGCAGGCACTCGGCCGCCACCCGTTTCTGGAGATCGGTGACCCACCACTTGGCCATGCTCACTTCCTTCACGATCTCCTCGCCCCGCACATGGGCCGCGATCAACTTGTCTACGAACGCCTGACCGATCTCGACCTCCGTCTCGAGCTCAGCCAGCACGAACTGGGTGTTCTGGAACGACGCGATGCGCTGCCCGAAGGCGCGCCGCTCCTTCACGTATTCGAGGGTGTCGTCCAGGGAGCGACGGCACGACGCCATGGATCCGTCGGCGATGACGAGCCGCTCCTGCTGCAGCTGCGTCATGAGCATCTTGAAGCCCTGGCCTTCCCGGCCCAGGAGGTTCTCCACCGGAACCCGGCAGTCCTGGAAGAACAGTTCGCTGGTGTCCTGTCCCTTCAGACCCAGCTTCGGGAGGTTGCGTCCGCGCTTGAAACCCGGAGTGTCGGCGTCCACCAGCAGCAGCGAGATCCCGCGGTGGGGCGGTTCCGCATCCGGGTCGGTACGCGCCACCACGATCACCAGGTCCGCAATCTGTCCGTTGGAGATGAAGGTCTTGGCACCGTCCACCACATAGTGATCGCCGTCGCGAATGGCCCGGGTCTGCACGGCGGCCAGATCGGAGCCGGCCCCCGGCTCGGTCATGGCGATGGCCAGCACGATCTCGCCGGTGATGGTCCCCGGCAGGTAGCGCGACTTCTGCTCGGCGTTCCCGAAGGCCTGCAGGTACGGCATGCAGATCTCGGAGTGCAGGCCCAGCATCAGTGCGTGGGCTCGGATCCGCGCGAGTTCTTCGTGGATGATGGCGGCGTATCGGTAGTCCGCACCGGCGCCCCCGTACTCCTCGGGCGCCATCACTCCCAGGTACCCGCCCTGGCCCACCTTCTTCCAGGTGTCGCGGTCTGTGGACCCTTGGGCGTTCCAACCCGCGATTCGGGGCTCGATCTCGCCCTCGGCGAAGCGCCGGAACTGGGAACGAAACAGATCGTGCTCTTCGTCGAATATCTCACGCCGCATGCCCAGCCCTCCCGGCCGATCGCGCCCCAGGCTAGGCCATCGAACCGCGTTCGGCCGGAGCGGGAGAGCTCAGTCCCGGGTGAGCGAGGCCCGGATGGCGCAGATGTCGGTGAGCATGCGATCGAGATCCTCGACCCGCAGCTGGCACTGCCCGTCACAGGGGGCCGACTGCGGATCCGGATGGATCTCGACGAACAGGGCGTCGATGCCCACCGCGACGGCCGCGCGCGCCAACGGCGCCACGAACGTGCGGTCGCCGGCGCTGGCAGTCGCTCCGCCGCCCGGGTACTGGACGGCGTGGGTCGCGTCGAAGCAGACGGGCGTAAATTCGCGCATGGCAACGATGCCGCGCAGGTCCACCACCAGGTCGTTGTACCCGAACGCAGACCCACGCTCGGTAACCATCACGTCGGAGGCGCCGAAGTGGCGCGCCTTGTCGAGGGCGTGACCCATGTCGCGCGGCGCGATGAACTGGCCGCGCTTGAAGTTGATCGGAAGTCCGGTCGCCGCGCACGCCGCCACCAGATCGGTCTGGCGGCACAGGAAGGCCGGGATCTGCAGGCAGTCCACCACCTCGGCCACGATCTTGGCCTGGCCAGCCTCGTGCACGTCGGTGGTCACGGGCAGACCGGTCTCGCGCTTCACGCGTTCGAGGATCATGAGACCCTCGTCCATGCCCAGGCCCCGATACGACGTATGGCTCGAGCGGTTCGCCTTGTCGAAGGAGGCCTTGAAGACGACGGGAAGTCCGTGCTTCTCGGCGACACCCTGGGCCGCGACCGCGCACTCGAGGGTGCCCTCCAGCGATTCGATCACATTGAGGCCGGAGATCAGTACCAGGGGGGCACCGTTGCCGACGGCGATGTCACCGATTCGCATCTGGACTTCTCCTCCCCACCTTTTCGATCGCCGCTACATAGCGAGTACGGCGACAGTTGACTACCCCGAACGTACGAATCGGGGTGTTTTACACCCACCTCGTGTCTCAGCAAGCCTGTGCTTCGCTATAGTCCGCTGTCCAGCCCGATCCTCGAGATCCCCCGTAACGCCCCAGCCGTCCGGAGCCGATACCAGGCAGCATGCGAATCCTGCTTCAGTTCGCCCGCTCGTATCCGTGGCAAAGCCTTATCGTCCTACTTTGCCTGATACTTGCGGCTTTGTTGGAGGGTGTCGGCCTCACCGCCATAGCGCCCCTGCTGGGAGTGGTGACGGCAAGCGAGCCCTCGAGTCACCCCTCGGCCCTGGAGACCGCCACCCTCGACGCTCTGGCCCGGTTCGACATTCCGCGCGAGCTGACCCCGCTCGTCCTGATCATCCTCGCCGCTTTCGTGGTCAAGGCGATCTTCGTGATCCTGTCGAATCGCCAGGTGGGATACACGGTCGCTCACGTCGCCACTGATCTGCGCCTGGGATTGCTTCGCGCCCTGCTGGCGGCGCGCTGGGGCTACTTCGCGCGTCAGCCCATCGGTGCGGCCGCCAATGCCATGGCTACCGAGGCCAACCGATCGGCGCTCACCTACGGCCACCTGGCGATGATCGTGACGTCGGCCCTGGAGCTTTGCATCTACGTGGCCGTGGCCGTGGCGATCTCCTGGCAGGCTGCGCTGGCCGCCGGGTTGACGGGGATCATCGTGTTCCGCGGCCTTCACGGTCTGGTGCGGATGGCCGGACGCGCAGGGCGCCGCCAGACCGAGCTGCTGAAGTCGCTGCTCTCTCACCTGACCGACACGCTCGGCGCGGTGAAACTCGTGAAGGCCACGGGGCAGGAGCACCTGGTAGCCCCTCTTCTGGAGGAAGAGACGGGCAAGCTCAACCGCCAGCTGCGCAAGAGAGTCCTGAGCCGCGAGGCGCTGCGCGCGCTGCAGGAGCTGTTCGTCGTGACCTTCATCCTCGGCGCCCTGTGGGTGGGCGTCGAGTTGTTCGGGTTCGCCTTCGACTCCCTGGGCGTGCTCGGCATCGTGTTCGTCCGCATGCTCGACCGCGTGAACATGATGCAGCGGAAGTATCAGGCCATGGCCTCCGAGGAGAGCGCCTACTGGTCGATTCGTGCCATGATCGACGAGGCCGATGCCGCCTGCGAGCCGCGGGCCGGTACCCGAACGCCCGCTCTCGAGCGGGCGCTGACCCTCGACCACGTGCACGTCCAGTACGAGAACCTGCCCGTCTTGAACGGAGCCAGCCTCGAGATTCCTGCCGGCGGGATCACCGCCATCATCGGACCCTCCGGCGCCGGCAAGACCACGATCGTCGACCTGATCACCGGCCTGCTGCGGCCCAACCAGGGCGACGTGAAGCTCGACGGGGTCTCGCTGCAGGAGCTGGACATGCGCGCGTGGCGTCAGTCGATTGGCTACGTGCCCCAGGAGACGATCCTGTTCCACGACTCGGTCCTCATGAACGTGAGCCTGGGTGACCCGGCGATCGAGGACGCGCAGGTGGAGGCCGCCCTACGCGACGCCGGAGCCTGGAACTTCGTCTCCGCACTGCCCGAAGGCGTGCGCTCCAGTGTGGGCGAGCGGGGCTCCCTCTTCTCTGGCGGACAGCGACAGCGCATCGCCATCGCGCGCGCGTTGGTGCACTCGCCGAAGCTTCTGATCCTGGACGAGGCGACCGCGGCACTCGACCCGGACAGCGAAGCGGCCGTGTGGGAAACGGTGGAGCAGCTGCGGGGTCGCATGACCGTCGTCGCGATCTCACACCAGCTGGCACTCACGGGCGTGGCCACACGCATCTACCGCCTAGAGGGCGGCACCGCCAAGCTCGTGGACATGCCGGCCGGGGTGGTGGCCTAGGCTGCCCATGTCCACCGCTCTCGTCCTGGCGGGTCGACGCACGGCGAACGACGCACTGGCGGGCGTCTGGGGCACACACCACCGGGCGTTGGTCGACGTGAACGGTGTCCCCATGCTGGCCCGGGTGGTGCGCACCCTGCGCGCATCGAAGAGCGTGCGCCACGTGTGCATCAGCATCGACGACCCCGCGGCCCTGAACGCCGTTGCCGAAATCGGACGCGGAGTCGAGCAGGGCCACATCTCCCTGCACGCGAGCCTCGACTCGCCCAGCCGCAGTGTCCTGGACGTGCTCGAGTCGCTCCCCGCCGGCGAAGCCCTGCTGGTGGCCACCGCCGACCATCCCCTTCTCACTCCCGAAATGGTGGACCACTTCGCCAACGCCGGGCACGGCGACGGCGCCGACGTTCGCGTTGGCATGGTGCCCGCCTCGCTGGTGCGCGAACGCTTTCCGGGCTCCACCCGGACCTACCTGCGCCTGCGCGGCGACGCCTGGTCGGGGGCGAACCTGTTCGCATTTCTCACCCCCGAGGCCCGACGCGCCGCCGCCTTCTGGCGGCGGGTCGAACAGCTGCGCAAGCAGCCGTGGCGACTGGTGAGTGCGTTCGGTGCCGCAACCCTGCTGCAGTTCGCATTGGGGCGCCTGGACCTGGACGCTGCGTTCGAGCGGGTCTCCCGAGCCATGGGCGCCCGGGTGCGCCCCGTCCGAATGCCGTTCGCGGAAGCCGCCGTCGACGTGGACCGACCCGCCGACCTGGTGCTGGTGCAGCAGATCCTGTCTGAACGTGCGAAGGACTCGCTCGCCAATTGAACGGGTGTTTTTCCCCCCGAAATCAATCCAGATGCCGAACCCACAACAAGATTGCTGGTATGCTCCCCCCGCCCGGCGCAGGCGTGGGTCGGGCTCGCCCGAACTCAACATTGGCGCGAGTCGCTCCGATCCGGCGAGAGCCCCGCGCAGCGTCGGTCGCCTCGAGTGCCCCCGGGCCCGACGACGAGACGAACCCCATCCCCCCCAGGAGTCGGTTCAGTGCAGATCGCAGTCCTGAACAATCTGCGCGCAGGCCGCAGCCAGGGGAAGGTGGAGCGCATCCTGGCGCTGCTTCGTGACTACCCGGAGGTGCAGCACCTGGAAACGGAGCGCACCGGCGCCCTGCCCGACGCGGTGGCTGCGCTGGGGAACAATCGGGTGGATCTGCTGATCGTGAACGGAGGCGACGGCACCATCCAGCACGCCCTCACCGAGATCCTGTCGGCCGAACCCTTCGAGAAACCGCCCCTGTTCGCACCGCTTCGCGGGGGTCGCACCAACATGACGGCCCTCGACCTGGGCGCCCAGCGCGACCCGGTGAAGGGGCTGCGCGCGATCCTGCGCGCCGTGCAGTCGGGAACCCTGGAACGGCTCCTGGTGCAAAGGCCGGTGCTTCGCATCGAATCCGCCACCCGGAACAACGTGCAGTACGGCATGTTCTTCGGGGCGGGAATGATCCACCGCGCCATCGCGCTGACGCACCGCATGTTTCCGCCGGGCAAGTCCCAGGGTGTACTTGGCGCCAGTCTCGTGACGGCGGGCCTGCTGGCCCGTGCCAGCTTCAAGGCCAGCGAGGGCGTGCTCGCTCCGGACAAGGCGCAGGTCTACCTGGACGGCGAACTGGTGAGCCAGGGTGAGTTCACGCTCCTGATCGGATCCACCCTCAAGCGCCTCTTCCTGCGGCTCAATCCCTTCTGGGGCGAGGGATCGGGGGGGGTGCGCTTCACCAGCATGTCCCACGGGGCCCATCGCATGGGACGCGCCATCCCCGGGCTCGTGCGCGGACGACCCAACCGCAACATGACGCCCGATGCGGGCTACACCAGCCGCAACGTGGACCATGCAGAACTCCGCATCGACTGCGGCTACACCGTGGACGGCGAGGTCTTTCCCGGCGAGCCCGACGAACGCATCTCGCTCTCCGCCGACCACCGCATCACATTCGTGCGCGCCTGAGGGCCCCATGAGCGGTGGTGCCGAGGCCCTCGCCGAAGTCTTCTCGGCGGAGTTCCAGCAGCCGGTCTCCGATGCGGCCACGCAGCTGGCCCACGAGGTTCGCCGGCGTTGTGGCGACGCTCCGGTGGCGGCGGTCGTTTTCTACGGCTCGTGTCTGCGCAAGCAGACCGACGAGGGAGTGCTCGACTTCTACGCCATCGTCGATGACTATCGCGCGGCAAGCCGCTCGCCGCTTTTGGCGTGGGCCAATGCCGTGCTGCCGCCAAACGTCCACTACCTGGAGCTCGACACGCCGGGAGGATGCCTGCGCGCCAAATACGCGGTGGTCTCCAGCCGCGACCTGCAGCGCGGCGTCGGAACCGGCAGCCTGCGGTCGAGCCTGTGGGCGCGCTTCTGCCAACCGGTGCGCGCGATCTACCTGCGCGACGACGCGGCGCACCACCTGTTGGTGCGCGCCGCCACCGGTTCGCTGCTGACGCTTCTCGAGCGGATCGTGCCCCTGATGCCGGCGTCGGACCCGATGGCGGGATTCGGTCTCGACGACCTCTGGCAGCGCGCCTTCTACGAAACCTATCGCTACGAGATGCGCCCCGAGTCGCCGGAGACGATCCGCCAGCTGTACGACGCCCACGCGCCGCGATTCGATCGGGTGGCTCGCTTGGGCCTCGAAGAGTGGGCGAAACGGGGCGGCGTGGACGTGAGTGACGACGGCGACTCCCTGCGCGTGCGGATCGACCCGGGCGACCGGCGCCGTGCTCGACGAACGTGGCGCCTGCGCCGGCCGCTGGCAAAGCTCGTCTATCTGGCGCAGCTCCTCAAGAGCGCGTTCACCTTCGGCGACTGGCTGCCGTACGCACTCTGGAAGCTCGAACGCCACACGGGCAGCCACATCGAGCCCAGCGAACGCCAGCGCCGCCACCCCCTGATCTTCGCCTGGCCCCTGATCTTCCGGGTGCTGCGCCGCCGCGACCTGCGCTAGGCAAGGCGGAAGGCGAGCGCAGTTCGAACTCGAAGGCGAGCGCAGTTCAGTTGGCGGGAGCCGAGGCGGCTCGGGTCCAGAGCTTCTGGAGCGCGGGGACCACGCCGTGGCGCAGGGTCTGGCGGTACGGCGAGTTCTCGGGCAGCTCCGCCAGCAGCTGTCGGTGCACGGCTCCCAGACTGTGATACGGGAGACTCGGCAGGTAATGGTGCAGGCCGTGGTAGCGCAGGCCCACCGGGGCCAGCAGCGCGGTCACCGGCGACCAGCCGTGGAGATTGATCGAGTCCAGCAGCTGGCCCTCGGTGTCGACCGGCTCGCCGGCATTCTCGTAGCCATGGGCCACCAGCGTGCGCACCTGATTGACCACCAGCACGCCGCCGGTCACGAGCCACCACTGGCCGAGCACGTGCAGAGGGAGCCATCCGAGAGCGGTTGCCCCCACCGTCGCCCACACGAACAGGGCGGCCGCGGTCTCGAGCTTCTGCCACTTCACGGCCTGGCGCGCCATGGGCATGGGCCGGCGATAGCCGGTGTTGATCACCAGGGTCGACATGCGTTCCACCGCGAAGCGCCGAACCGGCGGGCACACGCGCCCCAGGGGGCCAAGCACGCCCCAGCGGATGGCCGTCAGCAGGGGCACGAACGCCACCGTCGCGACGAACAATGCAATCCGCAGGCGGCTCCAGTGGGCGATGGGCGCGTACTCCGGGTCCTGCTCGGTGCCGAACGCGGTGCGCCGGTGGTGATCCATGTGGGAGCCCACGTACATCAGGCTCGGAATCAGCACCGGGATGCCCACGACGGCATTCCAGACCGTCTCGAAGCCGGCCAGGGAGCGGGCGCGCAGGTGGGAGATCTCGTGGATGAACAGGGCCGACCGCAGCATGGCGAAGATCGCGCCAACGGTCGTGACCACGTGCAGGGGCGAGCCGAAGGGCACGGCGGCCGAAATCGCGAACAGGGTCCAGGCGAGGCCAGCGGAACCCAGCATGTCGGCCCAATAGATGGCCGGACGCGGCGTGAAGGCCTCGCCGAAGCGTTCTCGAAGCTCCCGGGGAGCGCTGCCCATCTCGGCGCCGGGGATCGCTCGCATGGGGCGCGGCCGGGGCTCGCGCGCGGGCGTCGACGACGCCGCGGAAACGTCACTCATCCGCTGCGGATTCTCCTGAGTAGGCGCGGGAAACCCGGCCATGCGTCCCCCCCGGGCCCGATCGGCCTCCCGCGGCCGGGAATCATACATCAACACTTTCCAGCGAAACCAGTGGCTCAGAGCCAAGACTGATGGCTTTACACCACAGTTTTCGGGCGAATTCGGCCGTTCCTGCCTATGCTGTCTCGCCGGCCCGGAATCCGAGAGATCCTTGTCGGCAACTCCGGATCCGAAGTGAAGGATTTCGCGCAGGAGGGGTCATGGAACTGGAAGGTCGGGCGGCCATCGTAACGGGTGCCGGAACGGGAGTGGGGCGGGCCACCGCGTTGGCGCTGGCACGCCGGGGTTGCTCCGTGCTGGTGAACTACAGCCGGTCCAGGGAAGCTGCGGAGAAGACGGCCGCCGAGGCTCGTGCCCTGGGTGTGACCGCCATTGCCCACCGCTGCGACGTAGCCGATGACGTCGGCTGTCGCGCCATGGTGGAAGCGGCAGTCGCCGCGTTCGGTCGGCTCGACGTGCTGGTGAACAACGCCGGCACCACCAGCTTCATCCCCCACGCAGAACTCGAGAAGGTGACCGCGGAAGAGTGGGACCGGATCCTGTCGGTGAACCTGAAGGGACCGTTCCAGATGGCCCGGGCAGCCAAGCCCGCCCTCGAGGACGGGGACGGCGGCGAGGTGGTGAACGTCTCCAGCGTGGCGGGGATCATCGGCACGGGCAGCTCGATCCCCTACTGCGCCTCCAAGGCCGCCTTGAACAACCTGACGATCACCCTGGCGCGGGTGCTGGCGCCTCGCATCCGCGTAAACGCCGTGGCGCCGGGCTTCATCGCGGGAGACTGGCTCGAAACCGGACTGGGCCCGGCGTACGCACCGGTGAAGAAAGCCATGGAGGCGCGCGCGCCCCTGGGCAAGGTGTGCACCGCCGAGGACGTGTCCGACGCGATCCTGAGCCTGATCAACGGCTCCGACATGGTCACGGCCCAGGTACTGGCCGTCGAAGGCGGGATGCTGATCTCCGCGTAGAGCTATCTGGCACGGCACTAGAGCTATCTGGCACGCGTGATCAGCGCGTCGCTGTCGAACACCAGGCGATCGCCCACCTTCAGGCCCAGCGCGCGAAGGCGGCCGGCGGCCGTTTCTACCGCGAACCAGGCGGGCACATCGCTGTCGTAGGCGGGCAGGCGCTCCTCGTAGCGGGCCTGCGACTCGTCGCGGCCGCGCGGCGACTCCACGACCATCTCGTGAATCGCCAGCACCCACCCCGCGCGGTCGAGGAAGGCCACGTCCAGGGGGATCGGGCAGTCGCGCATCACCATCAGGAGCCGCCGGGATTGCCTGTTGACGAACAACATGCCGCCCTCGGGCGCCACGCTGCGCCGACCACTGAGCCCGCGGAAGCGCGTCGCCGGATCCAGGGCGAGCTCCAGCTCGAACAGCTGACCCGCGATCTCGACCCAGGCGGTCTGCGGCACCACGGGCGCGTCGGGGACCTCGGCCTCGGTCTCGGTGCACGACACCACGGCGAGAATCAGGAGAGCGCCGATCCGGCGCCATCGCACCCCCCGCGTGCTCTGCATGCGCGGAGCCTACCAGCCCCCGGGCGCCCCGCACCGCGAGCGGGGTAAGCTCGCGTCGTGAAGGGCACGATCCTGATCACGGGGGCGTCGTCGGGCATCGGCGCAGCCGCGGCGACGCGCCTGGTGGCCGCGGGATTCCGGGTGTTCGGAACCAGTCGCAATCCCGGCCCGGATGCGGACCCTGGGGTCTCGTGGGTGGCCATGGACGTGTGCGACGAGACGTCGGTGCACAAGGCCGTCGACCAGGTGCTCGACTCGGCCCCGACCCTTACCGGCGTGGTGTGCAATGCGGGCTTCGGGATCTTCGGCAGTGTGGAGGAGGTGCCCATCGAGGCCGCCCGCAAGCAGTTCGACACCAACTTCTTCGGCGTGCTGCGCACCCTGCGCGCCGTGATTCCCGGCATGCGCGAGGCCGGGCACGGGCGGATCGTGCTGGTGGGCTCCCTGGCGGGGCGCGTGCCGATCCCCTTCCAGGCCCATTACTCGGCCAGCAAGGCGGCGGTGGACGCCCTGGCCCTGGCCCTGCGCAACGAGCTACACGCGACGGGGGTGCACGTCTCGCTCGTCGAACCCGGCGACATCAACACCCCGTTCAACGACGCGACGGACTGGGGACGTCCGGAGAACTCGGTCTACGGCGAGCGCATTCTCACCACGCGCGACGTGATCGTCGAGTCGCTCCCCAGGGCCCCCGGGCCCGAGGTGGTGGCCCGGGCCATCGAACGCGCCCTCACCGCCCGCCGTCCGCGGGTGCGCTACGCCGTGGGTGCCGACTCGGCAACGGTGCCCCTGATCCGCCGCCTGCTTCCCGATCGCTTTACCCTGGCCCTGATCCGCCAGCACTTCAGGCTCTGAATGCCTCCCCCCCCAGGGTTCGCGACGAGATCGAGCAGCGCGTAGAGGCGCTTCTATCCGCGTTGCGGGGTGCTAGGCTCCGTTGACTCTGGAGTCAATCCAGCCAACCCATCCCGCCTTCCGGCGGGACAGAGCAGAGCAGGCTCCGGACCCAGCGGCCCGAAGCGCTCGATCGAGGAGAAGGATCCATGGGCAGGAAGGTGTTCGTCGTCGGCGTCGGCATGACCAAGTTCGAGAAGCCCGGCTCGAAGGAGTGGGACTATCCCGACATGGCCAAGGAGGCCGGAACCCGGGCCCTCGAGGACGCGGGCATCGCCTACGACCAGATCGAGCAGGCCTGCGTGGGTTATTGCTACGGCGATTCGACCGCCGGTGAGCGCGCCGTCTACACCCTCGGACTCACCGGGATCCCCATCTACAACGTGAACAACAACTGCGCCACGGGATCGACGGCGCTGTTCATGGCCAAGCAGTTCGTGGAGGGCGACCTGGCCGACTGCGTGCTGGCGCTGGGCTTCGAGAAGATGGAGAAGGGGTCGCTGGGCATCAAGTACACCGACCGCACCAACCCCATGGACAAGCACGCGAAGCTCATGATCGAGATGCGCGGCTTCGCCAAGGCGCCGGCGGCGCCCCAGTTCTTCGGAAACGCCGGCCGCGAGCACATGGAGAAGTACGGCACCACGCTCGAGCAGTTCGCCAAGATCGGCTGGAAGAACCACAAGCATTCGGTGAACAACCCGTACTCCCAGTTCCAGGACGAGTACAGCCTGGAAGACATCATGAACTCACCCATGGTGTACGAGCCGCTCACCAAGCTGCAGTGCTGCCCCACCTCCGACGGGGCGGGTGCGGCGATCCTGGCCAGCGAGTCGTTCGTGAAGAAGCACGGCCTTCAGGACCAGGCGGTCGAGATCCTGGGCATGGCCATGACCACCGACTACGCCAGCTCGTTCGACGAAAAGAGCAGCATCAAGCTGGTGGGTTCCGACATGACGAAGAAGGCCGCCCAGCAGGTGTACGAGCAGTCGGGCCTCGGGCCGGAAGACCTGGACGTGGTCGAGCTGCACGACTGCTTCTCGGCCAACGAGATGATCAGCTACGAGGCCCTGGGCCTGTGCCCCGAGGGCAAGGCGGGCGCTTTCGTGGATTCGGGCGCTCAGACCTACGGCGGCCAGGTGGTGGTGAATCCCTCCGGAGGCCTCATCTCCAAGGGCCACCCCCTGGGAGCCACGGGCCTCGCCCAGTGCTCGGAACTCAACTGGCAGCTGCGGGGCGCAGCCGACAAGCGCCAGGTGGACGGCGCGAAGGTGGCGCTGCAGCACAACCTGGGTCTGGGTGGCGCCGCCGTGGTCACCCTGTATCGCAAGGCAGACATCGCCTAGGATCGACGCTCGGCACCACGCCCGAGAGTTCTCTTGAGCCAAGCCTCGTCCGCGCCCAACGCATTCTCTGCGAACGAGGACCCTCGGCTTCACGTCGGGCGCAAGACCGTATACGGCCTTGGCGACTTCACCGTGAACACGGTGCTGGTCTCCCTGAACGTGGTCTACGTCAGCTACTTCCTGACCCAGGTAGCGGGGCTGCGCCCGGAGCTGGCGGGGCTGGTGCAGCTGATCGGGCGCGGCGTGGACGCCTTCACGGATCCGGCCATGGGGCGCTGGTCGGATCGCTGCCGCTGGAAGGCCGGGCGTCGGCGGCCGTTCTTCCTGATCGGGGCCATCCCGTTCGGCGCGAGCTTCGCCCTGCTGTGGACGCCCCTGGCCACCGGATCCCAGCTCGTCATGTTCGGCTACTACACGGCGGTCTACGTGGTGCTGAGCCTCTCCATGACGGTGCTCTCGGTGCCCTACCTCGCGCTCCAACCCGAGATGGCCATCGGCTACGACGCGCGTACGTCGCTCAACATGTACCGGAATGTGGGGTCCTTGATCGGTGTGCTGGTGGGCTCCGCGGCCGTTCGCCCCATGGCCCATGCGCTGGGCGGCGGCGCCGGGGGTTTCGCCGCGGCGGGAGCGATCCTTGGCGTGGTGCTGGCGGTGCCGTGGCTCGCCGTCTACGCGGGCACGTGGGAGCGACCCAGCTTCCAGGCACGAACGCCGCAGGTCTCGTTCCGCCAGGGGCTGGTGATCCTGTTGCGCAATCGCAACTTCCGCCGCCTGACGGGCCTCTATCTGTGCGGCCGCATCGCGCTCGATCTGATCGGCGCCATGTTGATCCTCTACTTCACGTTCTGGATCGGCCGCAGCAGGGATTTCGAGATCACCATGATCCTGTTCGTCGGCGCGGTCTGCGCCTCACTACCCGCGTGGATGTGGATCGCGCGCAGGACGGAGAAGGCCACGATCTTCAAGGTGGGCTCCCTGTGGTGGGCCGCCACCCTGGTCCTGTTCCTGCTGGTGCAGCCCGAATGGCCGCGTTGGACCCTGATGGTCTTCGTTCCGGTGAGCGCCATTGGCTACGCCATGGTGGATCTCATGCCCTGGTCCATGCTGGGCGAGGTGGTGGACGAGGACGATCTGGAGACCGGCGAGCGCCGCGAGGGCGTCTACTACGGCTTCTTCATGTTCGTGCGCAAGCTGGCCGGCACCCTGGCGGTGGCGCTCGCCATGGCATTGCTTGGACAGCTGGGCTTCGATCGCGAATCGGAGCAGAATGACGAGGTAATCACGGCGATCCGGTTGCTCACGAGCCTCGCGCCCGCCTTCTTCCTGGTGCTCTCGGTCTGGATCGCACGGGGCTACGGCCTCACGCGCCAGGCACATCGCGAGATCCTCGACCGACTCGAAGCACGCGACGCGCGATGAGCGCCGCCCCGGGCTTTCGCGGCTGGCGCATGGTGGGTGTCGCCTTCGTGGTCGACTTCATCGCCGTGGGCTTCTTCTTCTACTCCTTCGGCGTGTTCTTCAAGCCCATCGCCGCCGACCTGGGCGAAGGCTCGCGTTTCAGCGTGGGCCTCGGGCTTTCCATCTCGAGCTTCGCCGGCTCCCTGGCGGCTCCCTTCATCGGGCGCCTGCTCGATCGGGCGTCGCTGAAGCGGGCCATGATCGCGGGAGCCGTGATCGTGAGCGTGGGCTTCGGACTGCTCTCGCGCATCGACTTCCTGTGGCAGTACTACCTGATCCTGGGGACCTTCTTCGGTGTCGGCCTGTCGCTGATGGGAGGAATGGCCTCTGGAAAACTCGTGGCCAACTGGTTCGAGGCGCGGCGCGGCACCGCCTTCGGCGTGGCCACGGTGGGCATCTCGCTCTCGGGCCTGGTGATGCCGGTGGCCGCAACCTGGCTGATCGCGGCCCGCGGCTGGCGCGGCAGCTTCGAAATCTATGCGCTGGCCACGGCCCTGGTGGTGGTGCCCCTGGTGGCGCTTCTGGTCGTGGACCGCCCCGAGCAGATCGGGCAGCGGCCCGACGGCGAGCCCATCCCGCTGCCGGATGCCCCCATCCCGGTTGGCGCCGAACGGACCTGGAAGACTCGCGAGATCCTGCGCTCCCCCAATTTCTGGGTGATCGTCGCCTCCTTCGGGCTGGCCTTCTTCGCGCTGTCGTCGCTGCTCTCGCACCTGATCCCGTACGCCGACGACCGGGGCGTACCGGCGTACCGCGCCGGCTGGGTGCTCTCGACCTCGGCGGGCATGGGCGTGTTGGGAAAGCTCGTATTCGGCCGGCTCGTGGACCGCTTTGATCCGCGCATCGCCATCTGGATCTCGTTCGGCGGACAGCTGATCGGCCTGCTCCTGATCATGGGTGGCACCGACTACACGGATCTCGCCACCGGAGCCGCCGTCTTCGGCTTTGGCATGGGAGGCGTGATCCCCCTGCAGCAGTCGGTCGCGGCGGCGGCCTTCGGCCGCTTGTCGTTCGGCAAGGTGGCCGGACTGATGCGCCCCTTCCAGAGCCCCATCACGGCCGTCGGGGTGCCGCTCACCGGCTGGATCTACGACGTCACCGGGAGCTACGACGTGGCCTTCCAGATCCTGGCGGGCGGCTACGTGGTCGCCTGCCTGGCGATCGCCCGCCTGCGGATGGCACCGGTGGCAGGCGGCGTTCGCCGGTGACCGGCTTCCGATCCCTGACCGGCTGGCCCACTGCGGGGCAGGCCGCGGTGCCTGCGATCCTCGCCATCGCATTCGCGGTCCTGTACCTGCCGAGCCTTTCCTTCGGGTACCGGGGCGACGACTTCCGGCTGCTCACCACCCCCTGGAGCGCGTTCCTCTTCGACCCGTTCGCAGTGGCCGGGCGACCGATGCTGAGTCTGAGCTGCGTGCTGCTGGCCGAGATCTCCCCCTCGTCGGGTTTCCAGCACGCCGTCAACGTGGCGCTCTTCGCGGGCATCGTGCTGGCCGGCGTTGCCATGCTGCGGCGCCGGGGCTTTCCGCCGGTGGCGCTGCTGTTTCTGGTGGCGGCGCTGTGCCACCCCGGGTTCCTGTGGGCCGTCACCTGGATCGCCCAGCGCAGCGACCTGCTGCTGCTGCTGTTCACGTGCCTCGCGATCACCGGTTTCGAATCGCGCGCCTCGCCGCGATGGCTGGTGCTGGCAGCCGCCTCGAAGTCGCCATTCGTGTTCCAGAACCTGGCATTCGCGTTTCGATACTACAGGCAGGGGCGTGTCGGCGCGGCGCTGCAGACGCTCGTATGCGTTCCCCTGTTTCTGTACTTCGGTTACGTCACCTACTACGCCACGGCCGTGGACGTGGGCGGACACGGCCTGTTCCTGCTCGACCCGGAGAGCACGGGGCACCTGGCCATTGTCGCGGTCCTGCGCTCGATCAAGATCCTGGAGGGCCTCTTCTACACGTTCGTCCCGGTCAGCGCCTACGCCCTGTCGGTGCCCGCCGTCCTGATCAGCGGCGCGTTGTGGGCAGCGGCCTGGACGCTGATCTTCCTGGACATCTTCCGGAGCGGCGTGCGCCTGAAGGACCTGCGCGACAACCCGAACTTCATCTGGATGGCGACCACGGGCCTTCTGCTCGGCATCCCGTACGCGTTCTCCTCGGGCCTGCGCATCTACGTGCCGGCGACCGTGTTCCTGTATCTGGCGGTGGGCGCCCTGGCGCGGCCCCGGCGGATCGTGGTCGTGAGCATCGCCGCGATCGCGGCGATCCATCTGGTGGGAGTGCTCTTGAACTACCCGGCGAGCCGCACGCAATGCTTCGAGCTGGATCCGCGCCACGAGGGGCGCTGCCAGAGCCAGGATGTCCCCGCCGAGCGCTGGAACCGCCTGCGTTCCCAGATCGTCGACCAGTTCGTGCTGGAGCGCTTGAACTGAACTAGAGCAGGCGCCCACCGTCGAGCACCAGGGTCTGGCCAGTGACGAACGAGGCGGCGGGGCTCGCCAGGTAGACCACGGCGCCCGCCATCTCGTCGGGGGCGCCGATGCGACCCAGGGCAGCGTCCGCCTCGGAATGGCGGCGCGTCTTGGGATCCTCCCACAGGGCGCGCGCGAATTCGGTCTCGATCAACCCGGGCGCGATGCAGTTGACCCGGATCCCGTCCCTCCCCCAGGTCTTGGCCTGCACCTGGGTCAGCATGATCAACGCCGCCTTCGAGACCGAATAGCCGCCAATCACGTCCGAGGCCCTGTAGCCACCTACCGAACTCACGTTGACGATGCTGCCGCCCTCGCCGTGTTCCAGCATCGCCTCGCGGACCAGGTTCGAGAGCAGGTGCGCCGACTTGACGTTCGTGTTCATGATCATGTCCCAGGCGCGCTCGTCGATCTCCTGCACCGGCCCGAAGACGGGATTCGTGCCGGCGTTGTTCACCAGGATGTCGATGCGCCCCAGGCTCCGCTTCGTCTCATCGACCAGGTTCTGGAGCTCGGCGGCTCGCCGCACGTTACTGGCCACGCCGAGGGCCCGGCGCCCGGTCTTCTCGATCGCCTCCACCGCCTCGGCCAGCGCCTCGGGCTTGCGCGCCGCCACGGCCACGTCCGCCCCGTGCTCCGCGAGCCCCAGCGCGATCGAACGGCCAATTCCCCGGCTCCCGCCGGTTACGATCGCCACCTTCCCCGCCAGAGAGAAATCGGCGACGGGCATCACAGGCCCAGGGCCTTCTTGATGCCGGCGATGCCACCCTTGTAGACCCCTTCGACGATCGCGATGGCCTTGGCCTCTTCCACACCCGCGGGCTCGAAGGTCGAACTCCAGTCGACGCGGCACGCGTTGGGTCCGGCCTCTACGATGTGGAGCGTCGCCAGATAGTCGGCCACGGGAATCGGGCTCGGGCCCACGATGGCGTAGCTCTGACTGCGCTCGCCCTCGTCGTAGGCACGCAACTCCTCCTGGAAGGTGGCATCGCCGGGCAACGAGATCGTGCGCCGCGCGCCAATGCCCTCGCCCTCGACCTCGATGCTCTGGATCATGGGGCCCGCCCACTTCTTGAGTCCGCCGAACTCGCTCACCAGCTTCCAGACCGCGTCCGCCGACGCCTGCAGCTCTTCCTCGACCCGGACCTTCGACATGAAACCTCCTGTTCCGCCGACCGCTCGCCCTCCCCGGCGCGACGCAGTATACGACGCCCGGCGCAGCTCAGGGCGTGTAGAAGTACGGAGTCAGCTCGCGCTGCAGGATGGCGGCGGCGCGCTCGTTGGCCCGCGCATTCCAGTGGTAGTCGCATTGGAGGAAATAGCGCCGGTGGTTGGATTCAGCCTGGAACATCTCGGGCAACAGGTTCACCACCCGGACCCCCAGGGGTGCTGCCACGGCCTCGAGCGCCGGCGCCAGGGGACCGGGGCCCGACTGTCCGTAGCGCGCGAAGTCGCGCTCGGCTGGGATCAGGAAGACCGCCATCCGCCGGCCGCCGGCCACCTGGGCAATCCGCTCCAGGCTGGCGCGGAGCAGATCGAACTGGGCGGGGCTGTAATCGTAGAAGTACGAGTGGAAGTACCCGTCGCCGGTCTTGAGCGGCGGCGCATAGGCGTCATCGGCGCCGGACCGGTGCAGGGCCCAGTCGAAGGCATTGAAGGCATATGAGTAGCGCCGGAACCCGCGATGCAGGCGCGACTCGCGATGCCAGCGCGGCGCGTAGTCCGGGTACGTCCCCACCAGATAGGGCCGGTAGCGGAAACGATAGGCCGGCGCCCCCCGCGCCAGCTCGTAGTCCAGGTCGACGAAGTCGTTCACCGGGGCGATCCCCACCAGAACCGCGTCGTGCTCGAAGCGGGGCGAGAATTCGGCGTAGGCCAGCGACGCCTGGTACGGGCCGAAGTGGGCCATGGCGAGATTCAGGTGCTCGATGCCGGTGGCGCGCTCCAGCTGGTTGCTCAGGCGCTGGTTCACCGGCAGGCCCCAGCCCTCGACGAACGAGTCTCCGAGCACGACGACCCGGCTCCCGCGCGCGCGCGCGTCGCGCTCGCGATCCCGGGCGCCGATGGAGTTGGTCCGATAGCGGACGTCGAAACAATCCGTGGTGTGGGTAGACTCGGCGCGCGGCCGATGCCAGACGCCAAAGATCTCGTGGTTGCCATCCCAGAAACCCGCATCTGAATGCGGCAATGGCGGCGAAAGCTCGATCCCCAGCCGGGCGAGGCCCCGCACGGAGAACTCCAGCAACAGCGCCACGGCGAGGATCGTGATCGCCACGCTGGCACCGATCCGGATCCAGCGGCGACCTCGTACCGGCTCCCTCACCCGCCGGCCTAGTACGACCCGGTCGCCAGTTCCTGCTGGGCACGCGCGAGTTCGCGTCGACTGGGCTCGTGCCAGGGACGCAGCATCAGCGCGCGCTGCAGCAGCTCTTCCGCCTGTCCCGTCCGGCCCATTCGCAGCGACACGACACCGGCGCGGTACAAGAGCTCGGGCCGCTCGTCGGTATCGGCCTCGAGCGCCGACTGGTAGGTGCGCAGTGCGGCCGCGAGGTCTCCCTGCTCCTCGTAGAGCTGACCCAGCTGCAACGTACCGGCGAGGTTGGGCTGTTCGGCCAGCTCGCCCTCCCGTTGGGCCAGCTTCTGGTCGTATTCGAGCTCGGCCCGCGCCAGGGCCTTCAGGGCCACCGGGTTCGTGCGCCCGAGCCAACCCATCCGTTTCATGGCTGCCCGTGCGGTGTCGAAGTCGCGGCGGGCAATCGCCGCCGGTGTCACCAGCTCCTCCTGCCAGAAGCAGAAGATCCCGAGGGCGAAGCCCACTCCCGCCACACTCCACACCAGCCGGCGGCGCCATGGGGGAGCCTCGGCCGTCGCCGCGCCCGTCGCCTCGCTCTCGCTGCGAATCAGTACGCTGGCGATCCGGCTGTTGCGAAGCTTCCAGATGGCTCCGTCGAGAATGAAGTGGTGGATGTTGATGGCGGCCGCGGCCAACAGAGCCAGGCCCAGCCAGTACGGAACCTGTCCCACACCGGTGGTCGCGATCAGCACGACCGGCAGCGTCCAGAGCGCCAACCCCGACAGCAGGATCTTGCCCAGATAGGGTGAGTAGCCCCGCCAGCTCTGAGAAGCGCGCGCGTAGTAGGTGGTGACCCACAGATACTGGATCGCGTGACCGAACACGATCCAGTTCAGGAAGTGGTCGCGCAGCCGCCAGTCGATGACGTCGATCCCGGATCCCAGTTTCAGGAAGTGGACCGCGAACGGAAGCGAGAACCACAGCACCTGGGTGAGCGCGAGCACGCCCGTGGGCATCAGATCCCGCAGCGATGCTCGCCGCCGCAACAGCAGGCCGCTGCCCACCAGCGCCACGACGCCGGCCACCAGGATGGCGGGCGCCAGCACTCCGACCAGCGACTGGGGAATCCCCAGCGACCGGAAGTGGATCGGCGACCCGCGGTAGTTCAACAGCGGCTGATCCACGCCGCTGCCACTGGCCGCGTGCATCATCACGAAGACCAGCGCATACGACAGGATGAACGAGGCATGGATCCAGCGCTTCACCGCGGGCGACACCGGCACGCCGCGGCGGCCCAGGAACATCACGGCCAGGCCGTAGTTCTGCCCGGTGTAGTGCCACGGACTCCAGGTGAAGTAGAGGGTGAGAATCCAGTCGGCGACAAACGAGTTGTAGAGCCCGATCACGAAGGCGACGATCACCACGACCGTGGCGTGTACGGCGAACAGGGTGTACGCGCGACGGCTGGCGCGCTCCTCGTAGACCCGCAGCAGCGTGGCCCCGTAATGCGGAGTGCTGAAGAGCAGCGCCAGCAGGGGGAACAGGTAGGGGGCCTCGGAGGCGCGCAGGTCGGCGCCCGCCACCGCGTACGCCAGGAAGATCAGGACGTACAGCAATCCACAGCCGAACAGCAGATCGGGCGCGGGGCCGAAAAGCCACCGCCCCTGGGAAGGCGCAACCGTCGCCATCCGGGGATTATACCCGTCGCCGCACCGGGAGAGGGTTCTGGGATCAGGCGCGCGCGAGTCCGGTGTCGCGCAGCGCCTCGTTGATCAGCCGAACCACCGACGGGTGGGCGCGGAAGCTGACGTGGCCGCCCTGGTACCACTCGATGCGCGGGCGGCCCCAGTGCTCCCACAGGTCGCGCACGTGGTCAGGCGTCACCAGGCGGTCGGCGACGGCCCCGAACAGGTAGCGCCCCTGCATCGGGACCCGCGGTTCGAGCACCAGGGGCGACACCACGCTCATCACGTCGCGCACCCGCTCCGCCTCGATCCCGCTCTGCTCCACCTCGCGCAGGTGGAGCGCGGGCCCGTGCCGGTACATGGCGCGGCTGAAGTCGGCGAGCGGGATCCCGGGAATCGCGCAGGCCAGGTCGTCGTCGAGCGAGGCCAGGAGCGCCGCGTTGTAACCCCCGAGCGAATATCCCATCACTCCCACGGCCGGAGCCTCCTGCTCGCCGCGCACCCAGCCGAGCAGGCGCCGGATCTCCCACATGGCCTGGGCCTCGGCGTGCACACTGTCGAGCACGTCGCCGGCGATGAAGCCGTCGCCGCTGCGCCGGCCGATCTTGCGCGGGCCATGCAGGGGTAGCGTCGGCACCAGCAGGTTCATCCCCAGCCGTTCGTGGAGCCAGGGCGGCGGGAACGCAGCCAGGTCGATGAAGGGCCAGCCCATCTGGTAGCCGTGGATACACACCAGCCACGGTCGCGGCCCGCCCTTGTGGCGCAGGACCAGGGCGCGTCCGCGCTTGTTCGCCTCGTAGGAGAGCCAGCGGTCGCGTCCGGGCTCGTCCGGGTGCGGGGCGTAACCGCTCTCGAAGGTCAGCTTTTCGTAGTGGATGCGCCCGATCCCGGTTTCTCGCAATTGCGGGTTTTCGAGCGGTGGCGGCTGCCGGTGATAATCCAGGGGCTTCTCCAGCCAGCCCGAATCGGCGAACAATTCGCGAGCCTCGGCCACCTCCTGCGACACCCGGTCGTGGTCACCGGAGCGAAGCAACAGAATGCTGACCTGCATGCTGGCCAACAGCGCCTCGTCCACTGCCACCTGGGCGTAGAGCCAGGGCGAGGGGCGGGGGGCCGGCACATCCTCGACTGCGGGCTCGAGTCGCACCGAGTGGGCGCCGGCGGCACAGAAGCCGAGAACCGAGGCGGCCACCAGCAGCAGTCCGGAGCCGAAGCCCACCACGAAGAAGGCCGGCAGGGCCAGGATCACACCCAGGGCGCCGCCGGCGGCGGCGAAATTGGCGATGCGGCGATCTCCCGGGAGCAGCAACATGGCCACCCCGGATCCCAGCATCAGACAACCGGGCACCACCGAGAACACGAAGCCCGCGAGCCCGTGCTCGGGCGCCCGCCACAGCCAGAAGAGGCCGGCGAGCAGCGGGATCCAGGCCTCCCGGGGCCAGCGCAACGAGTCGGACACGGGCCCTCCCTTCCGGCAGCAGGCGGCGGGCGACGACGATACCCTGCGCTCCCCAGGATGCCATGGAGGCAACGTGATCGACAGCCGCTCGACAGCGGCGGCTCTCCGGGCCCAAACGACTCTCGGCGTTCTCGCGGCCCTTGCGCTCGCCGGAGCCGCTGGGGCACAGAGCCTCGCCCCGTCTCTCTCGGAAGCGATCGACCAACGCACCGCCCGGGTAGAGCCCCAGGTGATCGCCTGGCGCCGTGACATCCACCAGCACCCGGAGCTCTCGAACCGCGAGTTTCGAACCGCGGCCCTCGTGGCCGAACACCTGCGGATTCTCGGCCTCGAGGTTCGCACCGGGGTGGCCCACACGGGCGTGGTGGGCGTGCTGCGCGGCGCCCGCGACGAGCCGGTGGTGGCGTTGCGCGCCGACATGGACGCGCTGCCCATCACCGAGGAGGTGGACGTCGACTTCGCGTCACGGGTGCGAACCGAGTACAACGGCGAGGAAGTCGGCGTGATGCACGCCTGCGGCCACGACGCCCACACCGCCATCCTGCTGGGCGTGGCCGACGTGCTGGCGGGGCTGCGCGATCGCATCCCGGGCAGCGTGGTGTTCCTGTTCCAGCCGGCCGAGGAGCGACCGCCGCCGGGCGAGGAAGGCGGCGCAAAGCTCATGATCGAGCAGGGTGCGCTCGACGATCCCCGCCCCGAGGCGATCTTCGCCCTGCACGTGGTGCCCCAGCACGCTGCCGGGAGCGCGGGCTACCGGCCCGAAGGCGCCTGGGCCAGCTCGGATCGCATGCGCATCGTGGTCACCGGCCGCCAGACCCACGCCGCCTACCCCTGGCTCGGCGTGGATCCCATCGCGGTGGCGGCGCGCATCACGCTGGCGCTCCATGCCATCCCGGCGCGCCAGGTCGACGCCCGCATCCCGTCGGTGGTCTCCATCGGATCCATCCACGGGGGAGTGCGACACAACATCATCCCGGCGCAGGTGGAGATGGAGGGCACGATCCGCTCGCTTTCTCCCGAGCAGCGCGAGGCCCTGCATGCCGCCGTTCGGCGCACGGCGGCTGGCATCGCCGAGAGCGCTGGCGCGCAGGTCGAGGTCGAAATCGATGTGGCCAACGGCTACCCCGTCACCGTGAACGATGCCGCCCTGGGCCGGCGCATGCTCCCCACCCTGCAGCGCGTTTTCGGCGCCGAGAACGTGGTGACGCCCCCGCCCCGCACCGGCGCCGAGGACTTCGGGCATTTCGCCCGTCGGATTCCCGGCTTCTATTTCTGGCTGGGGATCCGTCCGCCGACGGTCGCGGCAGAGGACCTGGTTCCCAATCATTCCCCTCTCTTCTTCGTGGACGAGAGCGCGCTGGGGCTCGGGGTGCGCGCCCTCTCCCAACTGGCGGTGGACTTCCTGGCAAAGGCGCCCGAATGACGCCCCCCGCTGCTGCTGCCAGCGAGGCGCCGGTGGTAGAATGCGCCCGATGGCGCCTCCCCCGGCCGCTCATGGGCCCCTGCGCAACGAGCCCGCCTGGCCCGATCTGGAGGGCCGGCGCGCCGTCTTCCTGATCGACGCCTGCAGCGAGCTGGAGACCCGGGTTCTCGAGGCCTGGATCGAACGCAATCGACCCGATGCTGCGTCGGATGGCCCGATCCAGTCGATCCGGATCCCGCCCACCCGGCGCCGCCGCCCAGGCGTCTCGCTGTCGCGGCTCGACGCCTGCCTCGCCTCGGACCCGGACGCATTGCTGACCCCGTTGCGCGTGGCGTGGCTGCCCCGTAAGCGGGGCGGCACCCGCGCGGTTCGATTCCGGGACCTGCTCCGTCTGGGCGACCCGCGCGATCCGGGGAGCCTGCGCCAGGTCTGGATCCTGCGCAGCCAACGCGATCGTTGTCGCATCGTGGCCGGCGACCCGGCGCCGGTCTCCGAGCTGCGCCAGCGTTGGCAGCGGGCCACCGGCAGCGACCCATCCCAGACCACGGGCCTGGCCGAGTTCGTGGCGCGCCAGGCGGGTCTGGCGCTCGAGCGCGGCGAGCGCCGCCTGCGCGGCAACCGCTACAAGGTTCCGCGCCTGGTTCACCAGGACATCCTGGGCAAGCCCACGTTTCGCGGCGGCCTCACGCGCCTGGCGAAAGAACTGGGCCGGCCGAGGCGCGAAGTCGAACGCAATGCCTCGCGCTATCTGCGCGAGATCGCCGCCACCCACAGTCCCTTCGTGATCGACCTGGTCGCCCACCTGATCCACCTGCTCTACACCCAGGGCTACGGCGAATCTCTCTACTACGACCACGAGGAACTCGAGCGCATCAAGTCGCTCTCCCAACGCTACCCGGTGGTCTTCCTGCCGTCCCACAAGTCGAACCTGGACCATCTGGTGCTGCAATATGCCCTGCACCAACAGGGTCACCCGCCCAACCACACGGCCGGTGGCATCAACATGAACTTCTTCCCGGTGGGGCCCATCGTGCGGCGCAGCGGCGTCTTCTTCATCCGTCGCAGCTTCAAGGACAACCCCGTCTACAAGTTCGTG
This sequence comes from Deltaproteobacteria bacterium, assembly GCA_032128115.1. GTDB lineage: Bacteria > Myxococcota_A > UBA9160 > UBA9160 > SMWR01 > JAQBHB01. The sequence goes on along the minus strand of JAQBHB010000047.1, from coordinate 209,813 downwards.
TTGCATGCGTACATCGACTTCCTGATCGAGAAACGCTTCTCCCTCGAGTGGTACATCGAAGGCGGGCGTTCGCGATCGGGCAAGTTGCTGCCCCCGCGCTTCGGAATGCTGGCCTACGTGGTGGACTCGTTCCGACGCGGCAAGGCCGAGGACGTGATGCTGATTCCCACCTCGATCGCCTACGACCAGATCCAGGACGTGGGCGACTACGCGGCCGAGCAGCAGGGGCAGCCCAAGCAGAAGGAAAGCTTCGGCTGGTTCGTGCGGGTGGTGAAACGGCTGCGGCGCCGTTACGGCAACATCCACATCCGCTTTGGCGAGCCCATCGCTCTCTCCAAGGTGCTGGGGCGCGCCGAACCCGGCGCCGAGCCCAACGACGACGAAGACAACCTGGCGGTCCAAAAACTGGCCTTCGAGGTGGCGACGCGCATCAACCGGGTGACGCCCGTGACCTCCTCCTCTCTGGTAACCCTGACTCTGCTTGGCGTTGGTGATCAGGCGCTCACCCTCGACGAAATCCGCGGCTCCCTTTCGCGCCTGGTGGACTTCGTGCGCCGCCGCCAGTTGCCGAAGACCGACGAACTCGATCTGGGCGACGAGGCTTCGGTGCGCCGTGCCCTGGATGCACTCGTCGAAAACGGAGTGGTCTCGCGTTTCAGCGAGGGGCCCGAAGCCATCTACCGCATCGGCCCGGACGAGCAGATCGCGGCCGCCTACTACAGCAACACGATCATCCACTTCTTCGTGAATCCGGCCATCGCCGAGCTGTCACTGCTCCGCGCCGCCGAAGACGACGCCGGCGACCCGACCACCGCCTTCTGGGACTCGGTAATGGCCCTTCGAGACCTGATGAAGTTCGAGTTCTTCTTCTCGGAGAAGGAGATCTTCCGCGGCGAGATCGCAAGGGAGCTTGCCTTCGCGGATAGCCGCTGGGAGCCGAAGCTCCAGGCGGGGGCGGATGCGATCCAGGAGCTGGTGCGGAGCTTCCGTCCGTTCTCGTCTCACCGGGTGCTGCGGCCGCTGCTCGAGGCGTACGGACTGGTGGCCGACCACCTGGAGCGGACCGATCCCGAGGAGCCCGTGGATCGGGAGCGGTGCATCGAGCGGTGCATGCAGCTGGGTCGCCAGTACCATCTGCAGCGCCGCATCCGCAGCAACGCCTCGGTCTCCCAGCTGGTGATCGGCTCCGCCCTGCGCCTGGCCGAAAATCGCGAACTCCTGGAGACCGGCGCCCCGGATCTCGCCCATCAGCGCCGCGCCTTCGCCGACGAGATCCGAACGGCGCTGCGCCGGATCGCCGCCATCGATGCCCTGGCTGCCAGCCGCCGCTCGGGCTTGATCGACTGATTCGGGACACCGGCCCGCCGCCGGATGTTAGGCTTCGAACGCCCGCGTTGAGCGGACGCTGGGGACATGCGGATGCGGCGCGGAAATGGCGAAGCGCGAGGCCTCGGGGCCCTCGGGATGGGATTCACCCTGGCCAGCCTCCTGCTGGTTTCCGCGGCGCGGGCCCAGATCGGCGAGATCGGCGGATGCGTGCCGGATCTGGACAACCCGATCCGGGTGGACATGCAGACCAGCCTGGGGACGATCCCCCTGGAGCTGTACCCGGACATGGCGCCCATCACGGTGCAGAACTTCCTCGACTACAAGAACGACGGCGACTACGACGGGACGCTCGTCCACCGCAGCGTCCCCGGCTTCGTCATCCAGGGAGGAGGTTTCCGCGAGGTGGACGGCGAGTACACCCAGATCCCCCTGGACCCTTCCATCGCGAACGAGCCGTGTCTGTCGAACACACGCGGTACCCTCGCCATGGCGCGCCTGGGCGGCCAGCCGAACAGCGCCACCAGCCAGTGGTTCATCAACCTGGACGACAACCTGGCCCTCGACCTGACCGACGGCGTCGGCTTCACCGCCTTCGGCCGCGTGGTGGGCGACGGCATGACCGTGGCCGACGCCATCGCAGCCCTGCCGATCCTCGACACGCTCACGATCCTGGAGCTGCCCTTCAACCAGGTCTTCCGCAGCCTGCCGCTCCAGAGCCTGCCGGTGGAGGCTGCATGGGGCTGCTCGCGGGCCGACCCGGTGTACGGGCTGGCCCACCCGGTGAGCGGCTTCCAGCCCGATCCCGATCGCAGCGGCGGCGCCTTCGTGCCGATCCTGCTGGATCCCCAGTGCACGGGCGCCCAGGCGACGGGGCCGCCAGCGGTGGCGTGCACGCCCGGAGTCGGGCGTAGCGTCTTCCTGATCGATCTCGTCCAGCAGGTGTTCTTCCCCCCCGCCATCGCCATGACCTGCGACCAGGTGGCCGAGTCCGAGGCATCGTGGGCCGCGCGGCGCGCCGGCACGACCCCCCAGATCCTGGACGAAGACGTGGAGATCATCGCGATTCCCGAGCCGCGAACCGAGATCCTCCTCGCGGCGGGCGTGGCGGGGCTGTTCGTCCTGGCGCGGATTCGCCGCTAGAACTGCGCATTGACGCATTCGCGGCGCCGAGCACAGCCCCCGCCCTGCGAGTTGGATTCCAGATCCGGGTTGGTGCGAGCAGGAGATCGTGCATGAATCGCCGCGAATTACTGAAGAGTGCCACATCTACACCCGTGTCAACCGCCCGCCCAGAGCGCCCGGATGCTCGCGAACGTCCCCGGAATGGCTTCCCACAGCACGTAGAGCAGCACCGCCGGCGCCACGAAGCGCAGCAGGGCGCGCCACAGGAAGAACCAGTTGACGCCCTCGGCGCCGATTCGCGCCTCGGAAACCGGGTCTTCCATGAACCAACCCACGAATACCGCCAGCAGCAGCCCCCCGGTGAGCAGCATCAGGTTGTTGGCGATGGCGTCCATCACACCCAGCACGTCGGTGCTCCAGGCGGCGGGCGCACCGAACACGGCGATTGCCACGCCCATCACCACAGCGGCCCTCGGCCGGCTCCACCCCAGGCCATCGACGGCGCCGGAGACCACCACCTCCAGCAGCGACACCGCCGAGGTGAGCGCTCCCACCACCAGCGTCGCGAAGAACAGGAAACCCACGAAGGATCCCATCGCGCCCATCTCGGCAAAGGCCCGCGGCAGGGTGATGAAAAGCGCACCCACCGTGCTCTCGCTCACCGCCGTTGCGAGTCCCAGCGCATAGATCATGGGGAAGACCACCAACCCCGCGATGAACGCGATGGCCAGATCGGAAAACGCAATGATCACCGACTCGTTGGGCAGGTGGTGGTCGCGTCCCAGGTAGCTGGCGAATGTGAGCATGGCGCCCATTCCGAGACTGAGGCTGAAGAACGCCTGTCCCGCGGCCTGGGTCAGGACCACGGGCGAGAGGACCTGGCTGAAATCCATCTTCAGGTAGTACCGGTAGCCGGCGCCCGATCCCTCCAGGGTGGATGCGTAGATGGCGAGCCCGCACACCAGCACGAACAGAGCCGGCATGAGCAACAACGCCATGCGCTCGATTCCCCCGCGAATCCCCCGACCCACGATGGCGACGGTTCCCGCCATGAAGAGCAGATGGAAGCCGAAGGCGTCCCAACCGCTGGCCACGTCGCCGAAGCGGGCGCCGGCATCTCCCTCGAAGCCCCCCAGGAGCGCCGACCCGGCATATCGCAGGGTCCAGCCCGCGATCACGCTGTAGTAGGCCAGGATCAGGAAGCCCGCGGCCACGAACAGGAGGCCCAGCGGCTTCCAGGCGTTGCCGCCGTAGTGCACCAGGGCGCGGATGGCGCTTCGCTGGGCCCCGCGGCCCACCACCAGCTCGGCCAACAGGACGGGCAGGCCCACCAGCAGCGTGATGGCCACATAAACCACCACGAACGCGGCGCCCCCGTTCTCGGCGGTGAGATACGAGAAGCGCCACATGTTCCCGAGGCCCACGGCCGAGCCCACCGCCGCCATCAGGAAGCCCGTGCGGCTCGACCAGTGCTCCCTCTTGGTGCTGGCCATGTCGCCCCCCCCCCCGACATCCGGCGGCGCAGGGGTGGCGCCGCATGCAACGTGGGGGGCTGCCGAGACCCGGCGGCGCGGAGCATACAGCGCCACCCATGGGGATGCCCCCGGTGCGACGTGGTACGATGCCGCGTCAGCCCGGAGGCGCCATGGCCCACCTCTCCTACGAGCGTTTCGATCCCCTGCTCAGCGCCAAACAGGCCAACTCCATGCTCCGGCTAGCCGAACGCTTCAGCCGCTACGGCACGTACGACGAGGAGTCGATCCAGAACGGCTTCGCCGATGACCTGCCCCAACGCTATGACGCGGCCATCAACTTCGTGAAGACCGGGGGCCGCTTCGGCCGCAGCGAAGCGGTGGAGAGGCTCATCGCCCGCACCAACTACTTCCGCGAGACCTACGCCTACGACGAGCCGGTGGTAGCCGGGATCGAGCACTTCCTCCACCACGACGGCTTCATCGAAGCGGCGCGCCGGCTCTACGGCCGCCGGATCATCGAGCCCAACATCGTATATGCAAACATCCTGATTCCCGGCCAGGAGCTGGCGATCCATACGGACGTGCCCGAGTTTCGCGGGATGAATCGCAAGAAGGATCCCCAGTGGCTGCTGGTGGCCATGCACCACTCGGGACTGTTCGACGCCTGGCGCATGCCCATCGCCACCGGGGTTTCCTGGTTCGGCAACCCGAAAGGCGGCGAGTTCGCGTTCTATCCCGATGGCCCCGAGAGTCCGCCGGTCGCCCTGCCCGTCCACCACAACAGCGCCATCCTGCTGGACACGGACAGCATATTCCACGGTGTGGACCGCGTGTCCGAAGCCCGCGTGGGCCTGCCCGACCTGAAGCCCGGCATGCAGCTCGGCTATCGGGGCGACGGCGTGTGGGTCGTGGGCAGCCAGGACGAAACCATCGCCGAGTTGAAATGGGACGATCTGCGCTTCTCCGTCTCCTGGAAGGCCTACTGCTTCGCCGATGAGGCCGAGCGCCGGATCGTGGGCGAACACCGCGACGATCTGGACCGCAAGCGGGCACTCGACATGCTGGTGTCCGACCTCCGGCGGCGCGACCGCATCGGCACCGAGATTCCCGAAGCGACGCAGCTGGCAGTGACCCTGATCGACGAGTACATCCACTACCCGCCCCCGGCGGAATCTGCGAGCTAGGAAACACCCGGCGCTTGGCTCCGCAACGCTCGAAACGCGCGAAATGCCGCCGGCTTGCGGCGGGGGTGATCCCGCGGCGGGTCCGCCTTCGCGTCGAAGTCGATCCCCAGGCCGGCCCTGATTTTCGCGGCGACGTGGCCATCGAGCTCGACCTGGCGCGTGCCACCCGCAGTGTCGTGCTCCACGCAGTGGACCTGCGCGTGTCCCGTGCGCGCATGGAATCCGGGGGGGACAGCCAGCGCGGTCGGATCGACGCGCTGTCCGCCGACGAGATGATCGAAGTGCGTTTCGACGAGTCGGTCGCCAAGGGCCCGGCCACCCTGCACCTGTCCTTCGCCGGCGCGCTGCGCCGCGACCTGTGTGGGTTCTACGGGGTCGAGGTGGGAAAGGAGCGGTACGCCTTCACCCAGCTCGAAGCTACCGACGCACGCAAATTCTTTCCGTGCTTCGACGAGCCGTCGGCCAAGTCGCGTTTCCAGATCTCGGTGACCACCGGGACGGGCAATACCGCGCTCTCGAATGCCCCGGTGGAGAACGTGGAGCGCCTGCGCGACGGCAAGGTCACGATCCACTTCGCCGAGACGCCGCCGCTCTCCACCTACCTGGTGGCCCTGGCCGTGGGGCGGCTCGAGGCCTCGGAGCCCACCCACGTGGGCGACACGGAGATCCGTGTCTGGCACACCCCGGGCAAGACCGAACTCACGGGCTTCGGGCTGGAAGCCGCCCGCGAGTGCCTGACGCGCCTGGAGCGCTACTTCGGCATGCCCTACCCGTACGAGAAGCTCGACCTGGTGGCGGTTCCGGATTTCGAGTTCGGCGCCATGGAGAACGCCGGCGCGGTCTTCTTTCGCGAGACCCTGCTGCTGGTGGATCCGGCCACCGTGACCCTGGCCGAGAAGAAACGCGCGGCCGAGGTGATCTGCCATGAGCTCGCGCACATGTGGTATGGCGATCTGGTCACCATGGCCTGGTGGGATGACCTGTGGCTCAACGAAGCCTTCGCCACCTGGATGGCCTTCCACATCGTCGATCAGTGGAAGCCCGAGTGGCACATGTGGCACGACTTCCAGCACGGGCGCGCCGCCGCGCTTGAACTGGATGCGCTCGCGCACACACACCCCATCTACTGCAAGGTGGACTCGCCCGCAGACGCCAACCAGAACTTCGACCTGATCACATACGAGAAGGGCGCCTCGGTGGTGCGCATGCTGGAGCGTTTCCTGGGAGCGTCGAAGTTCCGCAAGGGCGTGCGTGCCTACATCCGCAAGCACCGGGAGTCGAACACCAGAGCGGCCGACCTGTGGCAGGCGCTCTCGGAAGCCTCGGGCCAGGAGGTGGAACCCGTTGCTAGGGCCTGGATCGAAAGGCCCGGCTATCCGATCGTGGCCATCCGCCGGACGCTGGTGAACGGGCGACACGAGCTGCGGCTGCACCAGGAGCGCTTCCGGCTGCGCCCGACACGCGCCCGCGGCGCCACCGAACGTTGGCCCGTGCCGTGGGTCGCGCGCGTCTTCGAAGGCCGATCGCGTCGCGGACGTCTTGCACGCCAGCTGCTGACGCACACACGCGAACGCATTCCGCTGGGTCGAATCTCCCCGCGCTTCGTCTACGGCAACGCCGAGGAGGGTGGCTTCTTCCGCCCCCTGCACGACGAGGCCGACCTTGCGGCCCTGTTGGGCGCCCTCCCCTGCCTGCCCGCGGTCGAGCGCATGGGACTCGTGGATCACGAGTGGGCCCTGGTGCGGTCCGGACGCCGCTCCCTGGACGTGTTGCTCGATCTGGGCGAGGCCCTGTCGGCCGAGACGGACCCGGACGTGCTGTCGGCGCTGGCTCGCCCTCTGGGCTTCGTGGCCCACTCCCTGATTCCCGACGCCTCGCCTGAGAGCGCCGCTGCCTTCCGCGACTGGATCTCCCGACAATTCGCCCCCGGGTTCCGCGAGCTGGGCTGGGATCCTGCGCCGGACGAGGCGGACGAGCTCCGGCTGCGCCGCGCAGCCCTGCTGGGGCTGGTGGGTCGAGTGGCGGACTTCGAGCCCCTGGTGCAGGAAGCGGCGGAGCGCTGCGATCGCTATCTGGACGACCGCCAGTCGCTGGAGGCAAACCTGGCCGACGCCGTGGTGACATTGGGCGCGCGCGCCGGGGGCAGCAAGCGCCGACGCCGCCTGGAATCCGAGCTGACCCGGGCGGGCTCGCCCCAGGAGCAACGCCGCTTCCTGCTGGCCCTGGCGGACTTCCGCGAGCGCGAGCACATCGACCGGACCCTGGAAATGACGCTCGGCGACCGCGTTCCCACCCAGGACGTGATCTTCGTGCTGGTGCGGCTGCTGGCCAACCCGGCGGCGCGCATCGCCACCTGGGAATTCATCCAGAAACGCTGGTCCGAGCTGCGCCCGCGCCTGCCGTCGCTGCTGGCGAACCGCCTGATCGAGGCGACGCCCTCATTGCTGGATCCGCGCTACCGCAAGGAAGTTGCGGAATTCTTCAAGGCCCACCCGGTTCCAAGCGGCGACCGCGCCCTGCGACAGGCCCTGGAGCGATTCGACTGGTACAAGGGCTTCCGGCGCCGGGCCGCCGAGAGTCTGGCCGAGGGCCTCGCCCACCACACCTGAAGCCGCGCGACCCGCTTGCCGTCGGGGCGCCCGGGCGTGTATGACGTGAGGCCATGAAGCTCCTGCCCCGCCCGGTGATGGCGACCCTGGCAATCCCGACCCAGGGCGCCGCTGCCGCTCTCTCCTGGCTTGCTGTCGACTGACCGTGGCGGACGGACCCAACGACCCGTCGGCAAACACGCCGCGCGCGCTCCTCTGGCTCATCACGCTGGCGGTGCCGCTGGCGATCATCGCCAGCTGCGAGGGTTTCGCCCGTGTGGCCCTGTCGTCCGGCGCCGCGCCCGACCCCAAGCTCACCCTGGTGGACATCCCCAGATTCTTCGAGCGAACGGAAATCGACGGAAGGCCTCACTACCGGATCGCCCATGACGAGGTGTACTCGCGTCGCGGCGTCGTCTTCGACGCCGAGAAGCCACCGGATACCCTGCGGGTCTTCTGCCTCGGGGGCTCGGCGAGCGCAGGCTGGCCGCATCCACCGCGCGAAATCTACAGCGCCTACCTGGAGCAGGGCCTCCAGCGCGCGTTTCCCGACAAGCGGATCCAGGTCATCAACGCCAGTGCCCACGCGTACGCGGCCTACCGGGTGCGCCTGATCTTCGACCAGGTGATCGAGCTGGATCCCGACCTGATCGTGTTGTGGAGCGGAAACAACGAGTTCCTCGAGAAGCGAACCTACCTGCCCACCCGCGAGACGCTGGAACCGCTGCTCGACGTAGCGAACCGCCTCGCGATGTTCCGGGTGGCCCGGGCCTGGCTGGGGCCCCGCCTGTTTCCCGACAACGCACTTTCCGGCGAGCAGCGCCAGCACACGGCCTATTCGGTCTGGAGCAAGATCAGGCAGGTGGCTCTCGCCCTGCGCACGGATCCGGAGCAGTTCGCCCAGGTGAAGAACCACTACCGGCTCAGCATCGAGTCCATGGTGGAGCGCGCGGCGGAATCCGGCGTTCCCGTGGTTCTCGTGAGCGTGCCCGTGAACCTGCGCGACTGGCATCCCAACGTGTCGCAGAACGCCCTGTCCGGGAAGGACCGGGTGGCGTGGAAGATCCGCTATGACGCGGGACAGGTCGCGTTGCTGCGCGGTGACCCCCAGCTCGCCATTCAACGCTTTCGGGAGGCCCTGGCAACGGATCCCGGGCACGCGGAGACCCACTTCCTGCTGGCGCGGGCGCTGGAGCAGGCCGGAGACCCGACCGGCGCCCTCCCGCACTACGAGCGGGCCCGCTACCTCGACTACAACCCGTTTCGCGCCATCCCGGACTTCAACGCGAGCCTCCGCGAAATCGCCGCCCGATACCCAGGTGCGTACCTGGCCGACGCCGAGGCCGCCTTCGCCACGGCCAGCGCACCCTACGCCCCGGGCTTCGAACTCTTCCTCGACTACGTGCACCCCACCCGCGAAGGCAACCTGATCGTGGCCGAGACGGTGTTCGACCGGATCGTAGAGGACGAACTCCTGGGGCGAGCGGGCGTAGAGGATTTCCTGACCTCGCCCCGGGTGGACTACGACGAGTCGCGGGATCTCACCCTGCAGCTGGCCATGATCCTGCTGTTCGCGATGATGCACCAGGACGAGAGCCTGGTGGCCCGGGCAAAGGATTACGCATCGCCCCGCGAGCCCCACCTGGAGATCGCCGACGCGGTCCTGAGGGTGTTTCCCGAGGCCATGGAGGTGGAGCGCGAGCGCCTGCTGGGTCGCGACGTGGATCCGGCCCGCGCGAAGCTCGCTGCCGCCAATGTCGACCACTTCTACAGGGTGCGATTCCCGCTCCTGCAGGAGGTAGGGGCCTCGGACGCCAGGGATTGACAGTCGGTCGACTTTCGGTCTACTTTCGCCACCCGTGATCGCACGAACCGCCAAGCGATCCATCGAGCCGCGGGGGGCGATCTCCGGAGCCTCGTCTCCATTCGAGCGGTCCTCGCCCCGTTGCCGGGGCGCCGTCGACAACCCGACGAACCGATTCGAGCGGCTGGCCTACCTGGAAGACCCGGACGGCCAGGACCCGGGCGCCGACGCGACGGCGCAGCCCGATACACGTTTCTTCCGCGACCCGGCGCGGCGCATCCTGAGCTTCAACGACAGCCCCGACCTCCCCTTCGATGTGAGCCTCAACCCGTACCGGGGCTGCGAGCACGGCTGCATCTACTGCTACGCGCGGCCCACCCACGAGTATCTGGGCCTGTCGGCGGGCCTCGATTTCGAGACCCGCATCCTGGTTCGCGAAGACGCCCCCACCCGGCTGCGCGAGGTACTCGCCTCACCGCGCTGGAAGCCCCAGACCGTGGCCGTGGGCGCCGTGACCGATCCCTACCAGCCCGTCGAGGTGCGGCTCGGGCTCACGCGACGCTGCCTGGAGGTCTTCGCCGCGTTTCGCAATCCGGCCGCGATCGTCACCAAGAGCGGCCTGGTGACGCGCGATCTCGACATCCTGGCCGATCTCGCCCGCGACGACGCAGCTGCCGTCTATGTCTCGATCACCAGCCTCGATCGCGACCTGACCCGGGTGATGGAGCCCCGGGCGGCAACACCGGCGCGACGGCTCGCCACCGTCGAGGCGCTCGCGCGCGCGGGCGTTCCGGTGGGTGTGCTGATCGCGCCCGTGATTCCCGGGCTCAACGATCACGAGATTCCCGCCATCGTCGAGGCCGCCGCAAGCGCGGGAGCGAGGCGGATCCGTCACATCATGCTGCGCCTTCCCCACGGACTGGGTCCGCTCTTCGAGGGCTGGCTCGAGCGCCATGCGCCGGGTCGCAAGCGCAAGGTCCTCAACCGCATCCGCGCCATGCGCGGGGGCCGGCTGAACGACCCGCGCTTCCACTCGCGGCACCGGGGCAGCGGCGTGTTTGCCGATCAGACCCACGCCCTGTTCGAGGTCGCCTGTCGCCGCGCTCGCATCGGAGGCGAGGGCTTCACGTTGTCCGCCACGGCCTTCCGCCGCCCGCCCGACCCCCAGCTCTCGCTGTGGGGACGGGGTTGACTATTGCCTTTTTCGCCTCCAAATCGGCATGGCCCTCGCCCCCGAGAAAAAGGCAATAGTCAACCCCGTCCCCGCCCGGGTCCCCGCCCGGCTATCGTCGCGGCGCGGGGGAATCGGGGATTCGATGCAGGACCTGAAGGGAAAAGTGGCCGTGGTCACCGGGGCTGCCAGTGGAATCGGCCTGGGCCTGTGCGTGCGCTTCGCCGCGGCGGGCCTGCGCGTGGTGGTAGCCGATGTGGACGGCGACGGCGCCGAGAAGGCGGCCTCGGATCTGCGGGATGCCGGAGCCGACGCCCTCGCGGTCGCCACCGATGTGGCGGACGCCTCCTCGGTCGAAGCACTGGCCGACACCGCCTTCCGCGAGATGGGATCCGTGCACGTGGTGTGCAACAACGCCGGGGTGCTGGTGGGCGGCACCCTGGACGAGGCCACCCCCGACGACTGGGAGTGGCTGCTCTCCGTGAACCTGGGGGGCGTGGTGAACGGTTGCCGGAGCTTCGCCTCGCGGTTGGTTACCAGGGGCGACGGCGGACACATCGTGAACACGGCTTCCGTCGGCGGGCTGCTCCCGGCTCCGGGCCTCGGAGTCTATTGCACCACCAAGTACGCCGTGGTGGGATTCAGCGAGTCGCTACGGCTCGAGCTCGCGCCCCAGGGCATCGGCGTCTCGGTGCTGTGTCCGGGCGGCGTTCGCACGCGCTTGCTGGAGGCCGATCGCAATCGTCCGGAGCACCTGGTGAAAACCAGCGGGCGCGCCGAATCACTGCGCGAGATGCTCGAAAGCGGCATCGACCCCGAAGACGTGGGAGACGCCGTGCTCCGCGGAATCCGAGAGAACGCGGACTACATCTTCACCCATCCCGAGTTCCGGCCCATCATCGAAGCGCGCTTCCAGACCGTCCTCGCCGGCTTCGATGCGGTCACAGATGGCAAGCGCTGAGGACCTGAAGGGCATCCTGGGCCGCATCGACGGCCACGGCTACAGGGCCTACAAGGACATCACCGGGAGCTTCGCGTTCGAAGCCATGACCCTGCACATCGATCATGTGCAAGGCGATCCCTTCGCCGCGCCCTCCAAGCTGCGGGTGCGCCTACCCATGAGCGAGGCGGGAATTCCGCCGGAATTGTTCGGGAGCGCCGCACGATCTCTCGCCTGCAGCGACTTCCTGGCGCGCCAGATGCGCTTGGCGATCCGAAGCCACGGCGGACCACGGGAAGGCAGCGGCAAGAGCGGCGTGATCCAGGTCGACGCCGGCGGCCAGGAAGTCATCGAGCGCACCGCCGTGGTGATCGATCCCGACTGGGTGGAGGCGCGTGTCGAGCTGGGGCTTCCCGCGGCCGGACGGCGAGTCCTGGGACGCCAGGCCGAATCCATGCTGTGTCACGACCTGCCGCGCATCGCCCGCGAGGCCCTGTGCTGGGATCGGCTGCCCCGGGACGAAGCCCGGGAGTTCGTCGAGTGCATCGAGAACCAGGAGTACCTGCGCCGACAGCTGGCCGAGCGCGGGCTCGTGGCGTTCGTGGGCGACGGCTCGATCCTGCCGCGCGAGAGCGGCGCCAGCGACCGACCGCTTCCGCGGGGCGGGGCGGCGGCGTTCCGGTCGCCGGAGGCCCTGCGGGTGACCCTGCCCCTGGCGAACCCCATCCCCGGGCCGGACGGCCCGTGCCGCGAGATCACCGGAATGGCCATCGGTCGCGGCGTCACGCTGGTGGTGGGCGGCGGCTATCACGGCAAGTCCACCCTGCTGCGCGCCCTCGAGCGCGGCGTCTATCCCCACATTCCGGGCGACGGACGCGAGTGGGTGGTGAGCTCGCCGGGTCTCGTGAAGATCCGCGCCGAAGACGGACGTCGGGTCGAGCAGGTGGACATCAGCGCCTTCATCAACAACCTGCCCCAGGAACGCAGCACCACGGCCTTCTCAAGCGACGATGCCAGCGGCAGCACCAGCCAGGCTGCGAACATCGTCGAGGCCATCGAGGTCGGGGCGAGCGGCCTGCTGCTTGACGAGGACACATCGGCAACCAACTTCATGGTGCGAGATGCCCGAATGCAGGCGCTGGTGAACAAGCGCGACGAGCCGATCACTCCGTTCCTCGAGCGGGTTCGCGAGATCTACGACACGCTTGGCGTCTCCACCGTGTTGGTGATGGGTGGCTGCGGCGATTACTTCGACATCGCCGACCGGGTCATTGCCATGCGTGAGTTCCAGCCCGAGGACGTGACCGACGAGGCCCGGCGCATCGCCCGGGAGCACGGTTCCACACGCCAGATCGAGGTCGCAGCGCCGCTGGCCCGGATTGCCGACCGCGCGCCCCAGTCGGGAAGCTTCGACGCATCGCGGGGGCGCCGCCCGGTGAAGGTCGATGCCAAGCGGGTGGACCACATCCTGTTCGGAAACGATGCCATCGATCTGAAGGGCGTCGAGCAGCTGGTGGACCTGAGCCAGACCCGCGCCGTCGGCAACGCCATCCACCTGGCGAGCCAGCGCTTCATGGACGGCGAGACCTCCCTCGCCCGGGTCCTCGATCTCCTGGAGGCGTTCTTCGACGAGGAGGGGCTCGACCCGCTGGCCCCCTTCTACCGACGCGACCACCACCCGGGAAATCTGGCGCGGCCCCGGCGCTTCGAGATCGCCGCGGCCATCAACCGCCTGCGCACGTTGCGCATGCGACAGCTCCGGAGCGCTTCTTGATCAAGATGCTCTTCCTGTGTCGGCGGCGACCGGACCTGAGCCGCGACGAGTACGCACGCCGCATCCTCGAGGGCCATGCTCCCCTCGCCCTGGTGCACCACCCGAATCTGCGGCGTTACGTGATCCAGATCGTCGAAGGCCGGCCCGCCGACGGCGACGAGATCGACAGCCTTCCCACCCTCTGGTTCGACAGCATCGAAGACTTCCGCGAGCGGCTCTACGACTCGCCCGAGGGCCAGGCCGTCATCCGGCAGGACGTGCAGCGCTTCATGGGAGGCTCGGACGCCTACGCCACCCGCGAGCATGTGCACCGGAACGACGACCCGGCGCCCGCAAGCGGCCACCGCTCCCCGGGCACCAAATGGATGTACCTCCTGGCCCGGCGTTCCGAACTCACCCGGGCGGAGTTCCAGCGCCGCTGGCTGGCAGAGCACGTACCTCTCGTGCTGGAACACCAGCCGCAGCTCTCGGGTTACGCGTCGAGCCTGGTCGCGGAGATGCTCTCGGAGACCGGTCCCGAGTGGGACGCCTTCGAGGAACAAAGCTTCCTCAGCGATTCGCCCGAGCCCCGATTCGACTCTCCCGCGGGCGAACGCGCCGTGGCCGAGAGCCGCGCGGCGCTGGTGGCCCGAGCCCCGGGCTACCGCATCCACGAGTACGTCTGGAAGTAGCGACACCGCTCACGTGAGCAAGCGATCTGCGAAGCGGCGCAGGCCCTCCACCGCTTCCCGCGAACGCTTCCAGGGAGTCACCACCAGGCGATCGACGCCGGCCTCTTCCCAGCGGGCGATCTCGCCGGGCTCGGTCGGGTCGCCACCCAGCGTCACCTGGAAGGCTTCGTTCTCGCGCCCGGCCTCGCAGCGCAGGGCGCGCAGCTGCGCCACGCGCGCGGACGCCGAGTCCAGGCTGTGGGTGAGTCCGTACCAGCCGTCCCCGTGAAAAGCGGCGCGCCTCAGGGCCGCCTCCGACTCGCCGCCCACGTGGATCGGCGGCCACGGCCTCTGCACCGGCTTGGGTTCGAAGCACACCGGATCGAAGTCGAAGAAGCGGCCGTGGTGCTCCACCTCCGGCTCGGTCCACAGGCGCTTGCAGACCGCGAGCGCCTCGTCCAGGCGGCGCCCGCGACTTCCCGGGTCGAGCTGCGCGGCGGTCCACTCGCTGCGCAACCAGCCGGCGCCGATGCCCACCTCGGCTCGTCCGCCGGAAGCGATGTCGAGAGTCTGCACGGCGCGAGCCGCCGTGAACGGATGGCGCAGGGCCAGCAGGTACACGTTCGTGCCGAGACGGATGCGGGAGGTCTTGCCGGCCAGGAAGCACAGCCACCCGAAGGCGTCGAAGACCGGTGTGGTGGGCGGCACCGGAGGCGCGTCCTGACCGGGATGCGGAGACCCCGCCATGTCCACGGGGAACACCAGGTGATCCGCCATCCACACCGACTCGAAACCCAGGCGTTCGGCTTCGAGGGTGACTTCCAGGTGGAACGCGGGGTTGAGCCGCGAGAGGGCAACCCCGAACTTCACGCGGACCCGCTCGCGTCGCGCATCTGGCTGCGCAGACGAAGCGTGGCGTCCGGCGCCACGGCCAGATCCCAGTCCGCCACGCTACCCGTGAATACCACGCCGTAGTCGCGGCGGGCGCCTTCGATGGAGACGTACTCGTCCAGAACGTCCTCGCACACCGCCTCCGGATCCCGCTCCAGCGGATCTCCCCAACCTCCGCCGCCACCGTACACGTACTCGTAGGCCTCGCCGGCGCCGATGGGCGATTGGGGCAGGGTGTGGGTCACCACCTGCTCGTGCTCCGTCCCCACACGGAAAGTGAAGCGGTTGGGACGGCCCGGCGCGCCCCCGGCCACGCCCGGCATGGGATACTTGATGCCCACCATATAGGTATAGACCGTGGCTGGCGACGTCACGCGCTTGGTGTAGGCCGAGCCCGGGCAGCCGCGCCACTTGCCGGGCCCGCCGCTATCGGTGCAGTAGTCGAGTTTCTCGTGCCGGGTGGGAAAGATCGACTCGTTGATCTCTGCGGTGGCCTTGATCAGGTTGCCAAACGAGGCATTCGATGATCCCCAGCCGTCGCGGCCGTACACGGCGCCGCAGTATGCAGATGTAGAGTCCACCGAGTGGTCCACGAACAGCAGACCGGTCTCTGGGTGCTGCCCGATGATGATGGCCGGCATGCCCGCCTTGTAGATCTGGGGGCACGCGCGTTCGGGAATCACCTGGGCCAATGCCAGACACACGGCCTCACCCACCTCGACTCCCGGGTGGTGGGTGCCCGCGGCCACCGTGTGACCCTCCGTGGGATTCAGCACGCAGCCCTCGGGCACGATCAGCTCGATGGCGTCGAAGAAGCCCTCGTTCTTGGGAATCGTCGGATCCATCATGGAGGCCAGCTGCGACACCACGTAGCCTCGGGTGTTGCCGAAGGTGGACCACGCCTGCAGCTCCGGGCGATCGTCGCTTCCCGTGAAGTCCACCGTGAGTCGATCTCCGTGCACGCTGACGGCGCAATGCACGTGGATGTCCTGGTTGCCCTTCGGGTCGTGATCCACGTAGACATCGCTCACGAAGCGTCCATCGGGCCAGGCACTCACCTCCTCCCGGAAGCGCTGGGCCGAAAACCCGATTGCGTGTTCCACAGCGCCGCGCACCGCCGCGACGCCCACGCGCCGGATGATCTCGGATAGCCGACGTACACCCAGCTGGGCCGCGCCGATCTGCGCGCGCAGATCGCCGATGAAGGTGGGCGTGCGGTTGTTGGTCTGGAGCAGGTAGACCACGTCGCGACGTTCGACGCCCCGGTCGTAGACCTTCACGGCCGGGAAGCGCACGCCTTCGGCCCAGATGTCCAGGGCGTTCACGTTGTAGCCGCCGGGCATGCCCCCGCCCGTGTCGGCGTGGTGGCACTGGATCGATGCGATCAACACCAGCTCGCCGTCTACCACCACCGGTGCGAATACATTGTAGTCGGGCAGGTGTCCGCCCCCGTGGTAGGGATCGTTGGCCACCAACACGTCGCCAGCGTTGAGCCCCTCTTCTGCGAAGAATTCCAGGGCGAACCGAACCGGGAGCGTCGACGACAGCATGAACTGGGGAATCCCCACCGAGAGCGCTGCCAGCCGGCCGCGGTGGTCGAGGATCGTGGCATTGCGTTCGTTGGATTGGTTCAGGATCGGCGTGGTGGCGGTCAGGGACACGTGGGTCGCCATCTCGTAGGCGACCGTTTCCAGAGCGCCCCGCACCACCTCGGCGCCGACGGGATCGATCGTCTCCGGAACGCGTTCGGGCTCCGCCATCCGCGCGGATCATCGCCGCCGCCCCGACCGGTTGTCCAGACATTTCGATTGGTGTAGAGAACCGGGCCATGCTGGAAGGCAACACCCTGGAGCCCGGGTCATTGCGCGTCCCGGGCGCACACGATCTCACGCTCCACGTGCTCGAATGGAGTCGCGTGGGCCCACCCCTGCTCTTCCTGCACGGCTTCGGCCACAGCGCGCGAATCTGGGATCCCTTCGCGCTGCCGCTGGCGCAGACCTACCGGACCCTGGCCCTGGACCAGCGTGGCCACGGAGATTCGGACCACGATCCGGAATACCGCTACCACCACGCCTCGATCGCCCGCGACCTGGAGTTGGTGCTCGATCACCTGGAAATCGAATCGGTGGTGCTGGTGAGCCACTCCATGGGCGGCTACGCATCGCTGCGCTTCGCCGCTCGCCACCCGCATCGGGTGGCCAAGCTGGTGCTGGTGGATGCCGGCCCGGAACTCTCCGTCGCGAGCCGCGCCGCCCGGGGCGAATCGAGGGAGCCGCGAAATCCGGACTTCGCCAGCCCGGACGAATACACCCGGATCTTGGCGCGCCTGTATCCCAGGGCCCGGGTGCAGGCGCTGGCGGCACTCGCGCCTCATTGGCTGCGCCAGCGCGCCGACGGGCGCTTCGAGCCCAAGCTCGATCCCACCTTCCTGCGCCCGAAAAGCGCTGCCGATCCGGCGAACCGTCAGAAGTTCGACCGCCGGGCCTGGGCGCGGGAAGAGGAGGCCCGCCTCTGGGACTGCCTGTCCCGCGTGTCCTGCCCCACGCTCGTGGTGCGCGGGGCCCTCTCGCCCCATTTGTCCCAGGCCACGGTGGCGCGCATGGTCGATGAGGTGCTGCCCGATGGACGCGCCGTAACGGTGCCCGACGCAGGACACGTGGTGATGCTGGAGAATCCGGAAGCCCTGAACGCGGCGCTGACCGACTTTCTGGCTCCGAAGGAGTAGAATCGAACCTCATGGGATTCCGCACCCGATTTCGCAGCCGGCTCCTCGACTGGGCGATGCGCCAGATGAACGACCTGCGCCCGGAGACGCTGGCAACGGCCGAGGGGGAGATCCTGGAGGTGGGCTTCGGCACTGGACTCAACCTGGACTTCTACCCGCCAGCGGTGAAGACCGTGACGGGTCTCGATCCCAACGGTGTCGAAGGCCTGCCCGCACTGGACGAGCGCGTGGAACGCGCCGTGTTTCCGGTGAGTCGCGTGGAACTCCGGGCCGATGGCGAGATTCCCTTCGACAGCGGCCGCTTCGACTGCGTCGTGACCAGCTGGACCCTGTGCTCGATTCCCGATGCCGGCCGGGCGCTGGCGGAAATGCGACGCGTCTTGAAGCCGGACGGTCGCTACCTGTTCATCGAGCACGGCCGCGCTCCGTCCCCGAGGGCGGCGCGCTGGCAGGACCGCGTCGACCCGGTCTGGACGCGCATCGCCGACGGCTGCCACATGAACCGGTCCATCGACCGCCTGATCCAGGACGCGGGATTCGAACTCAGCCGGCTCGACCGGTTTCGCGCCCGGGGCCCGGGCCTGCTGGCCCACATGTTCCGGGGCGTCGCCCGCCCGATTTCCTAGCCCCGGGCTACCAGCCAGCCAGCTGGGCCACCCGCTCCCGGTGCACCGTGGGTGTGCCCAGGAACGCCCGGTCGAACATGGCGCGCTTGAACCAGATCTGGACGTCGCACTCCCAGGTGAATCCGATTCCGCCGTGGGCCTCGACCGCTGCGCGCGCAATCTGCATGGATCGCTCGCAGATGTGCGACTTGGCCAGGGCCGCCGCCCGGGGTGCCTCGTCGGGGATGTGATCGAAGGCGTGGGCGGCGTACCAGTAGAGGGCACGTGAGGGCTCGCTCTCCACGGCCAGGTCGGCCAGCTGGTGCTTGAGCGCCTGGAAATGGCCGATGGTCACCCCGAACTGCTCGCGCGTCTTCGCGTACTCCACGCACATCTGCACCAGGCGATCGCCGGCTGCGAAGGCGTCGGCCGCCAGCAGCACGAGTCCCGCATCCCGAACCCGCGGCGCCGCTGCACGACCGTGGGGCAGCGGGTCGAAGGAAGCGCCCTGGAAGACGAGTTCGTCCAGGCGGCGCGAGCGATCGACGCCATCGATGGGCCGCACCTCGATGCCGTCGCCGGCGCGCTCCACCAACACCAGGTCACCGCCGGCCACGCCCACCACGATCACCTCGGCCAGGGACGCCTGGGGAACGTGCAGCTTGGTCCCCGAAAGCCGGTCCCCGGCCGCGAGTGTCCACTCTTCGGGCTGCCAGAGGCCGCCCACTTCCGCCAGCGCGACGCTTCCGATGGCGTCGCCGGTGGCCAGGCGCGGCAGCCACGCCCGCTTCTGCTCGTCGCTCCCTCCCAGCAGGATGGCCAGTGACGCCAGTGAATGTCCCAGGAAGGGCCCCGGTGCCCCGGCGGTGCCCAGCGCCTCGGCGACCAGCGCCAGGTCGATCATCTCGAGTCCGGCGCCGCCGTACTCGTCGGGAAGATGCAGTCCCGCGAGGCCGAGCTCCACCATGCCCTTCCAGAGTGTGGGCTCGAAACCCGTCTCGCCCTCGAAGATCTGTCGCAGCACGGGAGCCGGGCACTCGTTTTCCATGAACTGACCGACGGTTTCCTGAAGCAGCCGCTGTTCGTCCGAGAGATCGAAGTTCACTTTGCTGCCTTCCCCTGCGCGTAGGCATCGCGGGGGAGACCGAGCCCGCGCTCACCAATGACATTGCGTTGGATGTTGCCCGTGCCTCCCGCCACCGCGATGCCCAGGGAGTACATGTACAGGTTGATCCAGCCGCGGCTCGCGTCCGGGATCTGACCCATCTGGCGGGTGGCGATGGGGTCCAGGAGCCCGTCCGAGTCGATCAGGTCGAAGGCGAGCTTCGCAGCCTCCTGTCCGATGTTGGTGGAAACGAGCTTGTTCATCATCTGCAAGATGCCTGGATCCTGGCCGCGCGAGTTTCGGGTGAGCTGGCGATAGCCCGAGTACTCGTGGGCGCGTACGTAGCCTTCGAGGGCCGCCAGGCGCTGGCGGATCTCCGGATCCTCGATCGCGGAACGCCCGCCGCGCTTCGACGATTTCGCCAGCGCCACCAGACCCGCCAACACCGCCGTCGATTGCGCCGTGGCGCCGATCGAGTTGCGCTCGTGCTTGAGGGTCGCGCGGGAAACGAGCCATCCCTCGCCGCGCTTTCCCACGATCCAGTTCTTGGGCGTCCGGGCGTCGGTGAGGAAGACCTGGTTGAAGTCGGATCCCCCGGTCATCTGTCGCAGGGGCTGCACCTCGACGCCAGGCTGCTTCATGGGAACCAACAGGTACGAGATGCCCGCGTGCTTCGAGGCCTCCGGCTCGGTGCGCGCCAGGCAGAACATGTAGTCGGCGTTGATCGCATTCGTGGTCCAGATCTTCTGGCCGTTGATCACCCACTCGTCGCCCTGTAGCTCGGCGCGGGTCTTGAGCGATGCCAGGTCACTGCCGGACCCGGGCTCGCTGTAGCCCTGGCACCAGGTGATCTCACCGTTCACCGTGGGTGACACGAACTGATCCTTCTGCCACGACTCACCCTTCTCGAGCAGGGTGGGCACCAGCATCATGGTGCCGATTCCGCGCACGTCGCCGGGCGCACGCGCCTTCGAGAACTCGTCACGGATGATCGATGCCCGGATCTCGTCCGGAGGCTGCTCCGAGCCCCCATACTGGCGGGGAATCGACCGCGCCAGATAACCCGCCGCCACGGCGCGCTTCCGGAAGCGGGCCTTGCCCTCCTCGCGGGGCAGATCCGCCTCGCCGCCCTGCGGGGGCCAGTGTTCAGCCAGGAAGGCATGCACCTCTTCCCGGAACTCTTCGTATTCCTTGCCGTAACTCAGATCCATGCAGGGCTCCTCGCGGGCATTGCGTATCGTTGGCGCGCCATTATAACCGCAGCCCACACGGCCGCACCGCACGGGAAATCCGCCTTCCCCGGGGTTCAGCGAGCAGCCGGTTTCACCGACGGATAGGGTCGGCGGAGGAGTTCGTCTCTCATGCGACGGCTGGTGGAGCAGAGTCCGGTGCAGTTCGCGACGACCCTTCGAGCGCAGGGGTGCGGCCGCGGTTACCTGGTATTCGAGCCCGGTGGGGGCCGCTACCGGGCCTCCCACCCGATCCTCGAGGAGCTCGCCGGGTTCCTGGCTGTGGGCACGCCCGCATGCGCCGCACACGAGGCCGTGTTCTTCCAGGTCGGGCGCGAGAGCGGCGCGTTGATGAGCGCGTTCGTCCACCAGAGCGTGCGCGGACAGGCCCAGGGAGGACTGCGCCACTGGCCCTACGAGTGCATGGGCGACCTGATCCGCGACGGCCTGCGCCTGTCGCAGGCGATGACACGCAAGTGCGCCCTAGCCGGACTGTGGTGGGGAGGCGGCAAGGGCTTGATCGCCCGCGAGCCCGGCGAGGCCTTCCGCGACCCGGACCATCGGGCCGTGCTGTACCGGGAATACGGCGCCTTCGTGAGTTCGCTTCGCGGCTGCTACGTGACCGCCGAAGACGCGGGAACCGCACCGTGGGACATGGCCCAGGTGTTTCGAACCACGCGATTCGCGACAAGCATTCCCCGCGAAGTGGGCGGCGCCGGGAATCCGTCGCCCGCCACCGCAGCGGGCGTCGTCTGCGCCATGGAGGCGGCATTGGAGGCCACCGGACGGGGGACCCTGGCCGGCGCGACGATCGCGATGCAGGGCGCCGGCAACGTGGGCTCGTCCATGATTGCTCTACTCCTCGAACGGGATGTGGCGCGCGTCGCGGTGAGCGAGATCTGTCCGGATCAGCGCAGTGCCCTGAAGAACAGCTTCGAAGATCGGCCGGTCGAAGTGCGCGACGCACGACCCGGCGATGACAGCATCCTGGCCGAGCCCTGCGACATCCTGGCGCCCAATGCGTTGGGCGGAGTGCTGGGACCCAAGACCATCCCGGGTATTCGCGCTGCCATCGTCTGCGGCGCGGCCAACAACCAGCTGGTGGACGAAGAGCGTGACGCGCGGGCGCTGGCCGATCGCAACATCACCTACGTTCCCGACTTCGTGGCCAACCGCATGGGGATCGTGCAGTGCGCCAACGAACAGTATGGCTACGTGGGCGACGATCCCCGGGTGCGACGCCACCTGGATCCCGAATGGAACGGAGGCATTCACGCTACGGTCAAGCGGGTGCTCGCGTCGGCCGAGAACCCCGTGGTCGCCGCGAATCAGCTGGCGGACGAGCGGGCCCTCGAGCCCCATCCCATCTGGGGACATCGGTCCCGCGAGATCGTGGCTTCGCTGCTGGCAGATGGCTGGGAGAACGCGGGCGACTGATCGCCCGCAGCGTCAATCCCCACCCACGCCGTACGCTCGCATCAGGTGTTCCCGAAGCTGACGCGCCTCGCGGCGGACCTCGCGCTGGCGCGGGGTGCCGGCGCCGTAGAGTTCCGCGGCCGCCTCCATCAAGGGCAGGGACTCGGCGGGCCGTCCGTCCCTGCGTAGCAACGCGGAGACGGCGATCAACACGTCGGCCATGTGCGGATCCAGCTCCTGGGTCTGGCGCAGCTTCCGGGCGCCGGAAGCTCGCGAATTCCTGGCAGCGGTTCGCGCCTCCTGGAGCCCCAGTCGTCGGTAGGCCAGGTTCACCAGCAGGGCCGCCTCGTAGGCGTCGATGGCCTTGGGCACATCGATCCGGCTCAGTACGTCCAATTCGATGTTGCTCGTGTCGAACCTGCGCGTTCGCATGGCCTGCACGATCCCCAGGCTGCCCCGGTCGAGATTCATGGACTCCCCACTTGGGTTCATGAGGGAATCCACATCCTCCACCACGTGGATGCCGCCGTAGAGATGCAGGAGCTCGTGGGCCAGCGGACGGCTCTGAACCTCGCCGGGCTCCAGGCGAACGGTCAACTGGCGCCCCAGGAACCGGGCCAGTCCCATCTTCCAGACACGACGGGAGGGCTTCGGCCGCTCGGTGAATGCCGCGAAGATTCCCTTGCGCCGATCGCCGGCGATCTGGCGCTCGAACTTCGCATCGATCCGATCCAGGTTCCCCGGGCCTTGCCCCGAGGAGAAGGCCTGGATCGAGACGGGGATGAAACGGACCCCCAGAATCCAGTCCAGCGAGTGGGACATGGCCACCCAGAGGATGCGCATTCGAAAGCGCCACCCCGGGTGGGCCCGCACACTTTCGTCGGCAAATACGTGGACGGGCACCACCAGGCGCTCTTTCCAACTCGGGTCCAGGGCGCCGATCCGCGCCAGGGCTTTCCCCGCCGATTCCTCGTCCAAATCGGCCAACCAGATGGCGCGTTCCAGGAGTTCCCGGGCGATGGCGGGTTGGCCCATCTGGAGGCGGGCTTGCGCAGCCCAGTACAGGGCCCGGGGGTCGTAGGGATGTGCGTCCGCCAGTGTCACAGCGCGTTCGCCCGTAGGCGCGGCGCTTCGCGGCGCGAGTCCTGTGAGGTCGAAGAGCATCTCGTGGGCATCCGGCCGGCCGGGTTCTGCCTGGATGGCCCGCTGCAACAGGGCGATGGCGGCCTCCCGGCTGCCCTCTTCCGCTTCGAGCCGGGCGAGGTCCACCAGCGCATCCGTATGCGCCGGATCGCGTTCCAACGCCACCTGGAGATACCGGCGCGCTTCGACGGGGTTATCGCGGGCCAGCGCCACGCGCGCGAGTCCCGCCGGACCCTCTGGCGAACCCGGGGCGGCCCGGAAAGCGCGCTCGAATCGCTGGCGCGCCAGATCCCACTCGCCGCGCCGCAGGGCCTCGTCTCCGAGTCGCACCAGTTCCGACGAGGGGTCCTCAGTCCGGGTCGCCTCGGCCGGCGCGATTGGCGTCGGGGGAACCGGCGCGGGAATCGGCGCCGGAGTGCGCCCGCTGCACGACGCCAGCAGGGCACACGCGGCCAGCGCGACGGCGAGCGCACGGACGAGGGGGGGTCGGTTCAGCGTGACGAGGAGTCTCCGGCGGCCGCGATCAGGAAAGCCCGGCGAATGCAGTATCGATGAGCGCAGCCTGCTCCTGCTTGTGAATGCCCATGGATCCGACCGCGGGACTGGCGCTGGCACGGCGTCCCGCGTAGGCCACCTTCTGGGCGGGCCCAAGGAGATCTTGCAGGCGTTCGCGAACGAACGTCCAGGCGCCCATGTTCGCCGGCTCTTCCTGGGCCCACGTAACGCACTCGGCCTCGGGAAATGCGCGCACCAAGCGGGAAATCTCCCGATCCGGCCAGGGATACAGCTGCTCCACACGAATCAATGCCACCTGTTCCTCGAACCCGGACCCGCGCTTCTCGCGCTCGGCAAGCAGGTCGTAGTAGAGCTTGCCGCTGCACAGGACCACCCGTCGCACCCGGTCCGGTGCGGCGGCAGCGCGCTCGTCCTCGATCACCGCCAGGAAGCGACCGCGGGCGAAGTCTTCGGGCAACGACGCCGCGCGCGGAAGTCGCAGCAGGCTTTTCGGCGCGAAGATCACCAACGGCGCCCGGTAGCTCCGCTTCATCTGTCGCCGCAGCACGTGGAAGTACTGGGCTGGCGTGGTGCAGTTGACGACCTGGAGGTTGTCATCGGCGCAGGACTGCAGGAACCGCTCGATGCGGGCGCTCGAGTGCTCGGGCCCCTGGCCCTCGTAACCGTGGGGCAGCAGCATCACGAGACCACTCATCCGCTGCCACTTGTCGTGGGCGGACGTGATGAACTGGTCGATGATCACCTGGGCGCCGTTCGCGAAGTCGCCGAACTGGGCTTCCCAGACGGTGAGCGTGGAGGGCTCGGCCAGGCTGTAGCCGTACTCGAAGCCAAGCACTGCAGCTTCCGACAGCAGGCTGTCATAGGCTTCGAATCGCGCCTGGTTGGGAGTCAGGTGGGCCAGGGGCACGTACTCCTCACCGGTCTCCTGATCGACGATGGCCGCGTGGCGGTGACTGAAGGTCCCGCGAACGCTGTCCTGACCCGACAGTCGCACCGAGAAGCCCTCGACCAGCAGGGTCGCAAAGGCCAGGGCCTCGGCCATGCCCCAGTCGACCGGGTTGTTCTCCGCCACGACCTTCTGGCGTTTCTCCAGCAGCGACCTGAGCTTCGGGTGCGCCGGAAAGCCCGCGGGCAGGCTCGCGATGCGCTCGGAAAGTTGCGCCAGCTGCTCGATGGACACCGCGGTTTCCGGCTCCTCCTCCGGCGCGAGGCGCTCGTATCCGGCCCATGGGCCGCGCGGCTCGTACGGCTCATCGGGACTCGGCGGACGTGTCTCGATTCCACTGAGGGCCCGGCGCAGCTGGGACGTCAGATCTCTCTCGATTCGCTCCACATCGCCATCCTGCAGGATGCCCCGGTCGCGGAGACTGTCGGTGTAGATCTTCCGCACCGGCGGCCGGGCGCGGATCTTCTCGTACAGCAGGGGCTGGGTGAAGCTCGGCTCGTCGCCCTCGTTGTGGCCCTGCCGTCGGTAGCAGAGCATGTCGATGACCACGTCCTCGCCAAAGCGCTGGCGGTAGTTCAGGGCGAGCTTGGCGCAGTGGACGACCGCCTCCGGATCGTCGCCGTTCACGTGGAAGATCGGCACCTGGATCATCTTGGCCACGTCGGTGGCGTACAGGGTCGAACGGGCCTCCGCCGGCGTCGTGGTGAACCCGATCTGGTTGTTCACCACCACGTGCAGGGTGCCGCCCGTGGAGTAGCCAGTCAGGTTCGACAGGTTCAGGGTTTCGCCCACGATTCCCTGTCCCGCGAATGCGGCATCCCCGTGGATCAGGACCGGCACGATGGCGCGCCCGTGCAGATCGCCGGCGCGCGTCTGCTTGGCGCGAACGCGCCCCTCCACCACGGGGTTGACGGCCTCCAGATGGGAGGGATTGGCGGTCAGGGACAGGTGAACATTGGCACCGCCCGCAACGCGGCGATCGTTGGAGTAGCCCTTGTGGTATTTCACGTCGCCCGAGCCGAAGGGACTGTTGATCAGCGGGTTGTCTTCGAACTCGGAGAAGAGCGACCCGAGCGATTTGTTCAGGATGTTGGAGAGCACATTCAGGCGGCCCCGGTGAGCCATCCCGATCACCAGCTCTACCACGCCGTGGGACGGCGCGCTCTGCACCCAGACCTCGAGCAGCGGGATCAACGACTCCGCGCCCTCCAGGGAGAAGCGCTTCTGCCCCAGAAACTTGGTGTGGAGAAAGCGCTCGAAGAGCTCGGCGGCGGAGAGCTTCTCGAGGATGGCCAGGCGCTCGGACGGATCGAGCATCGGCTGGTTGCGCGACCGTTCCAACTGCTGCTGGAGCCACAGCTTGCGGCCGGGATCCTGAACGTGGGTGAATTCGACGCCGATCTTCCCGCAATAGGTGGCGCGCAGCAGCTCCAGGATCTGGCGCAGGGTCTGGATGGGCTCGCCCGGCAGATCCCCCGAGGCGTAGGAACGATCCAGATCCTCGTCGCCCAGACCGTAGTGGGCGGGATCGAGCTCTGGGAAGTAGACGCTTCGGCCACCCAGGGGATCGGTGTCGGCGATCCGGTGGCCCCGGGCGCGGAAGGCATGGATCAAGCGCAGGACCCGGGCGTGGCGATCGGCCGCCTGAAGCGAAAAATCGACCTTGGGGGGTGCGTCGGCCGCAATCCGGGAGACGCCCGAGGGCGCTGCCGTGGCGGGAGTTCCAAACAGCTCGGCCCAGCTGCTGTGCACGGAGGACGGATCGGCCTCGTAGCGCTGGCGGATCTCGTCCGCGAGCGCCGCGTTGACGCCGAAGCCCGCAAGCTCCGTAGAGACGGTGTCCGCCGAGGCGTCCGGCTCGAGGGAAATGGCGGAGGGCGCTGGTTTCCCCTCGCGGTTCATGCCTGCCTCTTCGCTGTCCATACTCCGTGGGTCCGTGAGTCCATGAGTCCGTGGGTCGGTGGGAGCGCCCACCGATAGGGCTCGAGACGCCGGGTTTCCAATATAGCCCATCGGCTACGCTCGACTGAGCCTCAAGGGGAAACGCAAGCGGGACCCAGGCCCGCGTGTAGGGAAGCACAGCCGAGCGCAGGTCAGCAGGCTAGACGGGAACCGCCATGCCACGCTGCACTGCCGGGCGCTCAGCGATGCGCTCGACCCAGGAGACGACCCGCGGCAGGGCCATCAGCATGGGCGCTTTCAGGCCGTAGACCGGGGCAAGCCAGCCGTAGTTCATGATGTCGCCGATCGAGTAGTCCCCGGCCAGGAAGGGTCGGCCGTCGGCCAGGGTGCGGCCCAGGGCGCCCAGCAGCCGCTCCACCTCCTGGCTGAAGATGTCGACCATTTCAGCGTTCCGCTCGTCGGCCGGCCGTCGCAGCTGGGCGGCCAGACGACCCAGGTTGGGACCCAGGCCTCCGGTCTGGAAGAAGCAGTGCTGGATGGCCTCGATCCGCCGCGCGGGATCCGCGGGCAGCAGCTTGCCGTGCTTTTCCGCCAGGTAGAGCAGGATGGCGCCCGACTCCCAGATCACCAGGCCGTCGTCGTCGAGCACCGGGATCTTGTGGTTGGGCGTCAGCGCCAGAAAGTCGTCGGTGGGGTGATCGTCGGCGTTGATGTCCACCCGGGTCACTTCGTAGGGAACCCCGATCTCCTCGAGGGCGATCGAAGCCTTGCGACCGTTGGGCGTTGCTGCCGTATAGAGTCGGATCATCGGTGTCGCCTCCGCTTCCGTTCGGGGTCCAGTTCAGGGTGGGGCGCAGCGTGCGATTCAGGGCGAAGGTGCCAGAACCGCCAGCACCACCAGTCGCTCCTCGCCGCTGTTGCGGATGCCGTGGGCGACACCCGCTGGAGCCACCAGCATCAGCCCCGCCTCCATGGGCAACTCGCGGTCGTCGAGCAGGAAGACACCCCGTCCGCTGAGCACATGGTAGACCTTGTCCATTCCCTCGTGGGCATGGAGGTCGTGCTCCTGGCCCGCCTCGAAAGCGTTCAGGCCCACCATGAGACGATCCGATCGGAAGAGCGTGGCCTTGCCCATCTTCTTCGCGTCGAAGACCGCGAACTCCTCGGGTCGGATGGCTGTGGGATGTTCCACGATGCGGTGGCCCCGGTTTGTTCGCGGCAAATATATCGCGAGGCCCTCCCCGGCGCTGCGTGAATTCGGCCCCATCGAGTAGAATCACGCGCCGGGAGGAAGGGTGCCGGAGATCCCCACACACGGCGGCGCACACGCCACCGCTGCGATGCCGCTGGCTCTGTTGCGTCTGATGCGCCCGAAGCAGTGGACCAAGAACGTCCTGCTCTTCGCGGCTCTGATATTCGCCAAGAAGCTCTTCGACGTGGAGGCCCTGACCCTCGCCGGCTTGGCCTTCGTCGGCTTCTGTCTGGCGTCCGCCTCGGTCTACGTGGTGAACGATCTGCTCGACGCCGAGCGCGATCGGATGCATCCGGAGAAGCGTACCCGGCCGATCGCCTCGGGCGCCGTCTCCCCCGCCGTGGCGACGACCCTGGCCACGGCGCTCACGACGCTGGCCCTGGGGCTGGCCATCTGGATCGGCCCCACCTTTGCCGCGGCGGTGGTGGTGTACATCGCCATGACCCACTTCTACACGGTCGCCGGAAAGAACGTGGTGATCCTGGATGTGATGTTGATCGCTACGGGCTTCGTGATCCGGGCGGTGGCGGGGGCCCTGGCCATCCACGTACCGATCTCCGACTGGTTCGTCGTGTGCACGCTCTTCCTGGCGCTCTTCCTGGCCCTGTCGAAACGCAAGGCGGAGATGCTGGCCCTGAACGACGGCGCCGAACGCGCACGCCCGGTGCTCGCCCGCTACACCCGATCGAGCCTGGACGCCTTTACGGCCACTTCCATGGCGGCGGCCCTGATCAGCTATGCGCTGTACGTGCTCGACATCCACAAGGCAACACTGTCGCAGTCCCCGCTGATCTGGCTGACGGTGCCCTGCGTGCTGTTCGCCCTGTTCCGCTATCACCTCCTGGTGGAGCAGGGCAGTTTCGGCGAGAAGCCGGAGGAGGTCATCCTGACCGATCGACCCATCCAGATCTGCGTGTTGGCGTTCGCCGTGATGGCCCTTGGCGCACTGTATCTGGGAGGCTGAGCCGTTGCCCCGTTCCCTGGCAGACTTCGTTCGCGCGGCCCTCGAGCGGGTCGAGGAGATCTCGCCCGACGAGGCACGGCGACTTCTGGACGAGCCCGACCACGAGGGATGGTTCTTCGTCGACGTGCGCGAGCCGGACGAGTTTGCAGCGGGGCGCATTCCAGGCGCGCGCAACTTCCCGCGCGGATTTCTCGAGGTTCGGGCCGACCTCGCGCATTCCAAGCGGGACACCTGGCTCGAGGATCGCGAGCGCAAGCTCGTGCTCTATTGCGGCGGGGGCCACCGAAGCGCGTTGGCGGCGCAGACGCTGCAGGAAATGGGATTCACGAGCGTGGTGTCCATGGCCGCGGGCTGGGCCGGCTGGATCGAGCGCGGCAATCCGGTGGAGCGCTGAACTCCGGTCCGTCAGCCCTCCAGCACGTGTCGGACCACCCACGCAGGCTTCTCCATGGGAACCAGATGCCCTGTGTCGGCTTCGCTCAGGCTGCCTTCGGGAAGCCTGTCGGCGAGCTGCTCGAAGAGCAGGCGGGGAAAGTCGCCATGCTTCGCCCACACGATCCGGGTGGGGGCGGAAACGTCCGCGGCCAGCTCGAAGACCCTGCTGTCGCCACCCTGCTCGAAGATGCTCGCCTCGACCTCACCGGAACACTTGAGCTCCACCTGACCGTCCGGCCGATCGCACATTCCCTCGGAGAGGTAGAGATCGAAGGCACGGGGATCCCAGTTCTCGAACATGGGTTTGCCGATCCAGCGGCTTCGGGCCGCCTCGCGATCCGGCCAGACCTGGCGGCGTTTGCGAGCGCCGTCGGCCAGCTCGTGCCCGCGCACCGGGCGGACCGGCCCGCCGGGCACGGGGGGTGGGGGCATCACGATGGGATCGAGGAGTACCAGACGCTCGAACAGCCCCGGGCGCGAGGCGGCGGCACCCAGCAGGGCGGACCCGCCGAAGGAGTGCCCCAGACCCAGAGCGACGCGGTCGCGGTCGCCCTCCGCCAGCAGGACCTCGGCCACGCTCTCGGCGTCGCGCGCGAAGTGGTGCCACGCGTAGGGCGCCGGCGGTGTGGGCTTCGAGGAATCGCCGTGGCCCCGCACGTCCATGGCCACCACCCGGAATTGCGAACGCAGCCCCTCGGCCACGGGACCCCAGACCCCGGCGCAGAACCCGTTGGCGTGGTGCAGAAGTGCCAGCGGCCCCGCGCCGCCCCAGTCGAGAATCGCGATCTCGACCCCCTGATCCGGGAGCCAGAGCTTTCGTCTTTCCGCATCCAGCACGGCGGCCGAGTCTTGCGGCCCGACGGCGCGGGCGCCACCCGGCGCCGGATCGCGATATGCTGCGCCGGTGTCCGGGCCGGCTCACCACTTCGACGAAGACCTGCGCCAGCGGGTGCACACGAACCTGAAGCGCTTCGATCGGCTCGAGCACCCGGAGGGCGAGCTTCGCCACGCTGCCGTGGCACTCTCGCGCTGCTGGCCAACGAACACTGCGAGCCGTGCTTCGTGCTGACCCGGCGCGCTGCCAAGCTGCGCTCCCATCCGAGCCAGTGGGCCCTGCCCGGGGGACGCCTGGATTTCGGGGAGAGCCCGTCCCAGGCGGCACTGCGGGAGCTCTCCGAGGAGGTGGGCCTGGACCTCGAACCCACTGCGGTGCTTGGGGTGCTCGATGACTACCCCACCCGCTCGGGCTACCGGATCACGCCGGTGGTGGTGTGGGCCGCCTCGGACGAGCCCCTGGTCCCGAACCCGAACGAAGTGGCGGCCGCCTATCTGATCCCGCTCAGCGAGCTCGATCGACCCGACGTTCCGCGGCTGCGGGAGATCCCGGAGAGCGATCGACCGGTCATCTCGATTCCGCTCCTGGGCACCCACATCCATGCGCCCACGGCGGCCATCCTCTACCAGCTTAGAGAGGTGGCGGTCTGGGGCCGCGAAACGCGGGTCCACAGCTACGAGCAACCCGTTTTCGCCTGGCGTTAGGCCGCCCGCCGCCGCGCTGAAAACCGACCGAAGGCCCCATCGGGGTCAGCAGCGACACCGGGGGGGTCAGCAGCGACACCGGGATGTTCTTGACGTGGGAGACGCCCCCTGGTAACCCTTTTTCCTATGCGAAACGAAAATGGGCGGCCCAGTGGTGATTCTTCCCTGGCAGCCAAGCCGGCGGCGGTTCCCCTCGGCCCCGAGATCTGGAAGGAGCCCGGCGCACTGGGAAACGCCCTGGACGGCTTCCGCGATGCCCTCCGCCCCGGCGGCGAGGAGCGCCAGCGGGCGGACGCGCCTCCGGATCCGCCCATCGAGGCCGAGATCCGGGCCATCGCCCAGCGGATCCGAAGCTGGCGCGAAGAAGGCGATCTAACCCTACAGGAGCTGGCCCGGCGCAGCAGCGTAGCGGCCAGCACCATCCAGAAGGTGGAGACCCAGCAGATGGTTCCCACCGTGGGCGTCCTCCTCAAGATCGCGCGCGGGCTCGGTCGCGCGCCGTCCGATCTGATGCGCGAGATCACCGAAGACCTCCACGCCGTGCACCTCCCGGCCCTGGCACGCCACCCCGTGGGCATCGCGTCGCACATGACCATGGAACGCCTGGTGGGCGATCTTTTCGAGGCCTGCCTGGAGGCCTGGCGGGTGACCCTGCAACCCGGCAGCGGCAGCGGCAGCGAGCGGGTGCGCTGGGACGGTGAAGCCCTGATCCAGTGCGAGGAAGGCGAGATCACGTTCTGGATCGGCGAAGAGGAATACCGACTCCGGGCCGGCGACACTCTCCACTACAAGACGACACTTCCCCACGGCTGGCGCAACATGTCCCGGACGCCCGCGCGCATGCAGATCACCACCACCCTTCCGCGCGGCCTCCGCAAGCTGCTGCACCACAACATGCGGCAAGAGACTTCCGGGACACCGGAAACGGCCCCCGCTGACTGACACTCACGGGTTTCACGGTTGCGCAGCCCGTGTGCAACTCGTAGCGCCTCGCCGATCGGACCACCTCAATCGAGCCCAGCGGCCGGTCGATCTCCACGCTGCCGCCCGGAACACGCCGGGCCGGCCCGTGGGGATGGGTGCCGTGTCCGATGCCTCCGTGCCGACCCAGCCCGGGCTTCCGGGCTCCCCATCAAGTCAGCTGCGTAGCACCCGATCTGTGGCTCACGGGCGCGGCGGGTCCGCGCCCGTGAGCAGCAGCGTCTCCACGTCGCGAAGCAGGATGCGGTGATCCAGGAAGCCGCTGCTGTAGACGTTTCGCACGCCCCCCTCCCCATCCAGCAGGAATACCTTGGCCACGTGGCGCAGGATGGGCAGCCTCGTCCCCTTGTCGCTGAACAGCGGCACCACATCCTGTCCGTAATCCACCAGCACCGGCTCGAGTTCCGCCGTGTCGCTGGCCGTCAGGAAGCGCCAGTCGCCACGAGGCGCCATGTGGTGTCGGATCTCCGCCATCTGTTCCGGGCCGTCGCGTTCCGGGTCGAAGCTCACCGTCACGAGCCGGACGCGCCCCGCCAGATCGCCTCGCGCCGCCACCGCTCGATCGAGACGCTGCAGCGAGGCCAGGGCCATGGGGCAACCGGCGGCGTCCGGGCAGTGCAGGTACACGAACGAGACCAGCGCGCACTGGCCGATGGAGAGGTCGGGCAACAGGGACGATCTTCCATCGATCCCCAATAACGGGTGGGCGTCCACGCGATCGATGACGGGAAGCTCGTAGCTTCCCGCATCTGGCAAGCTGTAGAGGAGATCGCGCGCCTCGCCCTGGGCGCGGGCGCCAAAGGCCACCAGCAGGGCGCATCCCACGGCGAGGCCCAGGCGCCGGTTCCTCATTTCGCGGACGCGACCCGACCGCGATAGAAGTCGATCTGGCCGAAGCGCATCAGGTGGGGGCGCCCCAGTTTTTCCGCGCGAAAATCGATCGCGAACGTCGGATCGAGCTTCTTCCCGTCCCACGAGTAAGCCTTGAAGAACTGGGCGTCATCGCTGCCGGTGCCGTCCCAGTTCGCCAGCAACGAAGAGGTGAAATACAAACGCTTTCCATCCCACGACTGCGAGACCATGTTCACCTGGGGCCCGATCTTCTGCTCGTGAATCACCAACGGCTTTCGGGGATCCGACACGTCGAAGACCCGCACCATGCCGTCCATGAAGCTATCGACGAACAGGAAGCGATCGTCCGCTGAGAGACTGATGTCCACCGGCAGCGGAACCGCGGACGGGTCCCCGATGTCCGCCACCTCGATCGCCTCGAAGCTCCCGTCACTCTTGCGGAAGACGGTCCACAGCTTCGAGGTCAGTGCTGCGCTGGTGAAGGCGTAGTGGTGATCCGGCTGCAGCGCCCAGCGGATCTCGAGGGGGGCACCGGGCACATGGAGCGTCTGCAGGGGCTTCCGGGCGTGGTAGTCCCACACCACCAGGGTGCTGCCGAAGTTCTTCATGGCCTCGCCGTCGCCCAGGAGCTCGGACAACGGCCGCATGTAGTTGTCGTGGCCCGTGAACGAGGAAGTGAGCATGCGGTTCAGCTCGGCCTTGATGCGCGCGTCGTAGCCGTACTCGGCGCCCTCGGGCATCCAGATCGTCCGGATGTAGTCGCCCTCGTTGTTGTACTCCACGAGCGCGGTCTTGCCGCTGCCCAACCGGTTCGAAAGAGCGCTGATCAGCATGCGTCCGGGCAGGGCGTAGAAGCCGTGGGGTCCCACGACACCGCCGGTCTTCTCCTCGAAATCGTCGAGCGTTCGCACCAGGCGCGGCTCGGCGGGATTGCTGGCCACGTCGACGATGAAGATCTTGCTGTCGTCGAGCCCACCGACCCAGAAATAGCGCCGGTCGTCGCTGAGGCCCCCGTGGTGCGCCTCGTGTCGCCCTCCCACCGAGAGGCTCGAGACCACTTTTCGGTAGTCGTCGCGCTTCGGGTTGACTCCAATGGTCACGATCTTGTCGGATCCGTCGCCCAGACCCTCGATCCCGAGGGTCCAGACGTAGACGTAGTCCTCCTGCCCGGTGATCTTGGGCAGGTACGGTGACTGGCAGGTTTCGTCGGCGAGTGCTGGCAGCAGCGATACCGCCAGCGCCAACACCAGGCCCGCGGCAAGTCCGATGGTTCGCTCCATGAGTCAACCCCTCCTGAGCGTCATCCTACCATCGAAAACGGGCGGGACGATCGGCCGCGTGACATTCTAGGCGCGTGCCGGAACTCCCCGATCTGGCGGTGTACCTGGAGGCCCTGGAGGCCCGCTGCCGGGGAGAGGTACTGACGCGGGTCCGCATCGTCGGCCCGTCGGTCCTGCGGTCGGTGGATCCGCCCATGAGCGAGGCCGCCGGGCGCCGCGTCGAAGCCCTGCGCCGCGTGGGCAAGCGCATCGTGTTCGCGCTGGAAGACGATCTCTTCCTGATCGTCCACCTCATGATCGCCGGGCGCTTCCACTGGCGCACACCGGGCGCGAATCTCGCCCGCAAACGGGGACTCGCCGCTTTCGACTTCGCCACGGGCAGCCTGCTCCTCAGCGAGGCCAGCACCCGGAAACGCGCCACCCTGCACCTGGTTCGGGGCGAGGCGGCGCTGGCGCGACACGACCCGGGGGGCCTCGAGGTGCTGCGGGCCGATGCCGCGGCGTTCCGCGAACGCCTGCTCTCGGCCAACCACACCCTCAAGCGCTCGCTCACCGATCCGCGGCTGTTCAGCGGGATCGGCAATGCCTACTCCGATGAGATCCTGCACCGGGCCCGCCTGTCCCCCGTGAAGTGGACTTCGCGACTCGAGGAGGGCGAGATCGAACGCCTCCACGCCGCCACCCGCGACACCCTGGTCGAATGGACGCAGCGCCTGCGCGAACAGGCGGGCGGCGATTTTCCAGAGCGCGTCACGGCATTCCGCCCGGAAATGGCGGTCCACGGCAAACACCGCGTGCCGTGCCCGGATTGCGGCGCACCGGTGCAGCGAATCGTCTACGCAAGCAACGAGACCAACTACTGCGCCGCGTGCCAGACCGGCGGCCGACTGTTGGCGGACCGGGCGCTTTCGAGGCTTCTCAAGAACGACTGGCCGCGCTCGCTGGAAGAACTCGAGAGCCGCCTGCGCGACGAAATCCCGCCGGACAGCTCCGGCTGAGCTAACTCCCGAGTGTGAGCAAGCCCGATCATCGCCCCCGACCGGGGCGACTCGCCCTCTGGCGTGATCGCGACCACACGCGGGGCAGCGTCCTGGCCTCGCTGGCGATGCTGTCACTCCCCATGCTCGTGGGCGGACTGGCCCAGGGCGTCGTGTTCCAACTCGTCGATCTGGGATTCCTGAGCCGCCTGGGCGAGAAGTCCATGGCGTCGGTGATCATCGTCAACCAGAGCCTGCGCCAGGCCGTGTTCATGATCCTGATGGGTGCGAGCTTCGGCGCCCAGGCCCTCATCGCCCGGGCGGTGGGAGAGGGGCGCATCGACGCGGCCGAACACGTGGCGGGCCAGACCGTGTTGCTTGGCGCCGTGCTGGCAGCGTCCATGGCGATCCTGGGGGGATTCTTCCCCGAACTGCTGTTCTCGCTTCCCGGACCCGACCCGAGCTTCACTTCCCAGGGCGTGCCCTACCTGCAGCTCGTGTTCCTGCTCAGCTTCGGCTTCGTGGGCACGCTGCTGGTGTCTGGAATCCTCACGGGAGCGGGCGACACCACCACGCCGCTGCTGCTGATGCTGCTGCAGATCGGCGTGGCGTTGCCGGCGGAGTGGACCCTGATCTTCGGCCACTTCGGGGCGCCGGCCCTCGGTGTGCGCGGCGTGGCCCTGGGAGTTGCACTGGGGCACGTGACGGCGCTCGCCGCCGGCTTGTTCGTCCTGTTCCGGGGCCGCGGCCGCGTGCACCTGCGGCTGCGCCACCTGCGACCGGATCCGGCGATGATCCGCCGCATCCTGGCACTCTCCGGGCCCCCGGCGCTCCAGATGGTGGGCAACCTGTTCCTCACCTTCGCTTTCTTGCGGATGACCGGAAGCTTCGGTGAGCCTGTGCAGACGGCCTATGCCATCGGGCTTCGCCTGGGCATGATCGCCCCCGCGTTCTGCTTCCCCCTGGCCACGGCCTGCGCCACGATCGTGGGCCAGAACCTGGGCGCCGGCGATGTGCCCCGCGCTCGCCGCGCGGTGAAGGTGGGGCTGTGGGTGCACGGCTCCGTCATGCTGACCTTCGCCCTGCTCACGCTGGTGTTCCGGGTCCAGATCGTGTCGCTCCTGAGCGACGACCCGGAGGTGATTGGTGTAGGCAGCGAGTACCTGCTCTACGCCTCCGGCTCGTTCGCCATGTGGGCCTTCTACTTCGTGTTCTTCCGCACGCTCCAGGGCGCCGGCGACGTGGTCGCGCCCATGCTCATCTCCTTGGGCACCACGTTTCTCATCACCGTGCCCCTCGCCTATGTACTGGCCTTCGTGCTGCGTTTCGGGCCCACGGGCCTGTGGATCGCATTTCTCGTCAGCAACGTGGTGCTCACGACGGCGACGGGCCTCTGGATGGCCACCGGGCGCTGGACCCGTCGGGCCCACGCGAGCGGCGCCCGGGCGACTTCGGACTGAGACGGACTCGCGCCGCGCCCCGCGCCACGGCACACTCGCCGATTCCACCCATGTCGATCCGCCTGCTCGCTCTCGACCTGGACGGGACCGTCCTCGACCCCTACGGCGACCTCACCCACGGGGTACGCGAGGCCGTGGGCGCCGCCCGTCGCCGCGGTCTCCGGGTGGTGCTGTGCACCGGCCGGCGCTTTCGCACCGCCCGGCCTGTGGCGCGCGAACTGGGACTCTCGGGGCCCATCGTGGTGAACAACGGCGTCCTGGTGAAGGATCTGGAAACGGGCGAGACCCTGGACCACCGCTACCTGCGGGCCGAAGCTCGCGATCGGGTGCTGGCCCTGATTCGCCCCCTGGGCCCACCCCTGGTCTACGTGGACGCCTTCGACGACCGCACCGACATCATCACCGAATCTCACGACCGGGCTCACGACTACCAGCGGGAATACTTCGACGACAACCGGGAGTTCTGTCACATCGTGGAGGACGCAACGAGAATCTCCCGAGACGACGTGATCATGGTGAGCACCATGGGCGACGCGGACCGCCTGGCCACGCTGCGCGCCCGGGGAGAGGAGGCCCTGGCTGGCCAGGTGCGCGTGCACTCCCTGATCAACAAGAACTACCAGGGGAAGATCCTGGAGTTCCTGTCGCCCGAGTCGGGCAAGTGGGCGGCCCTGCAGCGGTTGGCTGCCCGTGCGGGCATCGCTCCCGAGGAGATCGCCGCCGTGGGCGACGACACCAACGACGTGGAAATGATCGCGGGTGCGGGCCTGGGAATCGCCATGGGAAACGCGGTGGCGTCCGCCCGGGCGGCCGCCGACCGGGTGGTCCGGAGCAACGCCGAGGGCGGAGCCATCGAGGCCATCGAGGGGGTCGTGGCCGCGGCCGGTCCGCGAACCAATCTCCGGGTATGATGCGGGCATGCCGAAGCCGAAACTCGAGATCACCGCCGCCACCCGATCCGATGCCCGCCAGAACCGGGACCGCCTGCTCGACGCCGCGCGAAGTGTGCTGGCCGAGCGCGGTTTCGAGGCCGATGTCACGGAGATTGCCGCCCGCGCCCGGGTTGGCGCCGGAACGCTCTACCGCCACTTCCCGAACAAGGAGGCCCTGATCCTCGAGATCGCGCGGGAAATGTCCCGGCGCACCGTGAACGACCTGAACAAGATCGCCTCCAGCATCGAGGACGCCCGGGACTGCCTGAGACAGACCATGGAAGTCGGCTTCCAGCGGGTCAAGGAATACGGCCAGCTCACGATCGCCCTGGTGGCCGGCACCCAGCCTCCCGCGTATGACCGGGTGGTCGACCGGGTGGGCCTGGGGAACATGTTCTCGGCCCTGATCTATCGCGGCATCGCCCAGGGACACTTCCGCCCCGACGTGGATGTGGAGTACGTAGTGGCGGTCTGGTTCGCACTGGTGTCACCCCACTCCCTCAGCCAGCTGGTGGAGAAGCGCTCCCTCGACGAGATCGCCAACTCCACCACCGAGTTCCTGCTGGCCGGCCTGGGGGCGAAGCCGCCCCGCGACGACACGTGATGCGATCCTCCGCCTCCTGATTGCATACCCGGCACGCGGCACGGCATGGCCGCGACTCTCGCCCGCTCGAATCGGAACAAGCGCTCCGTGGCGCACGAGCCTTGCGGCCCGCTTGCGGCGCTGAACTGCGCGGGCCCACGGCGTGCTTGCCGCGCTGAACTGCGCGGGCCTACGGCATGCTTGCGGGCGGGGCGCCGCCGGCCGCGACCCATAGGGCCTCGACCGACTCCTCGATGTGGCCCTTGAAGTCGGCCAGGTCGTGCATCAGGTCCCAATCGCCGATCAGCCCCACGTTGAGCTTGTCCAGATAGCTCATGGCCGCCACCGCCAGGCCCTGGTTCTTGAACAGCGGCAGGTGGGGATAGAACGCATTCAGCCTTGCGCCCAGCAGATACAGCGGGAACGCCGGGCCGTGGATGTTGCTCACGATCAGGTTGTAGGGGCGCAGCATCCCCACCAGGTTTACGAAGCCCGACGGCAGCATCGACGACCCACTCCAGTCGGCGAAGCGCAGGAACAAATCGACCCCGTCCTCGGCCTTCGCCTTCTTCAGGCGCCGCGTCTCGGCGCTGATCTTCTCGAAGCGCCGCTTGGGGTTGCGTTCCGCCACCGGCAGGCTCAAGAACCAGGCGGAGACCTTGTTGGCAACCCCCGGGTCCACGGGCCCCGTGCGAACGTCGACCGGAACCGTCACCCGGTAGTCGAGGCCGCGCAGCGGAACCTTGCGCTTCTGGAGCAGGCTGCGCACGGCGCCGGTCACGATCGTGAGCACCACGTCGTTGAGCGATCCGTCGAGCCGTTTGCGGACATCGCGCACCTGGCCCAGATCAAGACTCACCCAGTCGACGCGGCGCTGGCTTCCGATGGGCTGGTTGATGGGAGTCTCGGCCGGCCGGGTGAGTCCCCCGGCGAGGGTCTCCCAGGCCGACATGGCCCCCCGCGCCACATCGTCGAAGGTCTTTCGCGGGCTGGACAGGACGCCGCTGGCGGTCCGCAGCGCGGAGGCTCCGAACCCGGCGCCCTCGGTCACGCCGTCTTTCAGGAAGTCGAGCAGGCCGGGCGGCGCCTGCGGCTTCCAGCGCGCGGCCGGCTCCAGCACGTCATCGACCGTGGGACTCAGGAGCGACATGAGCACGTTCACGCCGGAGACACCGTCCACCAGGCTGTGATGCACCTTGGCGACAGCGGCGAAGCGATCGCCGCTCAGTCCCTCGACGAACCAGATCTCCCAACGCGGCTTGTCACGATCCAGGGGCTGTGAGCTGATACGACTGGTCAGCTCCTTGAGGTCGGCGTCGCCACCGGGCTGCGGCAGACCGGTGTGGCGAACGTGGTACCGCAGATCGAAGCGAGGATCGTCCACCCAGATCGGGTGACGCTGCACCGGGGTAAAGGCGATGCGCTGGCGATAGTGGGGCAGCAACGGGAGCCGCGACTCCACGTGACGACGGATGCGTTCGATGTCGAGACCACCACTGCCCGCGAGCAAGGGGCCCATCTCGAAGACGGCAACGGCCGTGATGTGGGCGTGACTGCCCGCTGCCTCGAAGGCAAGGTACGAGCCATCCTGGGCCGAAAGCCGCGCGTAACCCTTCCCCACCGGTGTGCATTCTAGCGGCGCAAGGGCCTGTTTGGGGATAGAATCTCGATTCCGGCCAGATCCAAACGATGTTCTGAGGCGATCGAGCGGTGCCCGGCCCTAGGAGATCCTCTCGAGGATGGTGGCGATGCCCATGCCTCCACCGATGCACATGGTGACGAGGCCCGTGGTCTGGTCGCGCCGTTCGAGCTCGTCAAGCAGCGTACCGATCAGCATGCCGCCGGTGGCGCCCAGGGGGTGGCCCAGCGCGATGGCGCCACCGTTCACGTTGACCTTGTCCGGATCGAGACCCAGGTCGCGTGTCGTCTTCAGCGGAATCGCGGCGAAGGCCTCGTTGATCTCCACCAGATCGATATCCGAGACCTCCATGCCCGCCCGCTCGAAGCAGCGCTTGCTGGCAGGCGTGGGCGCCGTGAGCATGATGATCGGCTCGCTGGCCGCGGTGGCCATTGCCAGGATGCGCGCGCGGGGGCGGAGCCCGTGCTTGCGCGCATACTCGGGCGATGCGATCAAGATGGCGCTGGCGCCGTCGACGATCCCCGACGAGTTCCCGGCGTGGTGCACGTGTTCGATCTTCTTCACCTGCGGATACCGGAGCATCGCCCGCTCGTCCATGCTGAGTTCCGAGCCCTTGGGTCGATAGGCCCCCATCTCGGTGAACGAGGGTTTGAGCCGAGCCAGACCCTCGGCCGTGGTGCCGGCGCGCGGGTGCTCGTCGCGATCCAGGGCGAGCTTTCCCTCGCGGTCGTACACCGGGATCAGGCTGCCATCGAAGCGGCCCTCTTTCTGGGCCACCTGGGCGCGTTCCTGACTCTGGGCAGCGAACGCATCCAGTTCTTCGCGGCGGAAGCCCTCGACGGCGGCGATCAGGTCCGCGGAGATGCCCTGGGGCACCAGCGGGTGCAGCGCCTCCAGGTGCGGGTTGTGGCCGGCGAGGCCCGACTTGTCGGAACCCATGGGATTGCGCGACATGGATTCGACGCCGCCGCCGATCACCAGGTCCTGCTGGCCAGCCATCACGCCCATGGCGGCGAAATTCACGGCCTGCTGGCCAGACCCGCAGAATCGGTTCAGCGTGACGCCAGTCGCCGACTCGCCGTCCCAGCCCGCGTTGAGCACTGACGTGCGGGCGATGCAGGCTCCCTGCTCGCCGACCGCGGTGACACAGCCGGCCACCACGTCTTCGACGTCGCGCGAGTCGATGCCCATGCGTTCCACCAGGGCATTCAGACAGGTGGACAGCAGGTCCTGGGGGTGGATGCCGGACAGCGCGCCGACCTCCTGCTTGCCCCGGCCTCGGGGTGTGCGAACGGCATCGAGAATCCAGGCATCGCCCATTTTTCAAGACCTCACTGGGGGTTGTGATGACGCGCCAGGTTATCAGCCCAGATGCCTCGGCGGTGCCCCTGACGCTCGGGCCCCACGGGGCCGACAACCACCTAGAATCCCTCGCGGCAGGCGGCGCATCGAACCGACCGGAACTCCCCGATCTTCCCACAACCCCTCGAGCCTCAGGAGTCGGAATCCATGGCATCCAGCAGCGATTCGTTCGAAGTCGAGCTCGCGGTGGGCACGCGATATGCGGCGGCGGCCCGGGAACGCGAAGAAGCCCTGTGCTGCCCGGTGGACTACGACGCCCGTTACCTGGCGGCGATTCCTCCGGAAGTGCTTGACCGCGACTACGGCTGCGGCGACCCCTCGCGTCATGTGCGTTCCGGCGACACGGTGCTCGACCTGGGGAGCGGCGGCGGCAAGATCTGCTTCATCGCCTCCCAGGTGGTCGGACCCCGCGGCTCCGTGATCGGCGTGGACATGAACGACAGCATGCTGGCCCTGGCCCGGGGCGCAGCGCCCCGGGTGGCCGAACAGGTGGGCTACGCCAACGTGGAGTTCCGGCGCGGTCGCATCCAGGACCTGGCGCTGGACCCGGATGCCCTGGACGCCTGGCTCGCGGACTGCCCGGTTCGCGACAGTCGGGGCTGGGAGGAGGCACAAGCCGCCGCGGCGCGTCTCCGCCGCGAGCGGCCCCTGATCGCCGATGCCTCGGTCGATGTGGTCGTCTCGAACTGTGTGCTCAACCTGGTGCATGCGGACGACCGCGCCCAGTTGATCCGCGAGATCTTCCGGGTGCTGCGCCCGGGGGGCCGGATTGCCATCTCCGACATCGTAAGCGACGAACCGGTTCCCGACGAGCTCCGCGCCGATCCGGAGCTGTGGAGTGGCTGCGTCTCCGGCGCCTTCGTGGAAGACGAGCTGTTGGCCGCCCTTGCCGCGGCGGGCTTCCACGGGATCGCGATAGACCAGTGGGCCGCAGAGCCGTTCCGGGTGGTCCAGGGCATCGAGTTCCGCTCGGTCACCGTCACCGCGAGCAAGGGAAAGCAGGGCCCCTGCTTCGAGGCCAACCAGGCCGTGATCTACCGGGGCCCCTGGAGCCAGGTTCAGGACGACGATGGGCACGTGCTGCGCCGCGGCGAGCGCACGGCCGTGTGCGCCAAGACCTATCGACTGCTCAGCGCCGATCCCTACCATGAGCACGTGATCGCCGTGCCGCCGAGGATCGAGATTCCGGAGGCCGAACGCCGGCCGTTCGACTGCACACGCACGGCTCCGCGCACATCCCGCGAGACCAAGGGCCAGGCCTACGACGCCAGCCTCGAGGCCTCGGCGGAATGTTGTGGGCCCGAAGGCGATTGCTGAGTTCCGGACTCCGCCAGCTGGACGAGGATCTCTGGACGGTCGAGAGCCCCCTGCGGACGTTCGGCCTCCGGGTGGGGGCTCGCATGACGGTGGTGCGCCTCCCGGACGGGGCGCTGCTTCTGCACTCGCCCGTGGCCCTGGACGCCACCAGCCGGGCGGAGCTTGCGGCGCTGGGGACCGTCCGCCACCTGGTGGCACCCAACAAGGTCCACCATCTGTTCGTGGCGGCCTGCCAGCGCGCCTACCCGGAGGCGCGTTGTCACGCCGCGCCGGGCCTCGCCGAGAAACGCGCGGAGCTTCACTTCGACGCGGTTCTCGACGATCGGGCGCCCGACGATTGGGCCGGCAGCCTCTACCAACAGGTCTGCCACGGGATGCCCTACCTGAACGAGGTGGCGTTCCTCCACGTCGCCAGCCGCAGCCTTCTTCTCGCCGATCTGGCCTTCAACCTGCAGTGGGGCGAGAACCTCTGGACGCGGATGTGGATGCGCGCCATGGGCATCCACGAGGCATTCGCCGTCGGGCGCCACGTCAAGCGCCTGGTCCGCGATCGGGAGGCGCTTCGCAGTTCCCTGGAAACGATCCTGGCCTGGGACTTCGACCGGGTGGTGGTGAGCCACGGCGTGGTGCTGCAACACGCCGGCCGCCGCGTCATGCGCCGCGCCTTCGACTGGCTGCTCCAGGACTAGAGCCGGTGATCGGGGAAGATGGCGCTCAGGATCAATCCGATCACCAACAACGCGCCCGCGTTGCGGGTGAGGCGGAAGGCCCAGGCCACATACCAGAGCGGCCAGATTGGATAGTTGGCTGGCGGAGACGACGGCTTCGGCTGGTTGTAGATCCGCAGCGACTGCCACAGGTTGGGCACCGCCCCGAACACCAGCAG
Organism: Deltaproteobacteria bacterium; assembly: GCA_032128115.1. Taxonomy (GTDB): domain Bacteria; phylum Myxococcota_A; class UBA9160; order UBA9160; family SMWR01; genus JAQBHB01. Next base: position 166,839 of record JAQBHB010000047.1, on the reverse strand, counting down.
CGTCCACAGGCCGAAAGTGCCAAGCAGCACCAGGCACAATACCAGCACGAAGAACGCCACCATCAGCTCCTGGGTCAGGAACGTGGCGCGCTCTCGCCCCATGATCACCGGAAGCGTCCGGATGTGGCGCTCGCTGTCGGCCTCGAACTTGTCGATGTGCTTTCCCATGAGCACGCTGGTGACCAGGATCGCGTACGGAAGGCTCGCCACCAGCACCCAGGCCGGCATGGTCCCCGCGGTGGCATAATAGGTGCCGCCGATCATCAGCGGCCCCCACACCAGGAACACGCCGGGCTCACCCAGGCCCCGGTGCTTGAGCTTCAGCGGCGGCGCCACGTAGAACACGCTGATGAACAGCCCCGCGATGGCGAAGGCCGCCACCGGCCAGCCGCGCACCTCCGTGAGAAAGAGCAGGATCGCCAGGTCGATCAGGTTGACCACGGCGATGGCCAGCAACAGCCCCTTCTTCGAGATCATGCCCGAGAGCACCGGATGGGGCGCGTACTGAGCGCGCACGTACTCGTCTGTATCGACCCCCTCTTCCAGGTCGAAGTAGTCGTTGATCATGTTGTTGGCGGCGTGGGCCAGGGTAAGCCCGATCAGCGCGACCGTGAAGTAGATCCAGTTCGCGTTCCGGTCACCCGCCGCCAGCACACCACCGATCAGGGCCGACGTTATGGTCATGGGGAAGACGCTGGCGCGAGTGATCAGCAGCCAGCGGGAAACCCGATCCATCGTCCGCTCGGACGACAGGTTCTGGGTGCGCAGGATCTCGCCCCAGTTCCGCAGCGACGAAGCCATGATTCCTCCTGGACCCGCGCGGACTGCAGCCTAGCGCGCCCGCCGAAGGCCCGCCGCGAGCCTTCGGCGGGCGCGCTGGCATCAGGTTCGAGCGATGATGTCGTTGCCGTACTGCTCGAGTGCAGCGCGTTTCTGGTCGAGCGTGGTCCCGGGCCCCAGCGTGAACAGCATCGGGTAGCTGATCATGCCGGTGACTCCCGCGTCTTCCAGGCGCCGGAAGAGATCCCGGTCCGGGGGCACCGTAACCGCAACGATGGTTTCGAAGGGCTCGGATTCCCGCCCGGCCTCCGTGCGCAGCCCGCGCAGCCTCTCCACCAGTGCCGGCACCGCGTCCGGATCGTTCCCGGCTCCGATCCAGCCGTCGTTGCGTGCCGCCCGGCGAAGGGCGGGTCCACTGGCGCCCCCCACGTAGATGGGAATGGGAGCGCCCGGCGCCGGACTCACCTGCAGGCGATCGAACGCGTAGTGGGCCCCGCGGTGCTCGACCATGCCCCCCTTCCAGACGCAGCGCAGCACCTGGATCATCTCGTCCAGTCGGCGACCCCGGTTCCCGAACTCCCGCCCCAGCTGGGCATACTCCTCGGCCACCCAGCCCGCGCCCACACCCAGGGCCACGCGCCCGCCGGACAGGATCGAGGCGGTGGAAACCGACTTTGCCACCTCCAGGGGATGGCGCAGGGGAGCGATGTAGATGGCCGTGCTGAAATGCAGCCGGGTGGTGACGGCCGCCATGGCTCCGATGCTGACCCACGGTTCGGGCCACTCGGTTTCGGTCGTGAACGGCGGGCTGCCGTCCTCCGAGTAGGGATACCGCGACCCGATCTTCTCGGGCACGAACACGTGGTCCGAGAGGAAGACGCCGTGGAAGCCCACTTCCTCGCTGATCTTCGCCAGGTCGACCAGCTGGTCCGTCTCGGTGAACGAAAGCGTCTGCCAGAACTTCACGCGGGATCTTCCTCTTGCTCAGAACAGGTGTGATTTCACCAGGCTGCCCCCGTCCAACACCATGATCTGTCCGGTGGCGAACGACGAGCGATCCGAGCACAGCCAGGCGACGCCTTGCGCGATCTCGTCGGGCTCGGCGATCCGCTTCATGGCGTGGCTGTTCACGGTGCGCTCCGCAAGATCCGGCGAACGCGCCAGGTATTGCTCCAGCGAGGGCGTGCGAACGCCGCCGGGGCACACTGCGTTCACCCGGATCCCGCGCTCGGCATACTCGGCGGCGGCGGTCTTGGTGAGTGCCAGGACGCCCCCCTTGGCCGCCGAATAGGCCGGGAGCAGCGCTTCCCCCTTGATCGCCGACGCCGAGCCGATGTTCACGATCGAGCCGCCGCCCCGCTCGAGCATGGCCGGGATCTGGTACTTCATGCACAGCCACACACCCTTGAGGGTCACCTGAATCGCCAGATCGAAGGCCTTCTCGGAGATGTCGGCCGTGTATCCAAAGCCCCCCGCCGAGGCGGCATTGTTCGATGCGCAGTCCAGTCCCCCGAAGACCTCCACGGTTTTCGCAACCATGGCCTCGACCTGGTCGCTGCGCGATACATCGGTCTGCACGAAGAGCGACTCGCCGCCGGCGGCCACGATCTGCTCGGTCGTCTGGCGGCCGCCGGCCTCGTCGCGATCGGCCACGGTGACGCGCGCCCCTTCGCGGGCGAATAGCAGCGCCGTGGCGCGACCGATGCCGGCGCCCGCTCCCGTAACCACGGCGATCTTTCCATCGAGCAGACCCATGGGGCCCCAGCATAGAGCGCGGGCCCCGAGACGCGAGGGCCGCTGGTTCTGGAAGGAGCGAAGCTAGGTTCCGGCCTCTGACGCCACCCCATGGCGCTCGATGTAGGGGCCGAAGCGCTCGCGGATCTCGCCGTCGGACAGGCCAAACTGCGCGGACGTGTAGCCGTGCCCGCCGTGCGCGCCCTGGGGATGCTGCGCGTGCCAGGCTCGCATGCGACGCTCGGCCTCGGCCGTCAGCTCCAGTCCGAAGTGCTTGTACATGCGCTTCACACCACCCACCGGATCCGAGAGCACGTCGTCGAAATGGAAGTCGTAGAAACACGACGGATCGGCCGCACTCCGCGTGGCCACGGCACCCACCACCATGTCCGAGAGCATGTCCAGCTGCCAGCGGCCCAGCGCCCGTGCATCCACCGGATCCTCGTAGAGCGAACGCCAGCCCGCCACCAGGCTGCACAGGGAGGGAAGCACCCGGGCGGGATCCCGGTGGGTCTGCACGATACAGGCGTCCGGGTAGGTCTCGAGCAGCGCCGGCAGTTCGCGCAGGTGGGCCGGATACTTGAGCACCCAGCGCCGCTCCGGGGTAGGCGACCCGATCAGCTTGAGGACATCGCGGTGGCGTGCGTAGGCCGGACGCATGTCCTGGCTCGCAAACCAGCGGGTGTAGCTGGGGATGTGGGCGTTGGAATCGAACGTGTGGTCGACGAAGGATTGCACGAACAGGTGCCGGCACTCGTCGGGACCCTCAGGCGTGAGCAGGTGGATTGACTTGAGTCCCGGATCCAGGAAGTACAGCGTGCGAAGCCCACGGCGGGCGGCCACGAAGCGCGGATCGCGCTGCCACGCACTGCGGGGAGGCCGCGGCCCTGGCGCCGTTGCCAGCCAGTATTCGAGCACCTGGTGCTCCGGGTCCTGGGCAAGCAGCGAGTGGAGCGCCGTGGTTCCCGTGCGCGGCAGGCCCAGCACGAAGATCGGGCGTCGGATCGGCTCGTCGAGCACCCGGGGCTCGCGCTTCCAGGCGGCCTCCACGGTCAGGCGCGCCGCCAGGATCCCGGTGAGTTCGGCCGACACCATCCGACGACCGAAGGGCGTGAGGCGCGCCTCCTCGTCGTAGGCCCGGAGCAGAACCCCGAGGCCCTCACGAAAGCCCGGATCGCCGAAGTCGTCGAGGCCCGTCGCCGACCGGGCGGCCTCCAAGTGCGCGTCCTCGCCGTCGCGGAAGCCGACTGGCGCCCCGCCCAGCTTCCAGCGGGCTCGCTGCACCCCGTTGTAGAGCCGAACCGGCCATCGCGACATGCCGCGGGCCCTCCCGAAAAGCCACGCTAGGGCACCGGGCCGCCCGCTGCCGGCGATACCGCGATTTCAGGGAGTTGCGATCGTGGCGGTCGTGGTGCCGACCAGGCCGCGCAGATCCGGGAGGTCGCGAACGAGAACGTAGAGATACATGACCGCCATGGAATCCTGGTCCTCGTCACTGGTGTTGTCGTAGACGCTGACGAGTTCGTACTCGTGGTCCGCGTACAGGGGAAGCCCGTCTCGGCTCACGAAGGTCTCCACATGCGAGAGCCCAATTCCCGACTCGACCTGTTGCGCGCGGCTGTGGAACACCGTTGCGTTCGCCGTCAGATCACGGAGCTCGAGCGACTCGGCGAAAGGATGCAGGTGCACGGCGATCGCGTGAACCGTGCTGTCGTAGGGGAGATCCAGCTTCGTGGTCACACGCGTGTGATTCACGTCGCGCCCCGGCTCCACCACCCAGAAACCCGTGAACTGGCGACCCTGCTCGTCGAACTCCAGATGGCTCTCGCGGCCGCTGGCGTCGTCTCCGGGCAAGCAACCCGGCCCGTGCTTGGATTCGTCCGCGTCCACGCTCGCCAGTCCGAAGTGACCGTCGGCCCCGTCGGTGAGCCTGAGGGCATAGACACCCCGCTGCATCAGGGGGCGGAGCGGTGTCTCCAGGTCGCGGTCGCGGATGAAGTCGATGGAGACGCGATGGCGAGCCTCGATGTCCGCGTCGCCGAGATTGTGGTTCAACACCTGGGTGTTGAGAGTCAGGTGGCTGGTGGAGAGCATGGGAATCCCGAAGCCCTCGGGCAGCTCGAGACCGAGCTGGCCCTGAGACGCCGTGAACAGGCGATCGCTGGTGAGACCCATCTCGGTGGGAAAGCGCTGCAGGTAGCGCGCTCCATTCACCTCGAGACTGCTGTGGCACATGAACTCGGCCGATAGGGGAGTGCGCCCGTCGGAGGCCACCACGTCGGCCCGGTATCCCGTGATCCACAGCAGTTCGGCCTCGCGCTCGTGCAGGCGGAAGGCCACGTTGCTCATGGGCCCGCGCATGGACTTGTACAGGCGGTCGATGTGATAGACGGGCGAGAGGATCTCACGGCGGTAGACGGGCACCCCGTCCACGTGCCGCTGCACGCGGGCGGTCCGGGCGATCGCGTCCCGGCTCACCTCCGGAGTGGCGAGCGTGGCGATCTTCTCGGGCGCGCGCGCGTCCCCGGTCGACCCCGAGTCCCCACACCCCAGCGCGAGGAGCGAAGCGACGAGAACGAGCGGTCCGATGAGCTGCCTCATCGCGGCCTCGTCGAGCCGGCTTTCCCCCTCCGGCTCTCAACGCCAGTCAGTGTATCACCGAACGCCGTAGGGGAAGGCCGAAAATCGGACTCCCCGGGGGGTCAGAGCCGACGCAGAGAGCGGTATCCGCCCACCAGCATCCCGGCCAGGACGACCGCCGGAATCATCCCGAAGATCCCCAGGGCGAAGCGGTCGCCGATGCTGTCGGCCAGCAGCCCCACGAACAGGCCGCCGATGGGCGCCAGCATCACGACCGTGAAGACGAGGCTCACCACCCGGCCGCGCATTTCTTCGGGAACCGCCATCTGCAGCCCCGAAAAGGTCGACACCATCCAGACCTGACCGGCGACGCCGGTGAGAAGCTCGATGACCAGGATGTACTCGAACGAGAAGGCGAAGGCGTACAGGACGATCAGCAGGGCGAACACCAGCATGCTGGCCACGATCCAGGGGCCCGGCCGCCGGGCGCTGGGAAGCCCCGCCAGCACCACGGCCGTTGCGAGGCCGCCGAGGCCCGCGGCCGCTGCCATGGCTCCATAGCCCACGCTGTCCACGCCGAGCACGTGTCGAGCGAAGATGGGTCGCATGGCGGCCACGGAGCCGTTGAACACGGACATGGAGCACGCCATCAGCACCAGGCGCACGGGAGGATGCGACCACACGTAGGCCAGCCCCTGGCGCAGGTCCGACGCCCAGTGGGCGTGGCTCACCGACGGCTTCGCCCGTCCGATCACCGGAATCGAGAGCAGAAGCAAGGCCGAGAGCACGAGGCCGACCGCGGCGGACACGTACGCCCCGACGAAGCCGATGGCGCCCACCAGGGCCCCGCCCACCAGCGGACCCGCCGTGTGCGCCACGCTCGTGGCTCCCGCGTTGAGGGAGACCGCGCTCTGGAGGTGCTGCCGGTTCACCACGTCGAACACATAGGTCTGGGTGGCCGGCTGCATGAGAGCCGTGAGCAGCCCCCCGGCCACCGATGCCACCAGGATGTGCCAGATCTCGATGTGCCCGACGGCGACCAGGGCGGCGATGGCCGCCACCACCCCCGCCAGCCCCAGCCGCCCGACGAAGAGCAGGTGCCGCTTCGACAGTCGATCGACGGCCACGCCGGCCAGCGGCGAGGCCAGGAACATCACCCCGCCCTGTGCGAAGCCCACCAGGCCCACCACGGTTCTCGACTCGGTCAGGCTCGTCACGAGCCAGGCCAGGACCACCGTGTAGACGAAGGCGGACACGAACTGGATCAGGTTCGACGACCATAGAGTGAAGAAGTGGGGAATCCGGAACGTATCGCCCGCGTGGCTCCACGGGGATCCGTTCTCCGGCTCTTCGATTGCCAACCGCTCCCCGGCGCCCATGATGCAACGATCTCAGGGGCGATTGTACCGGGATCCGGCGGGGCCTGACGGGGCGGTTCGTCGAGATTCTGTGCCAGAATGGGAACCGGAGGCAGGCCCGGTGACGGCATCGAAGACGACAGAGTGGCCGCTCGCGGGCTCGCGCGTCGTGGATCTCTCCACCGGGATCGCTGGCCCCTATTGCACCAAGCTGTTGGTCGACGCGGGCGCCGAGGTGATGAAGGTGGAGCCGCCCGGCGGCGACTCCCTGCGCCGCTGGACCGCGTCGGGCACGGCGATTCCCGACGGGCAGGACGGAGCGTTGTTCCAGTATCTGAATGCCTCGAAGCAGGGGGTGGTGCTCGATCTGGCGCGCCCGGAAGACCGGCGGACGCTGCTCGACCTGACCGAAACGGCCGATTGGGTGGTGGAGAGCTTCGCCCCGGGCCAGCTCGCCCGTCACGACCTGGATCTGACGACACTGCAGGGGAGCAATCCGACGCTATCGCTGGTGTCGATCACACCGTGGGGAAGCCACGGTCCGTGGGCGAATCGCCCATGGACCGAGTTCACGCTCCAGGCGGCCGCGGGCTCGATCGCCTACCGCGGACTGCGCGACCGCGTACCCGTCGCCGCCGGCGGGCGCCTGGGCGAGTGGATCGCCGGAACCTTCGCGGCAGTCGGCGCCATGTCGGCGCGCCTCTCGGCCGAGCGCACCGGAGCCGGCCAGCACGTGGATCTGTCCATGTTCGAATCCATGTTGTTGTGCCTGACCATCTACCACGATCTCAACAGCCAGTGGTTCGAGGGTCCCCTCCCCCGGGCCATCGAGATCCCCTCGATCGAGCCGGCCCGGGATGGCTGGGTGGGCTTCTGCACCATCACCGGACAACAGTGGAAGGACTTCTGCGTCCTGATCGGCCGGCCCGACATCGGCGAAGACGAGAAGTTCCTGAACGGGCGCACACGCATGGACAATCTCGAGTTCATGCGCGAGGCAATCCACGGCTGGACGCGCGAGCGCACGGTGGACGAGATCGTCGAACTGGCCAGTCTGATGCGGATCCCGGTGGCTCCCGTGGGCAATGGCCACACGCTTCCGAAGATGGACCACCTGGTGAAACGCGGGGTCTTCCAGGACAACCCGGGCGGGTTCGCGCAACCGCGCATCCCGTATCGGCTGGAGAAGACCCCGTTGCGTCCCCTCGGCGCTGCGCCCCGGCTCGGCACGCGCGACGACGTCGGACCTGCCGCGGAAAAGTCCGCCAGCGCGCGTGCGCGACCCCCGGGAAGCCCGGCCTCGCCGCTTCCCCTCGAGGGCCTGCGGGTGGTGGACTTGAGCGCCTTCTGGGCCGGGCCCATGGCCGCCAGCTATCTCGCGGCCCTGGGCGCCGACGTGGTGAAGGTGGAGTCGATCCAGCGTCCGGATGGCATGCGCTTCGCCGGCTCGGTTCCGTGCGAGCAGATCTGGGAATGGTCTCCCGTGTTCCACGGCGCCAACACCGGAAAACGTGCCATCACACTCAACCTGGATAGCGAGGAAGGTCTCGCGCTGGTGAAGCGATTGATCGCCGGCGCCGACGTGGTGCTCGAGAACTACTCGCCGCGGGTGCTCGAAAACTTCGGGCTGGGGTGGGAGACGATCCGCGAGTTGGGTTCGCGTCTGATCATGGTGCGCATCCCGGCCTTTGGACTCGACGGTCCGTGGCGCGATCGCACCGGCTTCGCCATGACCATCGAGCAGGTGTCGGGACTCGCGTGGATCACAGGCTACGAAGACCTGCCGCTGGTGGTGCGCGGCGCCTGCGACCCCATCGCCGGAATGCACGCCACCTTCGCGCTGCTCATGGCCCTGGAACACCGCAAGCGCACGGGCGAGGGGCAGCTCGTGGAGGTGCCGCTGGTGGAAACGGCGCTCGCCATCGCGGCGGAGCAGGTGATCGAGACTTCGGCCTACGGCCGGGTACTCGGTCGCGACGGAAATCGCGGACCCGTCTCGGCTCCCCAGGGTGTATACGCCTGCGCCGGTGACGACGAACTGCTGGCCCTGGCCGTGGCCAACGACGACCAGTGGCGGGCGCTGCGCGAAATCCTGGGCGACCCGGAGTGGGCGCTAGACCCGGCTCTCGCCAACGCTGCCGGGCGGCGGGCCCGGCACGATGAGATCGATGTCCACCTGGAAGCCTGGCTGGCGGGCATCGCGCTCTGCGATGCGGTCGAAACCTTGCTCGCCGCCGGGATCCCCGCCACCGCGGTGATCAATCCCCACTCCCTGATGCCCCACCCCCAGCTCGAGCACCGGCGCTTCTTCCAGACGATGAAGCACCCGGTCACGGGCGAGACGCGCTACCCGGGCTTTCCCATGGGATTCTCGGCCCTGGGGACCCAGTTGCACCGTTGCCCGCCGCCCACCCTGGGCCAACACAACGCCGAGATCCTGGGAGGAGAACTCGGCCTGTCGCAGGATGAACTCGAGAGCTTGCGGGATGCCGGAATCATCGGCGACCGGCCGTCATTCCTGTGAACGTCGCGCCCCGGGAGCCCGCCGCGTGAAGATCGGAATGCACCTGCCCGTCATGGTGCCGGGACTCGACCGCGACCGGATCCTCGACTGGTCGCGCCGCATCGACCGGGGCCCGTACTCCACGCTGGCCGCCGGCGAGCGCATCACGTTTCCGAATCCCGAGATCGGCGTGACACTATCGGCCGCCGCCGCCGTCACCGAGCGCGTGTCCATCGCCTTTTCGGTGCTGGTGCTACCCATGCACAGCGCGGTGCACGTGGCCAAGCAGGTGGCCAGCCTCGACGTGCTGTCTGGGGGACGCGTGAGCCTGGGTGTGGGAGTCGGCGGGCGCCAAGAGGATTATCGCGCCGTGGGAGCTTCGTTCGACGGGCGCTTCGCGCGCCTGGAGCAACAGGTGGAGACCCTGCGCCGCGCCTGGGCCGGCGAGAACGTGGTGCCGGGCGCGCTGCGACCGGTGGAACCGCTTCCGATCCAGAGCGGTGGGCCGGAGATCCTGGCGGGCGCCCTGTTTCCGCGTTCGGTGCGCCGGGCGGCTCGCTGGGCCGATGGCCTCACCGACTTCAGCTTCGGTCCGTCGGCGAGCGAAGTGGGCACGCGCTTCGAGCTGGCGCGCAACGCCTGGAAGGAAGCGGGCCGCGACACTCCGCCGCGCCTGGTGGGCGGCTTCTGGTTCGGGATCGGAACCGGCGCCCGCGAGCGCATGGACACCTACCTGAAGCGCTACCTGGATTTCATGGGGCCCGGCGTCGCCGAGAAGATCGCAGCCACGGTGACCGCCACCTCGAGCACCGCGCTGCGAGACGGCGTACGCATGCTGGCCGATCTGGGGGCGGACGAGATCCTGCTGACCCCCACCCACGACGACCCGGACGACGTGGACCGGGTCGCAGACCTGCTGGGCTGAGGAGACCTGTCGTGGCTTCGCGTGAAGATCTCGAAACCCGGCTGATGGGAATGGAGCGACGCCTGCGCGTCGTCGAGGACGAGCAGGCCATCGCCTTCCTGAAGGCCCGCTACGGCGAGCTGGTGGACGAGCGCTACGCCCGCGGCCGACCTCGGGAGGCGGCGGATCTGGAGCGCATCGCCGCTGAGATTGCCGACCTGTTCACGGAAGACGCCGTCTGGGACGCGGGCACCCTGGGTGTCTGCCAGGGCCGCGACCAGATCCGGGAACGCATGCGCACCCCGTCCCTGCACTTCAGCTGGCATCTGTTCGTAAAGCCCCGGATCCGGGTGGAAGGCGACCGGGCCAGCGCACGCTGGGACATCCTGGCACCCTGCACCACGACGGACGATCGAGCCCACTGGATGGCAGGCGTCGAAGACGATGAGTACGAGCGCGTCGACGGCGCCTGGCTCCATAGCCGCATGAAGCTCACGGTCGCCTTCATGGCGCCCCACGACCGAGGCTGGGTGAAGAAACGGAGCGCCGACTGACCGACATGGATTCGAACCGCGACTCGAAGCCCTGGTGGATGAACGCGGTCGTCTACCAGATCTATCCGCGCTCCTTCGCCGACTCCACCGGCAGCGGCGTCGGCGACCTGGTCGGCATCTGCGAGCGACTGGAATACCTGGCGTGGCTCGGCGTCGATGCGATCTGGCTTTCGCCGATATTCAGATCGCCCATGCGCGACTTCGGCTACGACGTCTCGGACTTCTGCGACGTCGACCCGATCTTCGGCCGCCTGTCGGACTTCGACGCCCTGCTGGCGGCGGCCCACGCGCGTGACATCCGCGTGATCCTCGACTGGGTTCCGGCCCACACTTCCAGCGACCACCCCTGGTTCCAGGAGGCTCGCCGCTCGCGGACGAGTCCCCGTCGCGACTGGTACATCTGGCGCGACCCGGGGCCGGACGGAGCGCTTCCCAACAACTGGAGGGCCGCCCTGCCCGCGGGTATCCCCGCCTGGACCCTGGACGAGGCGACCGGCCAGTTCTACCTGCACTCGTTCCTGCGCGACCAACCCGACCTGAACTGGGCGAACCCGGAGGTCGAGGAAGCCATGTACGCGGTGCTGCGTTTCTGGCTCGACCGCGGGGTGGACGGCTTCCGGGCCGACGTGATCCACAACATCGGCAAGGACCCGAAGCTCCCGGACGTGGAGGCGCGCCTGGCCCCCATCCCCCACGGCGTGCTGAACGATGTGCCCGTGACCCACGAGTACCTGCGCCGGATCCGCCGCCTTCTCGACTCGTATCCGGGCGATCGCATGATGGTGGGCGAGGTGTGGCTGCTCGCCATCGAGCAGATCGGCCCCTACTTCGGAAAGGGAGACGAGCTGCATCTGAGCTTCAACTTCCCGCCGCTCTTCGCCGAGTGGACCGCGGCGACGTGGCGGGAGTGCCTCGAGAAGACCTGGGCGTTGCTCGATCCGCTCTCGGCGTGGCCGACCTGGGTGCTCTCGAATCACGACGTGGTGCGCCAGCGCACCCGCTACGGCTCCGAAGCCCGGGCCCGGGCGGCCGCCGTGATGCTGCTCAGCCTGCGCGGCACGGCCTTCCTGTACATGGGTGAAGAGCTCGGCCTCGAAGACGCCCAGGTGCCGGAAGAGCGGGTGGTCGATCCGGGTGGACGAGATGGCTGTCGCTCGCCCATCCCGTGGCGGGCGGAACCTCCCCACGGCTGGGGTCGCGAACCCTGGCTGCCCTGGTCGCCGCAAGCCGGCGCCCGCAGCGTCGAGACGCAGCGCGGCGCATCGGACTCGATCCTGCACCTGTACCGGCGCTTGCTCGCGGCCCGACGGAACAGCGAGGCCCTGCGCCTGGGTACCTTCGAGTTCGTGCCGGCGCCGGACGGTCTTCTGGTCTACCGCCGCCGCGCCGGCGACGACCAGCGCACCGTGATCGTGAGTTTCGCCGGCGCACCCATCGCATTCGACCCGGGCGATTCGCTGCGGGTGGAGCTGGCCAGCGACGGCGTCGGCGAGGGCGACCGCTTCTCGGGAGTGGTGGGCCCCGACCAGGGACTCATCCTGCGCTAACGCCCGCCCGCCCGAGCCTCTCGAGAAACGGCCTCACGTCCGCCGGCCGGCGTGCGAAGCGCGCCAGCGCGAACGCGGCCACCGTAACGCCAGCCTCCTGCAAGACGGGAAGGCCCCCAAGCGTTGCCGCCAGGTCCACGCGGCCTTCCGCGTTGCGGAGCGCGGGCGCGTTGGCGCGAACACCCAGGGTGTCGGGATCGCGCCCGGCGGCGGCCATGGCGTCGCGCAGAACCGCCACACCGGAACGGATCGCGCCCAGGTCCGCGAGCGGCATCCAGCCCGCTCCGTACTCCACGAGTCGCGCCAGATTGCCCCGGGTCAGGCCGCCTCCGATCCAGATGGGAATGCCCCCGTTCTGCAGCGGCTGGGGAAGGCACGTCAGATCCGCGAAACGCACGGTCTCCGATTCGAACGACGCCGGCGTCTGGCTCCAGAGGACACGGCACGCGCGCAGCGTGTCGTCCATGCGCGGCGTCCGGCCGCGGAACGGCACGCCGGCGGCCTCGAACTCCTCGCGCTGCCAGCCGGTGCCCACCCCCAGATCGACGCGCCCCCCCGACACCACGTCCAGGGTCGCGAGCGTCTTGGCCAGCAGCAGGGCCGGTCGCAGCGGCGCGATCAGGATGCTGGTCGCCAGGCGGATGCGACGCGTCGCGCCGGCCATGGCGGCGAGCGCGGTGAGCGGCTCGAGCCACGGTTCCCCGTTCCCGAAAGGAAAGGCGCCATAGGGATAGCGATCGGTTCGGGGCCCGATGGCCAGATGATCGGGCATCGCGATCTGGTCGACGCCCGAATCGTCGGCGATGCGAGCCGCCTCCAGGAGCCCCTGGAGCCCGTCGGGAAACAGCTGAGACAGCCCCGAGACTGTCACCGAAACCTGGATGCGATCCGCCACGCTTGGATACTCGCAAAAGCGAATGCGTTCCGTCATGCTGTTCTCGATGTCGCTCACGATCGGGGAGATCTTCCGGCGCAATGCTCGAGTGGTCCCGGATGCGGTCGCAGCGTCCATGGGAAATGACCAATTCACCCATCGGGAGCTCGATCGCGCCAGCAATCGACTGGCCCGCGTCCTGGCCGATCGGGGCATCCGTTCCGGCGATCGGGTGGTCTGTTGGGCCGACACCTCCCTGCAGGTACTTCCGCTTTTCGCGGCCCTGGCGAAGCTCGGCGCCGTGTTCGCGCCCATCAATGCGCGCCTGGGAGCCGACGAGGCGTCCGACGTGGCGCGGCTGGCGCGGGCCCACCTCCTGGTGACCGATGCGCGCCGCGCGGAAGCCGGCGAGCTGGTGGCCAAGGCGGCCCAGATCCCGCGCTTCGCCCGCCTGGGCGGAGAATCCGGCCCGGGCATCGACTTCCACGCCGAGGCGGCCGCGGCCGGTGACGGTGCCATCGCCCCCGCACCGATCTGCGAGACCGATCCCCATGTGATCTTCTTCACCAGCGGAAGCACCGGAAGGCCCAAGGGCGTCGTGCTGTCGCACCGGGCCAACTACCTGCGCACGTTCCAGGGCATCTTTCGGGATGTGCCCGAGCGCTCGGTCTGCATGTTCCCGCTGTTCCACATGGCGGCGTTCACCCTGGCTCTGGCCGCCTGGCAGACCCGGGGCGAGATCACCTTCGTCGAGTCGGCGACCGCCGACGCGTTGCTCGACGCCATCCAGAAGCGCCGCGCCAACCGCTTCTACGGCATTCCCGCCGTGTGGGCCCGCATCCTGGAGGCCGACCTCGCCCGCTACGACCTCTCGAGCCTGCGCGAAGCCGACACGGGAACGTCGGCGACGCCTCCCGAGCTGATCGCGGCACTGAAGCAACGCCTCCCGCACACCGCTACGCGCGTCTACTACGGTTCCACCGAATGCGGAGCCGGCACCGCCCTGGCCGACGCGGACGTGCTTCGCAAGCCAGGCAGCGTGGGCCCGCCGGCGCCCGGGGTGGATCTTCGCCTCAGCGACGCGGGCGAGATCTGCGTGCGCAGCGCCTACCTGATGGACGGCTACTTCGACAACCCCGAGGCCACCGCCGGCGCGCTCGAGGACGGCTGGTACCGCACCGGCGACCTGGGCGCCCTGGACGACGAGGGCCATCTCTCGATCACGGGCCGCCTGCGCGACGTGATCCGCACCGGGGGCGAGACGGTGGCGCCCAGCGAAGTGGAACAGGCGCTCGCCAGCTGCCCGGGCGTGCTGGAGATTGCCGTCGTGGGCCTGCCGGATCCCAGGTGGGGCGAGGTGGTGTGTGCCGTGGTCGTCGCCGCCGCGGGTGCGGCCCCGAGCCTGGAAGACCTGCAGAGCCACTGCGAAGGTCGCCTGGCCTCCTTCAAGAAACCGCGGCGACTCGAGTGCGTCGACAGCCTGCCGCGCACGCCCGCCACGAATCAGATTCAACGCACGCTGCTCGTCGAGCGAATCGCGAGCCGCGAATCCGCCCAAGGAGAAGCCCGTGTATCAGGAGATCCTCTTCCAGGTCGACGACCCCATTGCAACGGTCACCCTCAACCGCCCCGATCGCCTCAACGCCTGGACCGACCGCATGGGCGCCGAGGTCAAGCACGCCATGGCCGCGGCCGAGGCCGACCCGAAGGTGGTGGCGATCGTACTCACCGGGGCCGGCCGAGGCTTCTGCGCCGGCGCGGATCTGCAGCGGCTCAAGGGAATCAGCGAGGGCGACCGCGAGGCGGAAGACGTGAGCGAGCTCGACGCCGAGCCGGGCGATCCGGAGCTCGACAGCTTCCGCCACACCTACACCTATCTGATGACGATCCGGAAGCCCGTGATCGCCGCCATCAACGGGCCGTGCGCCGGCATGGCCCTGCCCATCGCGCTGGGCTGCGACCTGCGCTTCGCATCGGATCGCGCAGTCTTCACCACCGCGTTCGCGCAGCGCGGCCTGGTAGCCGAATGGGGCATCTCGTGGCTGCTGCCGCGCCTGGTCGGCACCGGCCATGCCCTGGACCTGCTGTTCACGGGCCGCAAATTCGACGGCGCCGAGGCCGAGCGCGTGGGCATCGTCAACCGCACCCTGCCCCACGACGAGCTGATGCCCTTCGTGCAGGACTACGTGCGCACCATCGCGGAAAGATGCTCGCCCGCATCGCTGCAGATCATGAAGCGCCAGGTCTATCAGGCCCTCGAGGAGCCCCTGGCTCCGGCCCATGCCAGGGCCGTGCGGCTGATGATCGAGAGCTTCGGCCGCAAGGACTTCGCCGAGGGCGTGAGTTCCTACCTGGAGAAACGCCCGCCCCGCTTCGAACGCCTGTAGAGTTCGCCGGATCCGCTCCGGGCGTTGAACAGGGCGCATCTCCACGATTCCCACCGTCGCGGTGACGAAGCGCGTGAGGGTCTCGCACGGCGTCTACACGATCGGGGGGGCGGCCAGCTTCAGGAGTTGCTTGCCGCGGTTCTGGCCCTTGAACAGGCGCAGGAATGTGAGCGGGGCGTTCTCGATGCCCTCCTGGATGTCCTCCTGGTGGACGATCTCGCCCTCCGCCACCCAACGTGCGAGATCCACGATGCCCTCTCCGAAGCGCGCTGCGTAGTCCAGCACGATGAAGCCCTCCATGCGGGCGCGCTGGATCACCAGGTTCATCAGGTTGCGGGGCCCCGGAGGCGGCTCCTTCTCGTTGTAGCCCGAGATGCCGCCGCACATCACGATGCGTGCGCGCCGGGCGATCCGCGCCAGCACGGCGTCCAGGATCGGGCCGCCCACGTTGTCGAAGTAGACGTCGATGCCCTGGGGACACAACTCCCCCAGGCGCTGCCCCACGTTCTCGGACTTGTAGTCGATGGCGGCATCCAGGCGCGCCTCGCCCGTGAGCCAGGCGCACTTCTCGGCACCTCCGGCGATGCCGACGACCGTGCAGCCCTTGATGCGCGCGATCTGCGCCGCCACGGAGCCCGTGGCCCCGGACGCACCGGATACCACCACGGTCTCGCCCTTCTGGGGCACGCCCAGATCGAGCAGGCCGAAATAAGCCGTGAGCCCCGTGATACCCAGCACGCCCAGGGGCCAGGTGAGGGACGTCCCCGGCGGGAGCTTCGTGCCCTGGTTGAGCCCCGTGCCCGCGTCGCTGTAGTCCTGCCATCCGAACAGTCCCTGCACGAAGTCGCCGACCTCGAAGTCGGGATGGCGCGACTCCACCACCTGCCCCACGGCCCCTGCACGCATCACTTCGCCGATCTGGACCGGCGGAATGTAACTGGGTCGATCGTCCATCCAGCCGCGCATGGCGGGATCGAACGAGACGTAGAGATTCCGGACGCGGTATTCGCCCTCGGCCAGGTCGGGCAGGGGCAATTCGCGGTATTCGAAATCGGATTCGCTCACCATGCCGACCGGCCTGCGGGAAAGCAGCCACTGGCGGTTCACGGTTTCGCTCATGGGAGGCACCCTCCTGTGGCCGCACCATACCACGCGGTGATTGCCCCCCCGCAAGCGTTCCAATCCGGGGCCGGATTCGCAATGGCGGATCGCCTCGTAGCTGCCGATACTTCCCGGCATGGTGGAGGCGGCAGCCTCCCAGATCGCAGCGTGGGAACATGGCCTGGTGGCAATGGATCGTGCTTGGTTCCGTTCTTCTGGGAGCGGAGATGATCGTGGACGCCGAGTTCTACCTGGCGTTCCTGGGCGTCTCCGCCCTGATCGTGGGCGGGATCGGCTTGTCTCCCCTGGACCCCCCGTTCTGGGGCCAGTGCCTTGTCTTCTCCGCATTCGCCGCGGCTTCCCTGGTCTTCTTCCGCGGGCGGGTCTACGCAAAGATTCGCGGAAGGGGGGGCGACTGAGAGGAAGGCGTGGCGGGAAGACGACCTCGCTCACGCCCGCAAACGCGACCTGTTCAACCCGGAAGTCTGGAAGAATGTCAGGTGAGCGGGCCCCGCCGAAGCGGGGCCCCAGAGCTCGGTCGCCTTACCAGCGACCTCCTCCCCCACGTCCACCGCCGCCGCCGCCGCCACCGCCTCCACCACCGCCACCGCGGCGCTCCTTCTGTTGGGCCTCGTTGACCCGCAGTGCGCGGCCCCCGAAGTCCTGACCATCCATCTCGGCGATCGCCTTGTCGGCACCGGCATCATCCATCTCGATGAACGCGAAACCGCGCGAACGACCGGTCTCCCGATCGGTGATGACGGCCACCGAATGCACTTCGCCCAAGGATGAAAAATGCTCCTGCAGAGCGGCCTCAGTGGTGTCCCAGGAAAGGTTTCCGACGTAGATCTTCTTCACGTAACGCGAACTCCATGCCCGACGATCAGGCAACTCGTTGCGGCCGCGTTTTCCTTCTCCCTGGCGGGAGAGGCCCGACCGCGCATGAACCGTGCCAAGCACCATGCTCGCGCGGCTGGCTTCGAAACCGACTCTGACCGGATTGTAGACTGAGATATGGACTCGGAATGAATTGGGCAGGGCCTTTCTCTAGGCTCCGAAAATCCTAGACCAGCCCCCAATGGCTCGCCAGAGGTCCTGTGATCCATGCGCCGAATCCCCTGGGGGCCGGGGGACCGCCCGGGTCAGGCGCCTCTGCCCTGCTTCGCGATTACGTGGCGCACCAGCTCGAAGCGGTCGTTCCCGAAGAACATCCGGTCGCCCACGAACAGGGTCGGCACCCCGAAGACGCCACGATCGATGGCGTCTCGGGTGTTGGCGTCCAGCCGCTCGGCGAGCACGTCGCTCTGCGCCTCCTCGAGTGCCGCATCCGCGTCGAGACCCGCACCTTTCAGTAGCGAGTGAACCACCGAGGGCTCGTCCACCGGTCGCGCTTCGGCCCAGCGGGCGCGATAGGCCGGATAGTGGAACTCGCGGAAGGCCCCGCGATCGCGCGCCACCAGGGCAGCGCGCAGCATCAGCCGCGTGTCCGGGCGGGGGCCGCCTGCTTTGAGCGACAGCTCGGCGCCCACCATCTCGGCCCAGCCCTTCAGATCCGAGACGTACCAGTTGCGCTTGCGATCACCCGGGGGCAGTCCCTTCTCGCCCTTCGTCTCGACCAGATCGGCGAGCCGAACCGGACGGAAGTCGATCTCGGCACCCAGGTCCTGGAAGTAGGATTCGGCGCGGCAGCTTGCCAGGTACGCCCACGGGCATGCGTAGTCGAAGTAGAAGGGGATCTTCACGGCAACCTCCTGGGAGCGAAGGTCGACCGCCCCCCGGTACAGGCTACCACGCGCTTCAGGGTCGATGGGTCGAGAAGACTTCGACGCGGCCGTCACTGTCGAAAGCCAGGACGTCGTAGACCACGGGATTCGGACCCTCCATGCCCGGCGAGCCGATGGGCATGCCCGGCACCGCAAGACCTGCGATGGCCGGCTTCTCCCTCAGGAGGCGCTTCACGTCTTCGGCCGGTACGTGGCCTTCTACCACATAGCCCGCGACGAAGGCGGTGTGACAGGAGGCGAGCCGACTCGGGATCCCGTTCTCGATCTTTACCGGCGTCACGTCCGGGACCACCCTCGACTTCACCTGGAAACCGTGGCTTTCCAGGTGCTTCTCCCACTGGGTGCAGCAGCCACAAGTGGGCGACTTGTACACCGTGATCGTGTCCGGCTCCGCGAACGCGGGCCCGGCCGTCGCCAGCAGCAGCACCGCCAGAACCGGTGCAAGCGCCTGGGCGCATCGCCTCATGGGGGCGCACCCCCTCATCGAAGCACGCAATGCCTGGCGTAGTCGCCCGCCTCGTTGGCGGTCCAGTCGCCCTTGGGCTTGTTCTTCATCCTCATACACCAGGCTTCGCTCCCCACGGGCGCGCAGGAAAGAATCGAGAAAGCCGTGCAGAGCGCCGCCCAGCGGACCACCGTTGCACTCGCTCTCGGCATTTTCGGGGCCTCCGGCGGCGATGCTAACACGACGCCGCACACCGGGCCGGCAGGCTGCAGATCGGCTCGCTAGCGTTCGCGGCAACCTCGGGGAGAACGATGCGTCGAGCACTGATGTGGTCATTGACCATCGGGATTGCCATCGCCGCGCTCGGGGGCGCGTTGCTCCAGATCCCGGCCGTCCAGGACGGCCTGCTCGAGAGGGCGTTGAAGCGCCTGGTGGGCACCCGCCCCGACGAACTCTTCCAGGACGACGCTCTCCGGGTGCTCGTGTGCGGCTCGTCATCCCCGTTCCCGTCCGCCGACCGGGCACGGCCCTGCACGGCGATATTCGCCGCAGGCCACTTCTGGGTGGTCGACACCGGGACCGGCTCGTGGAACCAGCTGGCTCTCTGGCGCATCCCCGGCGAGAAGATTGGAGCCGTGCTCCTCACCCACTTCCACTCCGATCACATCGGCGAGCTTGGCGAGTACGACCTGCAGACCTGGGTCGCTGGCCGCCCCGATCCGCTCCGGGTTTTCGGACCGCAAGGGGTGGAGCGGGTCGTGTCGGGCTTCGAGGAAGCCTACGCCCTCGACGCGGGCTACCGCATCGCCCACCACGGCGCGGATCTGCTTCCCGCGTCGGTGGGGAGGATGAGGGCGCAGGTGGTCTCAGGCGGTGAGCGGGTGCTGGAGCAGGATGGCCTGGTGATCACCGCCTTCTCGGTGAGCCACGAACCCGTGTCTCCGGCCGTCGGATACCGCTTCGACTACCGCGGACGATCCGTCGCGATCACGGGAGATACGATCCGGAGCGAGAACGTGATCGAGGCCGCCTCGGGAGTCGACGTGTTGGTGCACGAGGCCCAGGCCAACCACGTGGTCGCCAGGATCGGCGAAGCCGCCGACCAGGCGGGCCGCGATCGCATTGCGAAGGTGATGTCGGACATTCCCGAATACCACACCACACCGGTGGAGGCGGCCGAGGTGGCCAACGACGCGGGTGCCAGGTTGCTGGTCTTCACCCACCTGACCCCGCCGCCCCAGAATCTCCTGCTCGAGCAGATCTTCCTGCGCGGGGTCTCGGAGGTACGCCCCGATGGCTGGATCCTCGGCGAAGACGGCCTGTTGATCACGCTGCCAGCCGGCTCCGACCGGATCGAGATCGGCCGGCTCGACTGAAGGCGACCGCTCCATGCCCCGGATTCGAGCCGTGATCCTGGACTTCGATGGATTGATCCTGGACACCGAGTCCCCGGTCTACGAAGCCTGGTGCCAGATCTACCTGGATCACGGCCTCGAGCTGCCGCGCGAGAAGTGGTCCGAGGGCATTGGCACCGATCGGGCGGGTTTCGATCCCCTGGCGCACCTGAGATCCCTGGTAACCAGTCCCCTGGAGGAGTCCGGCCTGCAGCGCCGCCGCCGCCAGATTCGCGATCGGACCCTCGAGTCGCTGCCTCCCATGGTGGGTGTGATCGACTGTCTCGATCGCGCCCGGGAACGCGGCCTGGGCCTGGCGGTGGCGTCGAGTTCGCCGAGCGAGTGGGTCCGGGGACACCTGGAGCGCCTTCGCCTCCTGCATCTGCTGGACGCGGTGGTCACCGAAGACGACGTGAGCGCCGTGAAGCCCGCCCCGGATCTCTACCTGAAGGCCCTTTCGGTTCTGGGGGTGGGACCTCACGAATCCATCGCGCTGGAAGACTCGCCCCATGGCGTGGCATCGGCCGTGGCGGCCGGTGTCTACTGCATCGCGGTGCCGGGGCCCATGACCGCGGACCTGGACTTCCGCCATGCCAACCGGGTGTTGCGGTCGCTGGCCGAAGTGCCCCTCGACGAATTGATCCTGCAGGCCGAGGAGCGAACATCTCCACGGGAAGGCTAGAGGGAGCCCTTGCGCAGGCAGCGCGACCGCGATCGCCGCGATTCCGCGGCTACTTCGGATTCCGGGAGGAATGAAAATGCACCTCGACCTTTTCCACGGTGACCAGCCCTCCCTCGAGGGCGTCGTCGATCCCGGGAAGGAAGGCCTCGATCTTCTCGGCTTCATCCACGATCTCGATCACCACCGGAAGCTTGGTGGAGAGCCGCAGGATCTTGCTGGTGTGCAGGCGGCTAGCGGCGCCGAACCCCGCGAGTCCCCGCAGCACGGTGGCGCCGGCCATCCCCTCCTCGCGCGCCCTGCGAACGATCCACTCGTAAACGGGAATCCCGCCGTGCTTGTCGCCCTCGCCGACGAAGATGCGCAGGAGCTTTCCCTCCCGGGGCGGGCCCATGGGCTACCGGGCGCTCGCGAGGCCGTAGCCGAGCCACACCGCGGCCAGGCCGAAGACCACGTGCGAACCCAGGTACGCCACCGCCCGCAGGTGTTCTCCGTCGCGAATCATGGCGAAGCCCTCGTAGCTGAGCGTCGAGAAGGTCGTGAAGCCGCCCAACAGACCGATCAGTATGAAGGCCCGCATTTCGGGCGTGAAGACCTGGCGCGAATCCACCCAACCTCCGATGACACCGATCAGCAGCGATCCCAGCAGGTTCACCGCGAGAGTCCCGTAGGGAAACGTAGACAGGGGAACCTGGCGCTGAACGATTCCGGCCAGGCCGTAGCGAAACACGGCTCCCGCGAACCCTCCCGACCCGACCAGCAGGGCGGTAACCAGCAGCGACTTCACGCTCCGTCTCCCGGTCCGTTCGGCCGCACCCGTCTCGACTCCGACCTCAGCTCTTCTTCAGCTCGATCAGGATCTCGTGGTAGGTCTTCTCGCCGATGTTCAGGGCCCACTCGGTCCCCCCCCTGGGTACCCGGACCGTGTTGCCGTTCGGCGGCACCTTTCCCACGAAGATATCCATGGGGCTGTCTTTCGGCGGAATGCCGGCAACGAGATCGCCGGAGTCGATCACCAGGATGTAGTCGTGCTCGTGGTGGTGGAGATCGCTGTTCTGTCCGGGCTCGAGGTTCATCTCCCAGATCCGGACGTCGTCGTCTTCGAACAGCACATGGTTGGCAACGTCTCCCATGGCGTCGCCGGAGTGCTCTTCGCGAAACTTCTCCAGACGCTCACGCATCTCCGGTGTGATCTCGCCGTATTCGGGCTCGCTATGGCGCACGGGGTTCTCCTGTTCCGGGTGGAAGCCTTATCCTATCACGATCGGCCTGGCCGCCTCGGTAGGCGGTCGAGTCAGCGGTGGTTCGAGAAATCGTCGCGGGAGCAGCAGAACGTATTGAGGTCCACGGGGCCCTTGATCCCGGGGAGCCGCGCGTTGTCGGCAAATTGCCAGAAACGCCAGACTCCGTAGCGGCGGATCGAAGGCTCGAACCACAGGTTCCGGAGCCAGGTGGGATGACCGTCGAAGTGGCCCTCGACGATGCGGTAAAAAGACTCGGGGGTGACGTAGATCAGCGGGGGCTGGCCCGTCCCCTCTTCCACCAGCGCCAGGAAGACCCCGAGCTCCCGGCGGATCGTTTCGATGTTCGTCCAGCTCGAGCAGTTCCCCGAGAATTCCACGTCTGCGGCCGGCGGAAGTTCGCTGGCCCGCAGCCCGATCGTCGTGAGGAAGTGCTCGGCCTGCACTCGTCCCGGCGTGCAGAATGTGAAGAAGTGATAGGCGCCTCGGGCAATTCCCGCGCGCCCGGCCTCCTCCCAGTTCGCGTCGAATCGCGTATCGCTGTGGTCTCCGCCCTCGGTGGCCTTGATGAAGGCGAACTCGATACCCGCCGATCGCACGGCCCCCCAGTCGACCTCGGCCTGGTGGTGCGACACATCGATTCCACGCACGGGGAAGCGCGCTTCATCCGGATGATTGAAGCGCAGGACACCGCTCCGATAAAGTGAAACGGAAGTGGCGAACAGGGCGGCAGCGACCAGCACACAGGCGACCGCCCACCGGAGTACTCGCACAGCCGTCACCTCGCGACACCCTCGTCAGCCACGGGGCGAGCCCGCTAGGGTTGAGCTGCCAGCTGGGCCTGGATCATTTTTGCCATCTGCTCCACTTCGGAATTGAGCAGCAGAACCCAGCGCCCATCCATCTCGTTCATGGAAATGATGTCGATGGACGACACCGAATCGTCTCCGGTGCTCAAATTCATTCGCGCCACCACGTGGGCAAGCTTCGGATTCTCGAAGACAGTTCCCAGGACCACGCCACCGGAGAAGGTCACGTTGGCCTGCTCCATCTGAACCTCGATGAACCGCATGACTCCCGAATAGAACGCCGTCGGCTTCATGTCGGTGACGCTCTCCAGGCTCGCATTCGAGCCGAACATGGCCTCGCGCAGCTGGCTCTGGCCCTGCTTCGCCTCGATCTCGAGCAGGGCGACGAAGACCTCCTTGAGACCGCCCAGGGATTCCGGGTCGAAGAAGCGCCCCGTGGCGCCCATGCCGTCGTCGACCAGGACGCCCAGGTACTCGGCTGCTACGGAATCAGGCGAGGGTGCATCGTCGGCCGCCGCCGCAAACGCGGCGAGCGTGGTGACCGCAAGGGCCGCGAAAAGAAGGCGTCTCATCTCACCTCCACGGGCCCCGGCGAGGACCGAGGCGACAGGCTAACACGCTCGCAGCGCCAGCGCGGCCGCCGCGCGCGTCAGGCGCATTCCAGCGGGTGGACCATGGCCACGCGACGGCGAAGACCCTGGCTCGCTTCCTCGGCGCAGATGGCCGAAAGCTCGGGACCGATCTCCCCGGGATCGAGAACGCGGAAGCCCATGCGCCGGTAGAAAGGGGCATTCCACGGCAGGTGCTCGAAGGTGGTGAGGGAGACCGCCCGGGTATCGGTTGCACGCGCCCACGACAGGACCTGCTCTACCAGCCGCGCCCCCAGCCCCCGGCGACCGTGATCGGGCGCCACGTCGATCTCCTCCAGGTGGACGTTGCCATCCACCCAACGGCCCAGGGCGAACCCCACCGGACGCTCCTCTTCATCCAGCGCAACCCAGAGACGGCCCTGGCGTTGCGCTTCGGAGAAGGTTGAAACGGGCGTCGTGTCGGACACCCGTTGGGGCGGCAGATCCTCTTCCGGAAACAGGGTCGCGGCCGCCATCTCGATCCCGGGGAGCGCCTCGAGATCGGCGGGCCGTGCGAGCCCCACCGTGTATCGATTCGTCATTGCCCAGCGAATCCCGAAACCGAGACGGCCAGGATCAACTGGGCGGCGAAGTACAGGGGAAGGCCAAAGACTCCGTTCACCGGACCGGGCGCCACGAACCGGTCGCGCGCCACAAAGAGGTCCGACACCGCGAACAGCGCGGCACCGACAGCGAGCGACGGGCGACCGGTGGCCAGGCTCGCAGAGATGGCCAGAGCCAACATGCTCGCGATGACCGCGATGTAGACGGGGATGGCGCGGCGAAAGACGCCATCCACGTGGGGGCGAAGCCAGGTCCAGACCTTCCAGGCAACGGGGACCAGGAGCAGGCCGGCCACGAGTCCGGGCATGCCGAGGCGGCCGACGCTCGAGAAGGCCGCTGCGTATGCCACGTGGGCGGCCAGAAAGCTCCCGATCCCGGTGAGAAACCCGGGCCCGCGACCGTCGGGAATCAACAGCACGTCGCCGACGAACGAGAGCAGCAGTGCGGTGAGAACCGCGAGTCCGTAGCTCGAATCCAGGGCGCCGGAGGCGAGACCGGCCGCCACGAAACTACCGGCCGCCAACGGCTTGAAGATCCAGGGTCCCCACGCCCAGCCGATGCGCTCGCTCAAAAGCTGCAAGCCACAGCAAACTGCACAGGCGACGACGAAGGCGATGACCACGGGCGCCCGTCGGCTACTGCGACGCGACCCGCGCCAGGGCGCGGTCGTGGAGACGGGCCAGGGAGAGCAGGGCCCCGGTCGCCCCCAGGAGCGCCAGGAACATGTCCCACTGGGTATCCCAGACGTCCCCCTGCGTTCCCAGGAACGACTCGGCCGCCCCGCCGCCGATCAGAGCAGCCCACCACTCGAGCATCTCGTAGAACGCACTGAACGCCAGGCACACGCACACCACCAGGAAGAACAGCCATTTCCCGCGCTGCAGGGGCGAGGTCCGCAACAGGATCTCCCGCGTCAGGATCGCCGGAACGAAACCCTGGGCAAGGTGACCCAGCCGGTCGTAGGGGTTTCGCGAGAGATCCAGCAGGTCCTGGGCCCAGAAGCCCAGCGGCACCTCGGCGTAGGTGTAGTGGCCGCCGATCATCAGGATCACGGCGTGGAGGAACAGGAGCCGATACAGCAGGGGGGTCAGGGGGAAGCGGGCATACGTGACCCACAACAGGACGACACCCAGAAGGACGGGGAATACCTCGAGGAACCAGGTGCCCCGTTCGTTGGGCTCGACGCCGGACCAGACCAGCACTGCAAGAGTGGTCGCGAGCAGGAAGGCCCGCTCGCGCCGGCCGCTGTCTCTCAAGGTCGGGTCTGCTTGCAACGAGGCATGAACTGCCCTCTACCCCTCCGCCAGCGACTTCTGGAGGGCCGGCCTCGCCTCGAGGCGCGCCGTGTAGGCCTGGAGGTCGGGATACCGATCATCGAGCACTCCGAGAAGGCGAGCCGCCACCAGGGTGAACCCCATCATGATGTCGGCTGCCGAGAAACCCGACTCCAGCAGGTACTCGTTGCGCCCGAGCCCGCGCTCGAGGAATTCGAGGCCGGCCGATGCCCGGGCCCGGGCGTCGGCGAGAAGGCTCTTGTTGTGGTCGGCTCCCTCGCGGTAGCGCGACAGCCAGACGATTATTCCCATGGGAGGGAAGGCGGTGCTCTCGGAGAAGTGCACCCACTGCAGGAATGCCGCCCGCTCCGGAGAGCCCACCGCGGGCGCGAGGCGCCCGTCTCCGTAGCGCTCCAGGATGTATTCCACGATGGCACCGGACTCGCACATCACCACGTCGCCGTCTTCGAGGGTCGGGAGCTTCCCGAGGGGCGTAGCCTGGCTGAAGAACGCGCCCACGGGCACCTTGAATTCCACCCGCTCGAGTTCGTAGGGAAGCTCGAGTTCTTTCAGCAGCCACAGGATGCGAACCGAGCGGGTGTTCGGGGCGTGGTAGAGCTTGATCATCTATTGCGCCTCCCGCGGTGGGTCGTCGAGACGATAGATCGACATCCCGGCACGCGACGCGTCGTCCCCGCGCACGGGTCGCACGCGACCCTCGACCTCGATGGCGAACTGACGGCGGAGCACGGGGCGCACGAGCGGGGAAAGGTCGGCCCCAGCGGGCAACGGCACGGCGATCTGTGGATGAAGACGACCACCGAGGGCCACGGTCAAGCGCGGATCGTCGGCCAGCCGGCGCTGCAATCCGTCTCCGAAGAAGTCCGGAAGCAGCAGGTACAAGCGACCCCCGTGCGCCAGAAACCAGACGCGAACCGAGTACGGCAGGGTCCAGGCCCGACTTTCCACGAGCAGGTAGGGAGCGCGGTTTGCGAACGACCAATCGCTGGGAAGATCGCCGACGGTCTCGCCGCGCAGCCAACCTCCGGGAATGCCGGAAACGACCGGGCCGCCCCCGAGAAGGCGAACCCAGACGGCGACGGCCGCCACACCGAGTCCCGCGATGAAAAGAATGCGCCGCAGGGTGCGCCCGCCGGGTCTCACGAGTCCGCCTGCATCGGATCGATGCGCCACGTCCAGACTTCGGCTCGATCGTCACCGCTCGCCGGGGGCCCGCCCAGGGCGCGCGCTCGCTCGACGTCGAGTCCCACATACTTTCGCAGGAAGGCGCGAACCACCTCCCCTGCCTCGTCTTCGTCGCGAACACGCACCGCACGTCCGGCGTACAGCCCCTCTCCCACCCGCAGCCGCACGCGCGGATCTGCCTCCATGTTCTGCACCCAGCGCTTGCGCGGGGCGTGCCGCGCCATCACATAGAGCTTCCCTCCGCTGGCGATGCAGACGATCGTGACCGAATGCCGGAAGAGAGAGCCCCTGGTCTCGATCGCGATGAGCGGATGCTCGTCGCTGAACGACCAGTCGGGAACCGGATCGGTGCGCGCGCTTCCCACAAACGGACCGCCCGGCAGAATGCCCCGAGGCCCCCAGGGCCCACATCCGAGCCCCACACCCATCACCGCCACGGCGATCCCCGCGAGGCATGACCCGTGCCACCCGGCGCCCGGGCGGATCGTGGACATGCGCGCCTAGCGCGGCTCGAGACGGAAGAGAGACGCGTTCGCGCGCTGTTCTTCGTTCGGCTCGAAATCGTACTTCTTCTTGGCGCCGGCGAGGAACGCGTCCATCTCGGCCAGATTGTCCGTGCGACTGGCGCGGAGTTCGTAGATCCCCTCGCCGATCTTCAGGCGCACCAGCGGATCCCGGTCGATGTTGCGGGCCCAGCGGCTCTGGGCATCGCCCGCGGCCAGGTAGAACGTGGAACCCACGCCCACGCCCCAGACGTTGACCGAATACGGATCGCCTGGCCGGGTTTCCAGCTGCACGGTCTCGACGGCGTCGGAGAAGGACCAATCGGACGGTGTGGGCTCTAGCGAGCCCGAAAGCTCGCCTCCCGGAATCGTCACGAACGGGGAACAGCCAACCAGCATCAGGCCGATCAGGACAAGCATCAGGCCGGTCACGACGGCGGTAGCGGTTCGCACGATCTCCCTCCTCGCGCGGATCCAGGCCCGCGGGCCCAGACCCACGAGACCGCATGATAGGCGATCATCCCCCACCCGCGCCGACCTCGAAGGCGTACCATTGGCAGTGTCGGGAGGACGAGATGAGTGATGCAAGGGAGGGTGGCTGCCAGTGCGGCCACGTGAGATACCGGCTCGAGGCCGACCCGCTGGCGCTCACGATCTGCCACTGCACGGAGTGCCAGCGACAATCGGGAAGTGCCTTCGGCATGAGCCTGATCGTTCCGGCAGAATCGGTTCGCATGCTCTCGGGCGTGCCGAAGATGTTCTCGCGTTCCGCCGCGAACGGGAACAAGGTCGATTGCTACTTCTGCCCCGATTGCGGCACCCGCATCTACCACGACCCGGAGTCCATGAACGGAACCCTGAACATCAAACCGGGAACCCTGGACGACACATCGTGGCTGGAACCGGGATTCCAGGTGTGGACGCGATCCAAGCAGCCCTGGGTCGTGGTTCCCGACGGGTTGCGCAGCTTCGAAAGACAGCCCTAGCCGGCTTCAGCCCGGCGTGCGCTCGAAAGTCGGGACGCCTTCCGGCACGTGGTGGAAGCTCTGCTTGTCGATGGTGAAGATCGCCATCTGGGGCATTCCGAACAGGCTCGGGTCATCGAACGTTCCCACCTTGAGGAGCACGGCTCCGGGCACGCTCGGGGCGCGACTCAGCAGATGCGTCCCGCAGGCCGGACAGAACTCCCGCGTCACCGGGGTCTCGAGATCCTTCCGGATGAAGGCCTTGGCCGCGCCCTGGGTGTAGGCGAAGCCCGCTTCCTTCATCCCCATCACCATGTTCGGCGATCCGCCCGAGATGTACTGGCACTCCCGGCAGTGGCACTGGCCCTTGAACAGCGGGTCGCTCTCCGCGGTGTAGCGGACGGCGCCGCAATAGCATCCACCTTCGATCTTCATGGGGGACTCCTTCTCCTTACGGGAATCCCAGGCTACCACGTCGGTCGGGCGATCGGACGAATCGATCTACCGCGGCGGAGGCTGCTTCAGGTAGATATCCAGGGTCGCGATGAGTCCGCCGGCGTCGAAGTCGAAGAAGATGGCCTCCGGGAACCGCGTCGCGACGCCGTCCACGTCGACGATCTCGCAGATTTCCGCGATCGCGCCGCCCCCGTCGAGCGCGCGCACCCTCGAGACCTCGAGCCGGTAGTTCTCGAGCGTGGGGAGCACTTTGGCCAGGTACGCCGCATAGGCCGCTCGGCCCCGAACGACATCCAGGTAGGGGCCGTTTCGCTCCACCCCTTCCGCCACACATTGGGCCAACGCCTCCCAATCCCGGTCCCGCAGGGCCTGGAAGTAGACGTCGAGAGTCTTCATGGAGTCCGACCGGGCGCCCGCTGCGGTGAGTGCGTGACCCAGATTCTAACCCGCCTGTTGCGACTCCAGGTGGGCCATGATCTGGTTGGCCAGATCCTCGGCAGCCGGGAGCAACACCGGCTTGATGAGGGCGTTCACCATGGGCGCCATGGGTCCGCCCGGATCGATGCGCAGCCGGAAGCTGAGCCTGGCCATGCCTTCGCCAGGGCCGGCGCCGGCCGACGCCGCGCGCGGGGGCGCTCCGCCGCCGAACAGGCCCAGTACGAAACGCACGACCGCTTCGAAGAGGCGAAGAATCGGATTCTTCTTAGCAACGGGCGCGGGCTCCGCCGCCGCGCCCTCCTCCCAGGCTCCCATCACGAACTCACCACCGCCCTGCATGGCCTCGTTCAATCCCACCAGCTCGAAGCTGACGCGCTCCGGGCCCGCCCACTCCGTGATGTGGACACGGAACTTCAGCGTGCGGGCCATGGCGCCCAGCTCGCCCTTGAGAGTCCACAATGAGTCGGTTTCGCTCTCCTTCTCGTGGCTCTGGTAGCCCCTCAGGAAGCGGGCCCAGTTGTCCATCTCCTTGACGAATTCCCAGATGGTATTCACCGGGAGCTTCGCCGTCGTCGAGTATTCGGCCTCGGCCACCGCTCTCGCCTCAGTCCTCGTCGGCCGCATGGCGGCCAGCGATGTAGCCCCAGGTGATCGCACGCATGTTGGAGGTCCCGCTCTGGTAGCCACCGCCCAGGTCCTGGAGGGCCGCCGAGTTGCCCACGGCATAGAAACCAGGGATCACGTGGCCGCGCAGGTGGATCACCCGGGCGTCGGTGTCGGTCTTGAGTCCGTGGGAGTTGATGCCCACGCTGACCGGCACCAGGCGCACCCCGTAGTAGGGCGGCTTGTTCAGGGGGCCGATACAGGGGTTCGGGTACGACATATCGCCCACCAGGCGCACCGACCACGCAAACGAGCCCCGGTTGAAATCGGGATCCTCGCCCTTCTCTGCGTACCGGTTGAAGCGATCCAGGGTGCGCTCGAGCCCATCCGGATCGACGCCGATCTTCCCGGCCAGCTCGCGAGGCGTGTCTGCCTGCACGGCCAGCTCCGCGGGAATCTCCTGCCCGGGCATGAACGAGCCCAACGGATAACGGTCGCGATAGTTCTGGTCGAAGATCAGACAGGGGGGGATGTTGGGCATCTCCTGCTTCTGACCGTCCCATTGGCGCAGCCGCGGCTGGTAGTCCTTGTAGGTGGCCTCGTCGCAAAAGCGCTCGCCCTTCTTGTTCACCCAGATGGCGTGGGGCACGCCGCATTCCCACGATGCCCGGTACAGGGGCTTTCCGTCGGTCTCCTCGCCCGGGATGTTGTAGCCGTAGAACATGCCCAGGTTCTGCGAGGGCACCGCGAAAAGTGCTGCGCCGATCTCGCCCCCCATCACGATGTTGTCCCCATCCAGGTAGGGCGGGCAAGCCGAATTCCAGTCGGGCATGCCCTCGAACTGGCGCGCCATCTCCCGGTTGTGGTCGTAGCCGCCAACGGCGAGGACCACACCCCGGCGGGCACGCACGAAGAAGTCGGCGCCATCGCGTTCGGCGCGAACTCCGATCACCTCTCCGTTCTCGGTGACCAGCTCGCGCACAGGCGTGTCGGTATACGCGGGGATTTCGCGGTCGATCACCGCGGCCTTCACGAAATACCCCATCAGGCCCGGGCCAAAGCTTCGCAGATCCTTCGCGATCCGCTGCCCGATGAGCTCGTAATCCCACTCCACCACCCGGGCGAGCCCACCCCAGGCATACATCTCCTTGTGGAGCGCCCCCGGCGGCACGTGGGGCGTCATGGAATAGGTCTTCTGCTGCCACTCGCCCAGGCTCGATCCTTCGAACAGATCGACCGAGAGATAGCGGCCGCCTGCGTGGGCACCGGCAACCTTCGGGTAGTAATAGTCGGGAAGTCCCTCCACGGCGATCCACTTCACGCCCGCCTCGCGACCCATGTATTCGATCGCTTCCCTGCAGGTCGTCAGCAGCTTCCGGGTATGAGCGGGCACTGCAAACCCGGCCGTGAGGAATTCCAGATACTGACGCCCGGCCTCGTCCGAGTCTTCGATCCCCAGCTCGCGCATCTTGTGGTTGTTGGGAACGAACACCTCGCCACCGCCGAATCCAGACACCCCACCCAGGCGCGGAGCCTTCTCCAGGATCGCGACGGAAAGGCCGCGGTCGCGGGCGACAATCGCTGCCGAGACACCGCCCAGGCCCGAGCCGACCGCCACGAGATCGACTTCCAGGTCCCACTTTCCAGGTGCGCCGGCCATGCGTCGTCTCCCGTATCGCTGACTCCCGGGCCACGGAGCGCGGGATGATCAAGAACGAAACGTATAGTATCGTAAATGCCATTCCCGGTGACAGCCGGACAACGGCCCCAGAGGACCGTAGCGTGAGTTCGCGCAGCGAAAACCAGTCGAGTGCCGGCCGCCCGCGCAGCGAAGAGGCCCACCGCGCCATTCTCGACGCGACCCTCGAACTGCTGGTGGAGGTGGGATTTTCGGCGCTTACCGTCGAGGGGGTCGCCACCCGGGCGGGCGTGGGCAAGGCCACCATCTATCGGCGTTGGCCCTCGAAGCTGCCGCTGGTGATCGAGGCCTTCCGCGAGTTGCCCCGCCTGGAGGAAGTGGACACCGGGAGTCTGGTGGAAGACCTGAAGAAGATGCTGCGCAGCTACCTGCAGCTGTTCCATTCGACGCCCCTGGGCGCCGTGCTGCCGAGCCTGGCGGGAGAGCGCGCCCACGACCCCCAGCTCTCCGAGCTGTTCGATCCGGTGATCAAGGGTCGCCGCCAGCCGCTGGTGCGCGCCTTCGAGCGGGCCGTCGGGCGCGGCGAGATTGCGCCCGACCTGGACCTGGAGCTGGCGGCCGACCTCGTGGTGGGCCCCATCGCCGTGCGCCTGTTCTTCACCGGCGGCAAGGTGAGCCCGCGCATGGTGGGCCCCATGGTCGACCTGGCCCTGCGCGGCATCGCCCCCGCCTCGAGCGGGCAATAGTCGACTACGGAAGCCACCCGTAGCGGCTCAGGAAGTGCCGGAGCGGTTCGCTGTCGGTGGACAGCAGCGGCATGTAGGCGCGCAGGTGTCGACGCGTCCACCACGCATCGCTGTCGTCTCCCGGGCGCGTGAAGGTGTAGCGATACAGCTCGGCCCGCACGAAGCGGGGCGGTTCGTCCGGGAACGGGTTGCGCGCCAACAGGCTGAGAGCGCCCGGGTCGTTGTGCAGCAGCTTCCAGCCCAGGTGGACCAGCCACGGGTGGCGCTCGTAGTTCGACAGGGCGGCAAACCAGATCAGCCAGTCGAGCCGGTAATGGTACGGCGTGATCAGGCAGGGCCGCTTGCGCGGATCGCCCGGTTTGCACTTCCACTCGTATTCGATCCAGACCGTGTTCTCGGTGATCTCCGGGTCGTGGGTGCCCTGCAGCACCACCTCGTTGCGATGACGCCCGATGCTGCCAAACAGGCCGTAGGTGTTCACGGCGTGGATCGGGTCGTATGACGTGGACATGATCTGACGCTCCGAAAGCAGGTTCAGCACCGGCTGGATGCTCAGCACCGCCACCACCGCGACCCAGACTCCCACCGTGGCGGTCTGCGCGCGCGACGGGCGCGCTCGCTCGCCCGCGCGACCTGCGGCCGCCACCAGACGTACGGGAAGCACACGTTGCCACAGGCGATCGTCGAAGCAGGCCAGCGCGGGCAGGATCGTCAGGTGGTTCAGGAACGCGAAGTTTCCCGTCAGGATCAGGACGACCTGGAAGCCCACGAGGGCAACGCCCGCCGCGTGCCGCACGGGCCGCGGCCCGAATACGAACCAGGGAACCACCAGCTCGACGAAGTGATTGAGCCCCACTCCCAGACTGTGGAACCAGGCGGGCATGGAGTGCAGGAGCCAGCTCAGGGGATGGGGAACCGGCTGGGTTTCATAGTGGTAGAGCAGGCACGTGAGATCCCGCCAGCAGGGATCGCCGCGCAGCTTGATGAGCCCGGCACCGATCATGATCCGGAAGATCAGCCAGCGCAGCAGCCACACCACGGCCTGGGGAGGCGGTGTGCGCGGAAACGGCCGCCCATCCAGGAGCGGACACAGGAACACTCCCAACAGGCCGGTCTCCAACAGCTGGATCTCCCACCCGAAGCTGAACCATGTCTGCCCCACGTGGATGAACGACATGTAGAGGAACCACAGCAGAAGCAGCAGCAGCGAGTTCGCATAGCCGCACGCGACCACCAGTGAGAGCGCCACGCCGACCCAGCAGGCACCCAGGAGCATCTCGTCCGAGGCGTTCGCCCAGAAGAGCGTGGGGCGATTCAGGAAGACGCCGACGGGTCCCATGCCCTCGGGCGAGATGCGATCCAGGTAGAGCTGCACGGGCAGCAGCCCTTCGGAGCCGATCAGCGCGAGCAGCTGGTTCGCCAACGAGAAGAAGGCCACGAAGTACAGCAATCCCAGGCCGCGAAGGAATACGAAGCGCGTGAGCCAGTAGCTCGGCGCCTCGCCGCGCGCGAGGAATCCGCTAGAGCCAGCCGAGCCGGCGGAACAGAACGATCTCACCCAGTGCGAGAAAGACAAGAGAGCCACTGACCCCCGCGAACGCCCACCACGTCTCCGCGCCCGGGATGCCCGCCACGTTGATGCCCAGCAGGCCCGTGACGAAGCTGAGGGGCAAGAAGACGCCAGCGACGATGGACAGCGCATAGATGCGCTGATTGAGTTCCTCGGAGAGGCGACCCGCCAGCTCCTCGTGCGTGACCGCAGCGCGCTCGCGCGCGGCCTCCAGGTCCTCGACGTACCTCGTGGTCCGGTCCAACACCTCTCGCAGCTGGAGGCGTTCCCGCTCGCCCAACCACGGAATCCGCTCGGTCGCGACCCGCACAAGTGCGTCCCGTTGCGGAGAGAGGTAGCGCCGCAACGAGATGGCGCGGCGCCTCAATTCGAGGAGCCTCGCGCGAGTGTGGCCCGTTGCTGTGACTTCGACGCCCTCTTCAATCGCATCCAGGTCCTCGTCCAGCTCCCCAAGCACGCCAGCCATTCGCTCGACGAGCCGCTCCGCCAGCTCGGCGATGAACTCACCCACATTTCTCGGGCCCCGGCCGGTGGCCAGGCTCTCGCGAACATCCGCCACTGCGAGCAAACGCCGACGGCGCACGCTGATCACGCGATTCGCATCGGCCCACATGCGAACGGCGACCATGTCTTCCGGATCGGCGCCGGGGTTGAGGTTGACGCCACGCAGGATGAGGACCAGCCCTTCTCCCATTGAGGTGGCTCGCGGGCGTGTTTCCTCGGCCAGAACGGCATCGGCCTCGATCTCCGAGAGCCCGCTCTCTTCTCGTACCCACTGCCTGGCGCGTTCCGATTCCAGATCGAGGTGGACCCAGAGAAACCCACGGTCGCCGGCAGAGAGATCGCTCCAGTCGAGACTTTCACCCCTGCCGTGCTCGTTGATCCGGTACGCGCAGATGAGCCCGTCTTCGTCACTCATTCGAATCTCCCCCCTGGCGCAAACGCGAACGCCCACCCCCGGGCCCGCCTCCCTGGTTTCGACCGCTTCAATCGGCCTCCATGACGGCACGCGAGACGACATGCGACCCGGGTCCTGCTAGACAGCACGCTGCAACGCTGTCGGAGACATCATCCATGCCCGGGTATCATAGGCGGCGGGAGGCTGCGGTGTCAGTTTCAAAACCGGTGCGGCTCTACGATTTCCTGGAGTCGGGGAACGGTTACAAGGTGCGCCTGCTGTTGGCGCAGCTGGGACTTCCAATCGAGCGGGTCGAGCTCGACATCCTGCGCGGCGAGACGCGCACGCCCGGTTTTCTGGCGAGGAACCCGAACGGCCGCATCCCGCTACTGGAGCTTTCCGACGGCACCCACCTGGCCGAGTCGAACGCCATCCAGTGGTTCCTGGCCGAGGGCAGCCCGCTGCTGCCAACCGCACCCCTCGACCGCGCCCGCGTGCTCCAGTGGATGTTCTTCGAGCAATACAGCCACGAACCCTTCATCGCGGTTCCCCGGTTCTGGGCCCACGCCGGGCTCCTGGACGAAAAGCGCGAGCAGCTTCCCGAGAAGTACGAACGGGGCCACGCGGCCCTCCAGGTGATGGAGAACCATCTGGCGGTGCACGATTTCTTCGTGCCCCCCGCGTACTCGATCGCGGACATCGCGCTCTACGCCTACACCCACGTGGCATCGGAGGGGGGCTACGACCTGGCGCCCTACCCGGCCGTGCGCAGCTGGTGCGGGCGGGTTGCTTCGCAACCGAGACACATCCCGATCACGAAGGCGTAGAATCGTAACGCTTGCGCAGCTCGTGCTTCAGGATCTTGCCGGTGGGGTTGCGGGGCAGTTCGTCCACGAGTTCCAGGCGCTCGGGAACCTTCTGCAGCATGAGTCCCTGCTTCTTCAAGAATGCGCCCATCTCTTCGAAGCTGAGCGGCTCCTCGGCGCTGCGGCAGGCCACCACGGCGCAGGCGCGCTCTCCCGTGTCGGGATCCGGAAGACCGATCACGCCCACGTCCGCCACTTTCGGGTGCTGGAACAGGAGGTCTTCCACTTCCTTGGCGCTGATGTTCTCGCCCTTGCGAATGATGATGTCCTTCAGGCGCCCGGTGATCACCACGTAACCCTCGGCATCGAGCGTGCCCAGATCTCCGGTGCGGAAGAAGCCGTCGCTGTCGAAGGCGTCGGCGTTGAGTGCCTCGTCCAGGTAGCCCTTGCAGAGCTGCGGGCCGCGAGCGTGGATCTCGCCCTCCTCGCCGACGACGGCCACCGACCCGTCGAGCTTCACCACCCGGATCTCGAGGCCCGCCGGGCTCGCGCGCCCCTCGGTATGGGCCAGCTTCTCGTCCGGGTCGTGCGGGGAACCCATGGCGAGCACCGGACACTCGGTGAGGCCGTAGCCCGACACGATGCCCGCGCCTCCCATCTCCTTCTTGATGTCGTAGTGGAGCTTTGGCGGCTTGGGCGCACCGCCTCCGGGAAACGCGCGCACCTCCGGAAACAACACTGCGCCCCCGCGCTCGCGCTGGGCCGCGAGATAGGCCTGGTGGAAGATGGTGCCCGCGGTGGCCTGGGTCACGCCGTGACGCGCCAGCACGTCGATGCTCCGTTTGGGATCGAAGGTGGGGATCGCGATGTGCGCGCAGCCCGCCGCCAGACCGATCACGAGCCAGCCGATGCCCCCGATGTGCGTGAACGGGAAAACCAGCGCCACCCGGTCGTCGGGCCGCATCTCGAGCCGCTCGCTCATGGCGAAAAAGGCCGCAAGGATCGTGCGGTCGCTGTGGAGAGCACCCTTGGGGTCGGCGGTGGTTCCCGACGTGTAGAACACCCAGCGCACGGAGTCGTCTCCGGGCGGCGGCGGCGGGAGCTTCGACGGGTCTCCCTCCGGGAGCGAGCCGTCCACCACCAACACCTCCAGACCGTCGCACCCGGCGGCGATGCGGTGCGCCATCGCCGCGTGGTCGAAGCCCCGGAATACGGGAGGCACCGCCAGCAGCCGAGCGCCGGTCTGGGCCACCGCAAACCCCACCTCGCGCTCGCGATAGATGGGGAGAATCGGATTCTGGACGGCGCCAAGGCGCGACAGCGCGCCCGCCAGGATCATGGACTCGAAGTTCGTCGGAAGCTGCCACGAGACACAGTCGCCCGCGCCGACACCACGCTCTGCCAGACCCGCGGCACAGCGTTCGGCCGCCGCGCGATAATCGGCGAAGCGGAGCGTGCGATCGTCCTCGTCCACTGCGAACAGGGAGTCGGGAGTCTCTTCGGCGCGCATCTCGATCAGCGACCAGAGTCCCTCGGCCCGGATCACGCCGTTTCCTCCTGTGCGCGCTGCCGCAGCACGAACTTCATCACCTTGCCCGAGGCGTTCACGGGAAGCCCGTCGACCACGGAAACCCGGCGCGGCACCTTGTAGTTCGACATCTGGTCGCGGCACCAGGTGATGATGGCGTCCGGCTCGAGCGTCTTGCCCGCCACCGGCACCACGAAGGCCATTCCCACCTCGCCCATGCGCTCGTCTGCGATCCCGATCACCGCCACCTGGGCGATGTCCGGGTGGGCGAACATCAGGTTCTCGATCTCGGCCGGATAGCAGTTGAAGCCGCCGGCGATGTACATGTCCTTGATGCGGTCGGTGATCCGCAGGTTGCCCTGGGCGTCCATCACGGCAATGTCGCCGGTATGAAGCCAGCCGTCTTCGTCGATGGTTGCAGCGGTCTCCGAGGCGTCCTCGTAGTAGCCCTTCATCACGTTGTATCCGCGCACCACCACCTCGCCGGGCTCGCCGGCCGGAACGGGCGCGCCGTCCGGATCGACACAGCGCACCTCCACGTCCGGGATGGCTCGACCCGATGTGGTGGCGATGATCTCGGGATCGTCGCCCGGGCGGCAGATGCTCACCATGCCCGTGCACTCGGTCAGCCCGTAGGCCGTTACGATCGTCTCGAAGCCCAGTTCGTCGCGCATGCGGTGGATCATCTCCACGGGTACGGCCGCAGCCCCGGTCACCGCGAGACGCAGACTCGAGAGGTCGTACTTCGAGCGATCCGGGTGGGCGAGAATCGACTGGTAGAGCGTCGGCGGCCCCGGCAGCACGTTGATCCGCTCGGATCCCACCCGAGCGAGCACCTCGTCCACGTCGAAAACCGCGTGGGGGAGTGCCGTAGCGCCGCGCAGGATGCACGAGAGCCAGCCCGCCTTGTAGCCGAAGGTGTGGAAGAAGGGATTCACGATCAGGTAGCGATCGCCTTCGCGCAGCCCCACCACATCGCTCCAGACGTCGAAAACCTTCAGGCTCTGGGCGTGGGTGGCCATGACACCCTTGGGATTGCCGGTCGTGCCCGACGTGAAGAGGAGATCCGAGAGATCGTCGGGCGACACCGAATCCGCGCGTTCCAGTGCTGTGCCCCTCGACACCGTGTCGCCCCGATCGAGAAACTCCTGCCAGGGGATGCCGGCCTTCGACCCGCCGCGCAGACAGATCACGGCTTCGAGCGACGGAAGGTCTTCGCCTTCCAGGGTGTCGGCGTAGTTGGTTCCGAGGAAATCGCCCACCGTGCAGAGCAGCTTTGCACCGCTCTTTCGCAGCACGTAGCCCGCCTCGGCACGCTTGAAGCGGGTGCTCAGCGGCACCAGCACGGCGCCCGCCATCTGCACGCCAATGGCAGACACCACCCACTCGGCGATGTTGGGCGCCCAGACACCGACCCGGTCGCCGCGTTCGACGCCCGCGGCCAGAAAGGCCCGGGCCGCGCCGAGTGCGGCTTCACCCAGCTCGGCGAAGCTCAGGGTCACGGGGCCGTCTTCGATTGCGCTGCGATCGGAGTAGCGCGCGGCCGCCGCCCGCACGAGTCGCGGAATCGTGCGCTCGTCGCTGAGCGGGGCTTCTTGCATACGCGCCGTATCGTATCTTAGTATCCGCAACGCATCTATTCGAACTCCGAGCCCCCATGCATCTGCGATTCAGCGAAGAAGACGAGGCGTTTCGCGGCGAGATTGCCGGTTGGATGGGCGACCACCTCGCAGGCGAATTCGCCGTATTGCGCGGACGCGGCGGCCCCGGCGACGAGCACGCCCTGCTCGACGAACGCCGCGCCTGGGAGCGGAAGCTGGGCGAGGCAGGTTGGACCTGCGTGGGGTGGTCCCGCGAGCATGGGGGGCGCGGCGCCAGCCTGATGCAGCAGGTGATCTTCTACGAGGAGTATTCCCGGGCCGACGGCCCCGGCCGACTGGGTCTGATCGGCGAGGGCATGCTCGGCCCCACGATCCTCGCCTTCGGCAACGAGCAACAGAAGCAACGCTTCCTTCCGGGCATCGTGAAGGGCGAAGAGATCTGGTGCCAGGGCTACTCGGAGCCCAACGCCGGTTCCGACCTGGCCAACGTGCAGACCCGCGCGCGCCTCGAGGGCGACGAGTGGGTGATCGACGGCCAGAAGGTCTGGACCTCGTGGGCCGCGTGGGCCGACTGGTGCTTCGTGCTCTGCCGCAGCGACCCGGACGCCCCCAAGCACCGGGGCCTCGCCTACCTGCTGGTGCCCATGCGCCAGGACGGCGTCGAGATCCGGCCCATCGTGCAGATGACCGGCGACTCGGAGTTCAGCGAGGTGTTCTTCGACGGCGCCCGCACGCCGGCCGAGAACGTGGTGGGGCAGCCCGGGGATGGTTGGAAGGTGGCCATGGGAACGCTCGCATTCGAGCGCGGCGCCATGACGCTGGGACAGCAGATGGCCTTCCGCAACGAGCTCGATCAGATCTTCGAGATCGCGAAGCGCAACGGCTCGGCCCGCGACCCGGTGATGCGCCAGCGGCTGGCCGACGCCTGGATCGGCCTCGAGATCATGCGTGCCAACGCACTGCGCATGCTGTCCAAGAGCGAGGGCGCCGAGCTGGCGCGCGAGGCCATGATCACCAAGATCTACTGGGCCACCTGGCACCGCGGCCTGGGAAAGCTGGCCATGGACGTGCTGGGAGCCGAGTCGGAGATCGCCGACGGCGCCACACCCTATCAGCTGACGCGCCTGCAACGACTGTTCTTGTTCACCCGATCCGACACCATCTACGCGGGATCCAATGAGATCCAGCGCAACATCATCGGCGAGCGCGCCCTCGGCCTGCCGAGGGAGCCCCGGTGACACCGACCGCCCCGCCCTATCCCCCGGGTCGCAACCTCCTCGCTGGCAAGACGGTGCTGGTGACCGCCGCCGCCGGCACCGGGATCGGCTTCGCCGCCGCAAAACGCTGCGCCGAAGAAGGCGCCCGCGTGATGCTGAGCGACATGCACGAGCGAAGACTTGGCGAAGCCGCCGACCAGCTGGAAAAACACACGGGCACGCGCCCCGCCACCCAGCGCTGCGACGTGACCAGCGAGAACCAGGTGCGCGCCCTGATCGACGCCGCCGTCTCGTCCCTGGGCCACGTGGACGTCCTGGTGAACAACGCGGGACTCGGCGGCCACGCGCGCATCGTGGACATGACCGACGACCAGTGGGGCAAGGTGCTTGACGTGACCCTCAACGGAACCTTCCGCATGATGCGCGCCGTGCTTCCCCACATGATCGAGCGCGGCTCGGGCGCCATCGTGAACAATGCCTCGGTGCTCGCCTGGCGCGCCCAGGAGGGCCAGGCCCACTACGCGGCGGCCAAGGCCGGCGTGATGGCGCTGACCCGCTGCGCGGCCATCGAGGCCGCGGAGTCGGGCGTGCGCATCAACGCCGTGGCTCCCAGTCTGGCCATGCACGAGTTCCTGTCGAAGGTGACGCCCGACGGCCTGCTGCAGGAGCTGACCCAGCGCGAAGCCTTCGGGCGCGCGGCCGAGCCGTGGGAGGTGGCCAACGTGATCGTGTTTCTCGCCAGCGACCTGTCTTCCTACATGACGGGTGAGTCGCTGGCGGTAAGCAACCAGCACCCCTGAGCCCAGGGGCCGGAGGAACCCGCCATGCCCACCGTATTCGAGAGCCCCAAAGACCTGCAGGGCGCCGTCGGCAAGCCCCTGGGTCACAGCGACTGGCTCGAAATCACCCAGGAGCGCATCAACCAGTTCGCCGAGGCCACCGGTGACCATCAGTGGATCCACGTGGACCCAGAGCGCGCCAGGGCCGGGCCCTTCGGCACCACCATCGCCCACGGCTACCTGACGCAGTCGCTGGCGAGTTTCTTCCTGCCCCAGATCATCGAAGTGCGGGGTATTTCCATGGGGATCAACTACGGCGCCGATCGGGTGCGCTTCCCGGCTCCCGTGCCCGTGGGCTCGCGCGTGCGCGGCAGCGCCGAGGTAGTGGCCGTGGAGGAGATCAAGGGCACCTTCCAGGCCAAGATCCGCGTCACCATCGAGGTAGAAGGCAGTGAGCGGCCGGGCTGCGTGATCGACACGATCAGCCGGTACTACCCCGCCTGACTCCCTAGCGTTGCCGCACGAATTCCTCAGCGAAGTGCTTCTGCTACTCGCCGTGGCGACGGCGGGTGCGGCGCTCTTCGCGCGGCTTCGCCTCCCGTTGATCGGCGGCTTCCTCGTCATGGGCGCCCTGGTGGGGCCTGGCGGTCTGAGCCTGATCGCCGATGTCGACCGCGTGCGCACGCTTGCCGAGTTCGGCGTCGTCTTCCTTCTCTTCGAGATCGGCCTCGAGCTGCCACTGGACCGCGTGCGCCGCCTGTGGCGCCGGGCGCTGGTGGCGGGCGGATTCCAGGTGGCGCTCACCGTCGCTTGCACGGCGGGCGTGTCCGTCGGACTCGGGCTGGAGGCGCGTTCCGCCGTCG
The DNA here is from genome assembly GCA_032128115.1 of Deltaproteobacteria bacterium. GTDB lineage: Bacteria > Myxococcota_A > UBA9160 > UBA9160 > SMWR01 > JAQBHB01. Next base: position 125,880 of record JAQBHB010000047.1, on the reverse strand, counting down.
TGCTGGGGGCCCTGGTCGCCATGTCGAGCACCGCGCTGGTGATGCGGCTGCTCTCGAAGCGCTCGGAGATCGATGCGCCCCACGGACAGCTGGCGCTGGGAATCCTGCTCTTCCAGGATCTGTGCATCGTTCCGTTCCTGCTGGCGGTACCGATCCTCGCTTCCGGGACAGGTGCCGGGACGAGTGCGCTCGCCGGCGCGATCCTGCGCGCGGCCGGGGCGCTCGTGCTCCTCGGCGTGCTGGCTCGCGTTCTCCTGCCACGCCTGCTCGACCGCGTGGCCCTGGCCCGCTCGCGCGAGCTCTTCACCATGGTGGCCTTCCTCGTGGTGATGGGATCGGCGGTGATCGCCGAAAAGATCGGTCTCACCCACTCCGTGGGCGCCTTCGTGGGTGGACTCGTCCTGTCGGCCTCCCCCTACTCCCATCAGCTTTTCGCCGAGGTGGCTCCCCTGCGCGGCGTGCTGCTCGGCGTGTTCTTCACCGCCGTAGGGATGCTCTTCGACCCGCGCGCCGCGCTGGCGGTATGGCCCGCGGTGCTCGCCTACACCGTGGGCGTGGTCGTGCTCAAGGCAGGGCTCGTGACGCTGATCGTCTCGAGCGTGCTCCGGCTGAGCGTCCGCATCGGGGTTCTCACGGGCCTGGCGCTCGCCCAGACCGGCGAGTTCTCCTTCGTACTGGCGGCCGCCGCGGCCGATGCGGGGCTGCTCGACGCTCGCCTGCGCCAGGTCTTCATCGCCGGTTCGATTGCCACGCTCCTGGCCACGCCCTTCCTGATCGCAAGTGCGCCCCGGGTCGCGTCCTGGCTTTCGCGCCGCAGCGACCGGGGCGAGGCCGCGCCCTCCGAGGCGCCCGCATCCGCGGGCGACCATGTGGTGCTCGTGGGATTCGGTGTCACGGGCCAGAACCTCTCACGTGTTCTCAAGGCGCAGGGCATCTCCTACTCCGCGATCGAGACCAATGCCGTGACCGTGCGGGAGGCCACGCGGCGAGGCGAGCCCGTGGTGTTCGGCGACGCCACCCGACGCTCGATCCTCGAGCGGGTCGGCACCGCCAGGGCCCAGCTGGTCGTGGTGGCCCTGCCGGATTTCGAGGCGACGCGCGAGGTCGTGAGCCTGGCCCGCCGACTCGCACCGCGCGCAATCATCCTGGCGCGCACGCACTACGTGGCCCACGTCGATGCACTGCAGTCGGCCGGAGCCACGAAGGTCGTTGCCCAGGATCTCGAGTCGACCCTCGAGTTGCTCCGCGAGATGCTCCATCGGTTTGGCGTCCCCGAGGACTCCGCCGCGCGCTTCTCGGCCGAGCTGCGCGAGGAGGGCTACGTCTTCCTGCGAACGCCTGAGGCGATCCTCGACCCCTGGTTGGCGGAGGTGCTGAGCGAGGTGGGATCGGTGTGGCTCGAGGTCGGAGCCGGGCTCCTCGAAGGCGCCACGCTGGCGTCGCTCGAAGTGCGGCGGCGCACCGGCGCGAGCGTCGTGGCCCTCCACCGAAACGGGGCGGCGACCACGAGTCCCAGCCCGGACCTCACGCTGCATGTGGGGGACCGCCTGCTCGTGGTCGGGCAGGCCGACAGCGTCCGTAAGCTGCGCGCGCTGATCGAGAACCCCGGCGCCTAGCTTGCTGACCTGCGTGTGCGCGCGGCCCGCCGCTACTTCCCGGTCTGATTCTCGGCCCACCCGATCTCGAAATCGCGCTCGCTGGCAATGCGCGAAAGCACCGCGCGCGCATCCGGCTCGGCGCCGCCCCCCAACGTGACCCGCTGCAGGAACTGGCGACCGTTGCTGAAGGTTGCCCGCACCTCGAGATAGCTGGCGCCGGATTCCGACGTCCGCATGCACGCTTGCGCGGCGTCGATCTTCTTGTGGTTCTTGGCGATCCACTCGCCCAGATCCGACTCGCAGATGGCCGTGGCCTCCCACACCTGGCTCGGGTTGCAGGCCACCTGGCGCAGACGACCCACCGAGAACTCGCGGCCCAGGAACGACAGCAGGCTGCCTCCCCGCGGCCCGCGCTCGCAGTCGAGGAACACGCGATAGAAGGCCTCGAAGGCCTGGCCGGCGGCGACCGGAGTGAGCCGCGCGGCATCGAATATCCGGGCCTGGAGTCCCTCCTCTTCCCACGGCGCGGTGTCGACCAGATCGGCCAGCTGGTGCAGGAAGCCGCACTGCGCAGCCGAGAGCGAATCCGCGCTCGCCGGAAGTTTCTCTTGAACGGCGCTCCGATCGGCCTCGTCGCCGTAGCGCTCCACCCAGGCCCGGGCACGGGCCACGCGCTGCTCGAGATCGCGGTGCTCGTGGTCGTCGAGCGCACTTCCCTTGCGCTTCTCGATCTCCCGCGCCAGATCCAGGTGCGGCATGGTGAGCAGCGTCAACACCAACGGGAAGCTCGCAGTGTAGAAGTAGCCCTGCTCGTTCTCCGGATCGACCAACGAGAGCTGGTACGCGCGCTTCTCGTCGTCACGCGCCGCCGGCTCGTTGTGGGAACGCTCGTGGTAGCGGTCGAACTCGTTATAGAGCTTCACGATCTGCTCGCGCTCGCCCGAGAACTCCACAGGTCGGTTGGGCTGGGTCCGGATCATCAGGAAGCGCAGGATCTCCGGCGGCAGGATGTCGGCCACGTCACGAGCCGAGGCGCCCAGACCCCTGGAGGAACTCATCTTGGCGCCCCCGAACAGGAAGAACTCGTACGGGATGTTCCGGGGCGGCTCCTTCTGGAAGATCTCGCGCAGGCAACGATCGCCCACGTCGCGGGATCCCCCCTTGGTGGTGTGGTCCTTGCCGGCGCCCTCGATCGTTACGCCCATCACGTGCCACTTGGCCACCCACTCGAGCTTCCACGGCAGCTTGCCCCGGCCGTCGAAGGGCGAGACCGTGCCCGTTTGCCCGCAGGATTCCCCCACCCCCAGGGCCTCGTTGCGGCAGGTGTAGGTGACCTGACCGCCCTCGTAGGCCGTGACGAGGGTGCTGGCGATGCGCCCGCACTGCTCACAGACGGGATTGAAGGGGTACCAGACGTCCTCCTTGACCGAGCCGCTCACCTCCCGGTAGATGCGCCGCACCTGGTCCGCGTGCTTCAGGATCACGTCGATGGCCTCGTTGAAACGGCCCTCGCGGTAGACGTCGCGCATGCGGTAACGCTCGGTCTTCACCCCCAGCTCGTCGAAGATCTCGAAGAACTCGGAAATGAAGTGCTCGGCCATGTCGCCGGCGGGGCTGTCCGGGGGCGCCGGCACGTCGCACAGGGGACGACCCAGCCACGGGCGGAAGAACTCCTCCTGGCCGGCAGGCAGCTCGTCCAGCGGGTCGTAGTCGTCCACTCCGAACTGGTAACGCACGGGGATGTCGCGATCGCGCAGCGCCCGGGCGATCGCATCGTGGATCAGCACGCCGCGCAGCGCGCCCACGTGGACCCGCCCAGACGGCGTCTTCGAGTCGTTCACCAGCTGCGGCCCTTCGGCGCGAAGGGCGATCTTGTCGGCCCAGTGCATGGCGGCTCTCAGCCGTCCCGGTTCGAGGGGGACGGCGGAAACGTAGCTCACCTGTGGCTCCGAGAACGCCGCCCGAGGCCTACGTAGGGGGCCAGGTCGCTGTCGCAACGTCATTCCGCCCGATCGAAGGATCGCACGTTGCGAATCGCAGCCGCCTCGAGAGTCCCGCTCTGATCTACTCGGCGCAGCCGATGCACGTATTCGCGAACGGGACGGCCTCGAGGCGTCTGGAGTCGATCCGTTCTCCGCAATGACCACAGGCTCCGTAGGTTCCCGACTCGATTCTGGCCAGGGCGTTGCGGATGTCGTCTGCCTCGCGGGTCTCGGCCAGCTCCAGTTTCTCCAGCACCTCCTGGTTCTCGAGTTCCGTGGCCTGCTCCCCCGAGTCCGGGTGTCCAGGCTTCCGCATATCCCGTTCGATCCTGGAGACGCGCTCGACGAGATTGTCGAGCCGGCCCTCGAGCCGCTTCCTGATCGCGTCGAATTCGCCCACGAGTCGCACCTCCGTATCCGCGTGGCAAGGCCCTAGCATTCCGCAAGCGCCGCCCGACAACAAGGCGCCAGCGCCGCCGCGGTGCCCGGGATCCGGCCGGGTGGGTGCGGCGCGGGGGGCGTCGGGGGACTTCGAGCCGGAAGAAATTGCCCCCTCCGGCGAGGTGCCGAGTACCATGGCCCGGATGGGCAACCGCGACGCGACGAACGCCTATCTCCGCGGAGAGGTCGAGGGGCTCGAACCCTTCCACTTCGTGGCGGTGAGCCCGGTGGGGCGGCCGCTTCACAGGCTCGAGGCGACCCGCCGGGAGGATCAGGGACTCGAGGTGCGGGTCCCGGGTCGCCCCGCGGGCGCACCGGAGCTGCCGGAAACGGCGCGGGCGGCCCTGCTGGAGCGCGGCTTCGCCTGCGAGGACCCGGCCGACCCCAAGAGCCCGTGGCTGCGCGTCGCCCCAGACTCCGACACCGTCGTAGATCTCATGTGGAGCCTCCTGAGCGAACTCTTCGAGGAGAAGCCGGACATCGCCGTGGACGTACTGCACGGAAGCCACAAGGCCGAGCACGACGCGCGCATCAAGCTCGCCGAGGTGCGGGAGCGCGTCGAAAGCGTGATCGGCGGGATGATCGACGGAGACGTGGAGCAGGACCCGGACGGCGACTACCTCCTGGCGATCGGCGATGTGCAGGTGGTGGTGGCCCCACGCGCCCTGCCCGGGGGGCCGGCCGTCGTGCGCGTATTCGCCGTCACGAACGTGGGCGTGGTGGTGGCGCCGGAGCTGGGGCTCTTCCTGGCGCGGCTCAACTTCGGGCTCACCTTCGGGCGCTTCGCCCTCGATGCGGAACACAACGCGATCTGGTTCGACGAAACACTTCTCGGCGACACGCTCAACGAAGAAACACTCGGCTTCACGATCGACGTCGTTGCCCGGACGGCCGATGAGTGGGACGACCGGCTCAAGCAGATGTTCGGCGGCGCCACGCACCACGAGGTGCTGACGGAGCGCGGGAACCGGGAGGAGCCGCGTATCAAGCCCGGCCAGGGGCTTGGCCTCTACCTGTAGCCAGGGCCGGGATCGTGAAGGAGCTACGGCTGCCGGGGATCTCGACGCCCAAGGCCGACAACGACGAGGTGTAGACCATGTGCCCGGACTTCTGTTGACCATCAGCCCCCCGTGCACCCAATCCGTGGGGGGAGGCCTTCCGGGCTTCATCGCTGCATTGCGGCGACCCTGCGAAAACGCCGATTGAGGTTCCCATCAATACGTGGCGCTGGCGTCCTGGGGTCGGCAATTCAAGGGACCGGGTCGAACTCGACGTGCAGCGCATTCAGGCTGCGAACGAACAGGCTCGGCACGTGGCTGAAGTCATTCTCTCGGGCGAGGCTGAGTGAGCGGGTGCGGGCCAGCAGGGTCTCCAGCGCCACGCGCGTCTCGAGACGCGCGAGTGCTGCACCGATGCAGTAGTGAACGCCGATACCGAAGCTCAGGTGTCCCCTGAGATTGCGTCGATTCAAGTCGATTTCTTCCGGCCTTTCGAACTCGTTCTCGTCCCGATTCGCCGATGCCCACAGCAGCATCAACCGCGTACCTTCGGCGAGCGGAGCGCCCGCCACCTCGGTGTCTCTTCGCACCACGCGAAAATGCCCATAGAAGGGAGATTCGAGGCGAATGGCCTCTTCGATGAAGGGCTCCAGGAGGCTCGTGTCTCCACGCAGGCGCGCCTCCAGATCCGGGTGCTTCAGCATCAGCATGAGAGCACTGCCGATCAAGCTGGTGGTCGTCTCGTTTCCCGCCGTGAGCAGCTGCACCAGGATCGAAACGACCTCGTCGCGGCGCAGCGCGTTGTTCGGATCTTGCGAGGCCCTGATCAAGTCACCCAGGACGTCATTTCCGGGTGCATGACAGCCGGAATCGAATTGCTTCGCCAGGTACTCGAACATTGCGCTGACCTCACGTGCGTTGGCTCTCAATTGCTCCGGCGCGTTGATGCCGCTCAACAGAGCGACCGATGCGTCGGACCAACGCTTGAGATCTTGCGTGTCGGCCAACGGAAGGCCGATGAGTTCGGCGATGATGGTGACAGGCAGTGGCACCGCCATCTCCCTGACCCAATCCGCCCTGCCTCGCGAGAGGAACCCAGCCACCAGATTCTCCGCCAGGGTGCGCAGGCGCGGCTCGATGCCCGAGACGCGCCGCATGGAGAAGGCCTTGTTCGAGAGCTTGCGCTGGCGTGTGTGGTCCGGGGCGTCCGCAATGGCGAGCACATCGACGGCTTGCGCGAAGCCAGTGGGCACTTCGAAGACACTCGGGCTGTCGCCCGTGGCCTCGCCCTGCATGAGCAGCGCCACCAGGTTCGACGAAAACGTTTCCGGACACAGCGCGGCCTGTCGCACGTCCTCGAAGCGACTGATGACGGTGTAGACCCCACCGGGTAATTGGAAGACCGGAGCCTCCCTGCGCAGCGCCGCGAAGAAGTCCCACGGGTCTTCCAAGACGCCCGGGTCGAAAGGATCGAACTCGCGGGGGTGCTTCGGCTGACGGTCCAAGCGCGCCGCTCCCGGCGCTTACGGCCGGAACAGTCCCTTGCCTGTCACCCGTGGCAGATCCAACGCCGAGAGCAACCCCGGCTCGGCCTCGCACACCGCCGGGATGGCGTTCACGATGCGCGCTGCCGTGAGGATGACGCCGCCCACGGCGTGGTCGCCGTGCTCGTCGGCGAACTCGTATTCGACGCTCATGCTGGGCACCCCCGTGATGAGCACCCGGTAGCCGCCGTTGCCACTCGGCCATTCCGGGGCCAGGTCGTCATCCAGCCGGGTGACATGATCGACCACCAGCGCCACGTGCCCATCGACGATGCCCTGCACCTGGAAGCGCATGGCGCCGGTGGTGCCGGGTTCGACGGTGTGCTCGCCGATCGAAATGGGCCTGGTGGCCGGACGGCGTTCATGCTCCTCGCGGATCTCGTCGAGCTCGACCCCGAGCCCCTCTGCGAGGATCCGGATGACGCCGCCCCAGCCGAAGGTGAGGGCGCCCGGCATGAGCAGCATGGGCTTCTCGTCGAGCGAGCCACCGAATCCCATGGTGTCAAAGAGCACCTCCGGCTGGTCGTAGGTGGCGTAGTTGATGATCTCCTGAATGCGGATCTCCGACCAATGCTCGGAGAGTCCCGAGAGCACGAGCGGCAGGAGGTCGTTCGCGAAGCCCGGGTCGATGCCCGACGTGAGAAACGACACACCTCCAGCCGCGCACGCAGCTTCCAGGTCGCTGGTGAACGAGCCCTTGAGGCTCCTGGGATGCACGAGCCCGACCACCGAGCTCGACACCACGTTCTTCCCGCTGGCGAGGATCGCCGCCATGTCCTTCACGGCCTCGCCGGGGCGTCGGTCGGCGGTTGCGGTGTAGACGACGCAGTCGGCGTCGATGGCCAGGATGTCTTCGACGTTGTTCGTGGCGAGGACGCCCGTGGGCGGTTGGCCGCACAGGTCGCCTGCATCCTTGCCCGCCTTGGCTTCACTGTGGACGTAGACACCCACCAGCTCGAGCTGGGGGTGGTTGATGATGCCTCGGAGTGCATAGCGACCCACGTTGCCGGTGGACCACTGGATGACGCGGTAGCTGGGGGAGGGGGAAGACATTGGCGGGCTCCTGGTTTGCAGACGGGCTCGACGATAGCGTGGGATCACCCGCTGCTCGGATTCAGGCGATAGCGGATGGGCATCCGTTTGGCGCCGCATAGGAAACTCGAGCGCATGCGATCGACGGGCCCGGCGAGCTCGATGTGTTCGAGGCGCCGGGCCAGGTCGCGGAAGATGACGCGCAGTTCGAGTCGCGCCAGGCTGGCACCCAGGCAGAAGTGCTCGCCGATTCCGAAGCCCAGGTGCGGGTTGGGGCGGCGGTCGACCTTGAAGCGATCCGGCTCTTCGAAGAACTCCTCGTCACGGTTCGCCGAGCCGTAGAAGAGACAGAAGGCGTCGCCGGCGCGGATCTTCTTTCCGTGGAGCTCCACGTCTTCGACAGCGGTGCGGCAGAACTGGTTGACCGGCGAAGTCCAGCGCACGATCTCCTCGACAGCCGTATCGACGAGATCCGGGTTGGCCTTCAGTCGGACCCTCTCATCCGGGTTTTCGATGAGCGCGTGCAGGCCGCCGCTCGCGGCGTTGCGGGTGGTCTCGTTGCCCGCGATCACCAGCAGGAAGAAGTAGGAGAGAAGCTCCAGGGGAGGGATGGGCTCGCCGTCGACCCGCGAGCCGACGAGAACGCTCACGATGTCGTCGCGGGGCTCGGCGCGCCGCGCTTCGGCGAGCTTTGCGAAGTAGCCGAAGAGTTCGTTTCGCGTCGCTTCGATCGAGCCGAAGCCTGGACCCTCCTCCCCGTGGTATTCCGGATCCGATGCACCAGCGACCTGGTTGGTCCAGCGGAAGAGCTGATCCCAGTCTTCGCGGGGAACACCCAGCATGTCGGCCAATACGCTCAGGGTGAGCGGTGCTGCGAGATCTCTCACGAAGTCACCCTCACGCATCTCGCCATCGCCGGCCATTTTGTCGAGGAGATCGCGGGTGATCCGCTCGACCTCGGGGCGCCGGCGCTGGATGGCTCGGGGCGTGAACCAGTGGGCCGCGGCCTTGCGGTATGCGCCGTGCTCGGGCGGATCCATGTTGAGGAGCTGACGGACGAAGGTGCGCTCCCCCTCCACAGGGGCGCCCTCCTCGAAGATCGCGAGTCGGGGTCCATTGACGAAGCGCTCGGGCTGCTTCGAAATCCACACGATGTCCGACCGTCGCGTCACCGCCCAGAAGCCCACACCCCCCGAAAGATCGAACCAGTGGACGGGCGACTCGCGTCGGAGACGTCGCCAGACTTCATGGGGGGCGCCGCCCCGGGCGTAGACGTCGGGGCCGATGACGTCGAGTTCTTCGAGCGGAGTCTCGCCGACGCTCATCTGGCACCTCCCTTGGGGTCTCGTCAGCGTAGCGAAGTGGGAGCCGACTCAACCGTCGCTGGGGACCGCGAGATCCGCTGCCACGATCGTCACGACGACCGGGTCGATCCCCATTGCTTTATCCCCCGGCCAAAACGCCGATTGAAGCTTCTATCAACTCCAGCTCCAGAACACGATCCAACCCTCCGGGAGCCCGCTCTGATAGTGTGGGGCCGAATAGGCGCCGCCCACCCGGCTGCGCCGACAAGGAGGACCTGATGAGCCCCACTCTCACCGCTCTGGTCGCGTTCGCCGCCTGGACGACCCTTCTGGTCTTTGGCCTCGCAAACTTTCGGATCCTGCACGCCCAGCGAACCAAGAAGGCAGTGAACAGCTTCACGGCGGACGGGTCCGACCTGCAAGGACTCGGCCAGCGCTGGACCCGTGCGCACCTCAACTGCCTCGAGTTCCTGCCCATCGCCGGGACAGTCGGCCTGGTTGCGGTGGTAGCGGGCAAGGCCGCCGTGACGGACCCGCTCGCGATGGTGCTGCTCTATCTGCGCATCGGGCAGTCGGTGGTACACCTGATCTCCACATCGGTGCCCTTCGTCATGGTCCGCGCGACGCTCTTCGTCGGCCAGATCGCGATCGTCCTCTACTGGTGCTACGGCCTGCTCGCCAGCTAGGGCCTGGGTCGGCCCGGCCAGCGGGCCCTCGATGCGCAGGCACGCGATCTCTGGGTGGGGTGGCTCAGTCGTGTGCGAAGAAGAGCCAGTCCGTGGTCTCCTCGTCGATGAGATCGTTCATGAAGGTCACGGGCTCGATGCGGACCTCCCGGAACGTCTCGCGCAGCGCCTCGGCGAACGGCGAGCTCTCGGCATAGGACCACACGCCGAGCACGCCGCCGGGCGCCAGGTGGCGCTGTGCTGCGCGCAGGCCCTCGGCCGTGTAGAAACCGTCGTTGCCTGCGTCGTTCAGGGGCTCGGCGGGAGAGTGGTCTACGTCGATCAGGATCAGATCGAATAGTGGCGCCGCCAGGTCGGGGGGAAGCGAGAGTCTCTTGAACACGTCTCCCTCCACGATCTCTGCGCGCGGCTCAGCAGCCAGTTGGCTCGAGAGCGGGACGAGGCCCTCCGCCATCCAGGCGATCACCGCGGGCGAGAATTCAACGACCTCGGCCCGCGCCACCCGGGGCGATTGCAGGGCCTCCCAGGCCGTGTATCCGAGGCCGAGCCCGCCGACCAGGACCTGGAGCGGGTCTCCCGTGTGCATCTCCAGGGCGATGCGTGAGAGTGCGCGCTCGGAGACCGTGATGTAGCTGCTCATCAGGAACGCGTGGTCCAGCGTGATCTCCGTGACCACGGTTCCGGGCTTGGAGAGCAGTTCCCGGCGACGCAGGATCAGCGTGCCGATCGCGGTGTCGTGGTGAGCGAGAAACTCGATGTTGGAGTCGTCCATGCGGCGGCCACTGTAGCCTCAGTGTGGGGTCTCATCCCACCAGGCAGGCGTCAGGCCGCCTCGCCGTCGCCCTCGGGCAGATCCCGCCGCAGGTGTGCACCGAACACGCGGCATGCGTCGGTCGTCGTGAAGATCCCGACGAGCTTGCCTTCCTTGACTACGAGCGCGCACCCGATGTGCTCCTCGGCCATGGCGAGTAGCACGTAGTCGAGTCTCTCCGAGGTTTCCACCACATAGGCGTTGTGCACCATCACATCGGAAACGAAAAGCTCGTCTTTCGGCGGCAGGCCCATGGCGGGATCCAGGGCCCGCTTCAGATCCCGATCGGTGATCACGCCTGCGAGCTTCCCCTTCCGAACCACCGGGAGATGACGGACCTCGTGCTCGAGCATCATCTGGCGCGCCCGGCGCAGGGGCGCTTCGGTCGAGATCGAATAGGGAAACGGGGTCATCACCGACTGGATCGAAGGAATCTTGTTCAATGGTCTACCTCTCTCATGGTTTCGGCGTCCGAGACGCGGCCTTCCGGAGCTTCTCGAAGTCGAGGGCGAAGCACTCGACCAGGTCGTGCAGATCCGGAAGGCGGTCCCAGTCGGAGTTGAACCCCCAGAAGAGCCCGCCGCAGTAGCTGAAGAGCGCGATCCCCAGCGCCTGATTCGAGTAGAGCGGGACCATGGGATAGGGCGCGAGCAAGGGTGCCCCCAGCAGGTAGAGCTGGGTCTGGGGGCCGGGGATGTTTGTCACCACCAGGTTGAAGGCGCGGATCCGGGCGGCCAGCCGCGTCGACTGGGTGATGAGTCCCGTCGTCGTCCAGTCGCTCAGTTCCTCCATCAGCTCGACGCCGCGGATTCGTCGCGAGTGCTTGAGCTCTCGAGTCGTTGCGATCACGCGCTCGAGCCTCCGCAGGGGATCGGGCTCGCCGACGGGAAGCGCGGCCATCAACATGGCGACCCGGTTGCCGAGCTTTCCGTGGTCTGCACTCGGGCGCACGTTGACTGGGATCATCGCGCGGAAGTCGAGATCTTCGAGCGTTAGCCGTCGCCTCTTCAGGAATTCGCCGATGCCCCCCGCCACGGTCGCGAGCACTACGTCGTTGACCGTGCCCCCCAACCGCCTCTTCACCTCCGCGACCGCATCCAGATCGAAGCGCAGCCAATCGAAGCGACGGTAGGGGCCGATGTGGTCGGGGTTGAGCGGCGTGTCCGAGGCGGGACGCAGGCTGCCCGCCAGGGTCTCGGCCACGGCCCAGGCAGCATCCAGCGCCGATTGAGCCGTGCCCACCGGATTCTCGACGGCTTCGCGGGCCCGGCGCAGGAGCCCGAACGGTGCCCGCGCCCGGTGGGCCACCTCGTCGACCAGCATTCGTGCTCGGGACGGTCGCGGCCGCGGGAACCAGGATGAGGGCTCCTCGATGGTGTCGTCGGGGGTCGGGCGCAGAAGCGTTGCGATCACGGCCATGCCCGCGATGCCGTCCACCATGCAGTGGTGGGCCTTGGTGATGATTGCGAAGCGATCGTCGGCCAGACCCTCCACCACCCACAGCTCCCACAGCGGCTTCTCGCGATCGAGCTTCTGACTCATGATTCGCCCCGCGAGCCGCTTGAGCAGGCGGTCGTCGGCGGGCGGGGGCAACGCCGTGTGCCGAACGTGGTAGTCCAGGTTGAAGTTCCGGTCCTCCACCCAGATGGGGTGATCCGAAATGGGGGCCCGGGCCAGCTTCTGGCGATAGCGCGGCACGTCGTGCAGCCGCGAGGCGATCAGGGCCCGGACACGATCGATGTCGAGGCCGCCGTCCGCGCGCCGCAGAGGGCCCGCTTCGAACACGAGGAGCGCGGCCACGTGCATGTGGGTGCGCTCGTCCTCCAGGTCGAGAAACGAGGCGTCGAGAGCGGTGAGCCGTTCGGAGAAATGCATGGTGGCTGCCTTGGAGGTGGGCTTTCGCCGGCTCGTCTCGGGATGGGCTGCAATTCCCGTTCCGAGCCCGAATCGGGGCCTTCGAGCCGAGGGGCGCGCCAAACCGGGACAACTGGGACGATGTGCCCCGCCGATGGGGAGTCGTGTCCCGTCCGCACCGGTGGGTCTCGGTCCCGGACAGCCTGCGGATGAACCCGCGGCATGCGGTTTGCTTTGCATCCGGGTGGGCGCCGTCGCGCCCGGGAGGCGGCCATGCCGGTAGCGGAGTACTGCCGAACCGAGATCGCCACTGCGACGCCGAACGAATCCGTTCGAGACGCCGCAGTGCGGATGGGTTCGCTTGGTGTGGGATGTCTGGTGGTCGTCGACGACGCGCACCGGCCTGTTGGCATGGTGACCGACCGGGATCTTGCGCTCGGCGCGATCCGGCGGCGGATCGATGCCGATGCAACACCGCTCTCCGCGGTGATGCACGTGCCGGTCATCACCGTCACGTCGGGCGCACCCATCTGGATCGCGATCCGCTTCATGCGGAAGAACGCGCTCCGCCGCATTCCCGTTGTCGACGAAGAGACCGGGAAGCTCGCTGGCCTCGTGACCTGCGACGACATGCTCCAGCTCATCTCGAGCGAGCTGTCCGCAGTGGCCACCGTGGTCCGGCACCAGTTTCCCGCGGATCTTCGCGGAGACCACGCGCTCGCTCCGGGTGCGATCGGGGAGTAGTTCTCATGCGAGACGTTGGACATTACGAGACCCAGGTTGTCAAGGTGGGCCCGGGTGCGTCGCTCATCGACGTGGCCGACCGCATGGATCTGTACGCCGTCGGCTGCGTCGTGGTCGTCGACGACGCGGGAGGGCCGCTCGGCATCGTGACCGACCGGGATCTCCTGCGCCGCGCAGTCGCGACGGGCCGCGATCCGGAGAAGACCATCGCGTCGGACGTCATGACCGGCGATCTGGTGACCGGTTCGACCGAGGAGCCGCTCCAGGAGGTGCTCGATCGCATGCGAACCCGCGCGGTGCGGCGCATTCCCATTCTTCGCAAGGGTCGTGTGGTGGGCCTGCTGGCCCTGGACGATGTGGTGGCGGAGCTGGGGCGCGAACTCGGCGATTTGCGGGAGACCGTGCGCGGCGAGGTGCTTGGTGCGCGGCGTGCGGCGCCGCGACGGCGGCGCCGCGAGGAAATCGAGTCGACCCTCGAGGAACTGCGCACGGATCTCTCCGATCTGGGCGATCAGTCTACGGAGTGGATCCAACAGGCGGTCGCGTCGCTGCGCCGGCGAATGGGGGGAGGCGACTCGTGATCGGTCTCGTCCCGATTCCCATCGCGACCTTCGTAACCCCTGCCAACCGGGAGCCCGAATGAACGCCAAGGTCCACGAGCTGATGACCGAATCCGTCATCACCACAGAGCCCCACGCAAGCATCGACCACGTCCGGGGGCTGATGGAGCGGAACCGGGTCACCGCCATCCCGGTGGTCGACTCCGAGGGGGCCCCCATCGGGATCGTGTCGGCCACCGACCTGGTCGCGGGGCTCAAGGGTGGCTCCCCGGTGAATACGATCATGACCGAGAAGATCTACACGGTGACAAAATACGACGACGTGAGCACGGCGGCGCGAGTGATGCGTAACCACAGGATCCACCGCGTGGTGGTTACACACGAGCAGAAGGTGGTGGGTGTCCTCAGCGCCTTCGACCTGCTCCAGCTCATCGAGGACCACCGCTTCGTCGCGAAGAACGCGCCCACCCCGTCGAAGCGCAGGGGTTCGAAGCGGGCTTGATCCGCGCACCCGGGGCCACCGGGTGCCTCGGACGGCCTCAACCACACACGAGAGTGATCCGATAAACCGGGTCGATGAAGGCGATCTGGCAGCACTACGACGCCATCGAGAAGGTGGCCGCCGTAGCGATCTCTGCGTGCGTCGCGATTGCGATGTGGTGCATTCCACCCATCGACCACGCCGAGATTCTGTATCGATCGACGACCTGGTTCGTGCTGCTCGGCACCTTCCTGCTGTGGCTCCAGACCCTGCTTCCCGAGAACTGGAACCTCCCCTGGCGGACCCTGTTCCGGAAGCACGGACCGGCGCTCGGCCTGGCGATCCTGACAGTCGTCGCCATGGTGCTCGTGAGCGAACCGAAGTTCCGGGTCTTCAGCGACGAGATCCATCTCGCCGCTGTCTCCTTCTCCATGTACCACGACCAGTCGATTCTCGTAGCCCAGGACACCCTGTATGTCTTCGGCGACCAGGAGATCGTCAGTTCGTACCTGGGAAGGCGTCCCCTGTTCTTCCCGTTCTTCGTGTCGATCGTTCACACGCTTACCGGGTACCGCGCTGAGAACGTCTTCGGCGTGAACGCAGCGGCCGCAGGAGGGTGTCTCTTCATCTTCTATCTGCTCCTGCAGACCCGCTTCACGCGCTTCTGGAGTTGCGTGGGGATGCTGCTGTTGGCCTCGTTTCCGATGCTGGTCACCTACAGCACGGCGGGCGGGTTCGAGATCGTCAATCTGCTGTTCGTGCTCTGGGCCTTCTGGCTCCTTCACCGGTTCCTGGTCGAGAGGAAGACGCGGAACCTGGAACGGCTGGCCTTGACGCTCGTGATCCTGGCGCAGATCCGTTACGAGTCGCCGCTCTGGGTGCTGTGCTTCGGCCTGTTCCTCGTGTTCCAGCTTCGGCCATCGGATTATGGTTCCCTGACCTACCGCTCGGTGATCCTGCCTCTGCTGTTCCTTCCCGTTCTCTGGCAACGCCGCCTGGTGAGCGATCCGGGGCAGTTCGGGATCGGGGGCGACGATTCCCTCTTCGCCCTTTCCCGGATTCCAGAGAACCTGGGGAACGCCTGGACCTTCTTCAGCCACGGGGAGACCCGGTACGGTTCGGTTCCGCCCGTGTTCTATCTGGCTCTCCTCGGCGGGCTCTACGCCGCCCATCGCCTCTGGCGCCACCGGACCCGGATTCCTTCCGAACTGAGCGCCACGCTGGTGCTCGCCGCACTCTCCTGCATCGTGCAGGCCACCGTGATCTTCGCCTACTACTACGGCGACCTCACGCAGTTCGTCTCCAGCCGATTCGGAATCGTCTTCCTACCGGTACTTGCGCTTCTGGCGCTGCTCTTCGTGGCAGGAGCGATCGACCACTTTCGGCTCTCCAGGAACTACGCGGTGGTGATGGCTGTCGGTTTGATCACCCTGTACTGGCCCATCGCCGCCGAGCACCACAGCAGCGCTTACCGGGGCAGCTTTCGCGAGCACTACACAAATCTCGACTACCTGAATGAGCACTACCCGGAGCGCGACAATCTGATCATCTTCGAACCGCCCTATTGGTACCTGGTGTATGGCTGGGGAACCGTTTCGGGCGGGTACGCGAACGTCAACCGGGAAGTCCTGCTGGAGGACCTCCGGGATCACCGGTACAGGAACATCCTGGTTCTCCAGGAGATCCGGTACTCCGATCACCAACCTACCGAGCTGTCGGTAACGCTGGATCCGCAGTTTCAGCTCGAAACCCTATTCGAAGCGCAAACGACCCAGCGCGCCTATACGCGCATTTCCCGGGTGAAGCTCTGAGCGAGCGCTCGAGGACAGATCCAAAGCCCAGGATCCCGCTCGGGTCGAAAGACTCCGCTCGTTCGGCTACGTGCAGTAGCCGCTGCGCGGCCCTCATCTCCGCGGCGTCGATCGGATCCCTCCATCCAGCTCTTGATACGCCTGCTGGATCTCCAACGTCTTGCGATGCGCGAGTTCCTGGAGCTCCCTGCCCAGGTGAGCCACCTTGTCGGGATGGTATTCGTTCATGCGGGCCTTGTAGGCGGATCGGATCGTTTCCGCGGAGGCCGAAGCGGGGATTCCCAGAACCTCATACGCATCAAACCAGGACGCCGCCGGGTGCACACGACTCGAACGCGCGTCGCGCTCCCGCCCCTCACCCTCCTGCGTTTCGCGCGCGGCCATGCCCCGCAGGTGCCTGCGATAGAACCAGGCCAGTAGGACCATGACCAGCAGATCGTCGATCAGGCCGAGACCACGCCCCAGGAAGTCGAAAACGAGGTCGCGCGGAAAGACGAGGTAGAGAACGGCGATCGCGATCAGCCACTTCTTGAGGGTTCGCGGGGCCACTCTTCTCAGGGGATGAGCAGGACGCGGCCGAAGGCCTGGCGGCTCTCGATGCGGCGATGGGCCTCGGCAGCCTCGGCCAGCGGGAAGCGGCTGTCGATCACCACGCGCAGGGTCCCCTTGGCCAGGTCGGCGATGTGGTTTGCCACCATCGGGTGCACGCGATCGTGGTGCAGGGCCAACTCGGCACCGAAGAAGATGCCGATCAGCGACTTGTTCGCGGGGCGCAGGGTCGTGACATCCGGGCGGTACTCGTCGCGACCGGCGCCGCCCACGCTGGTGATGCGCCCGCGGTAGGCCGCCGCCTGGATGCTCTGCTCGAGAATGTGACCGCCGATAGAATCCAGCACCACATCGGCCCCGCGTCCCCCCGTGAGCTCACGCACGGCTTCCACGAAATCCCGCTCGCGATAGTTGATGCCGTGATCCAGGCCGAATTCCTTCAGGCGTTCGAGCTTCTCGTCGCTCGAGGCCGTGGCCAGCACCGTGGCGCCGGCTCGCTTGGCCAGCTGGATGGCGGCCATGCCGACCCCACCGGCGCCCGCGTGGATGAGCGCCGTTTCGCCGGCCGCCAGCCTTCCGAACTCGAAGAGACAGTCGTCGGCCGTGCCCACGGCGATGGGCACGCAGGAGGCCTCCTCGAGATCGACGTCGTCGGGCACCACCCAGGTGTTGGCCACCGGCGCCGCCCGGCGCTCGGCGTGGGAGCCGTTGAGATTCACCGCCACCACGCGCTGGCCCACGCTGCGGTCGCGCACGTTGGCCCCCACCTCGGCCACGACGCCAGCGCACTGATACCCGACGATATGGGGCTTCGCGGCCAGCATGCCGCCGGCGCGATTCAAAACGTCGCCCCCCTCGATGCTCACCGCGCGCACGTCGATCAGCACGCCGCCCGGCTCACACACCGGATCGGCCACCTCCTCGTAACGAAAGACCTCCGGCGCCCCGGTCTCGAAATACACCGCTGCCTTCATGGGCACCCATACTATCCGACCGGATCCGGTGAGGCCGGTATATTCCTCGAGCGATCCCCTGGGATCCATGCGAAGCAAGAGGACCGGGCCTGTGGGCGGACACTGGAGAGACAGGCGCGAAGACCCTCCGAATCACCACAAGTGATGACAAGAACACCTACTCGCATCGCTGCTACCGTCGCGACGTGATCGCACCGCGCGTGATCGCTTCGTTGCGCTCGCTTTCCGTTTCCGCGGTTTCGAGGCTCGTGCGTCGAGGGCACCCGCGCGCCGCGCTTCGCCTGGCCAGATTCCTGTTCCCACGGCTCCGTCTGCGGCCTCTGGTCCGGGCTCGAACGCGACTTGCGAATCCGGCGCGGGTCGTTCACGTATTCGACCCGGAGTTGGCGGAGCACTTCGGGCATCACTTCAACATGAACCACGCGATCTTGACGGAGGCGGAGCGCCGCCCCGGCATCTCGAGCCTGGGCTACGGCCGCCTGGATCTCACGCGGGAGCTCCGCCGGGCACTCCGGGCCGTTCCCTTTTTCGTCAAGGGTTCCCGTTGGCAGAGCGTCCCCCCCGCCCATCTGTCGACCCCGAGACCGGCGCCGTCGGAGCTGCGAAAGCGGCGCTGGAAGGTCCAGGCGTGGAACGACTTCAATCGCTTGCGGTTCCTGGAGCTGGACCGCGAATTCATCTTCCGCGACGATGTGGTGATCTTCCATTCGCTCGAAACCAGTTGTGCGGGCAGCATCGGAACCTGGCTTCGCTCGCGATCAGGAGAAGACGCCCCAACCGCCGTGATCTACTTCGCCAACCCCATCCATCGCGATCCCGATGGGGGTTTCAACGAACAAGCCGTAGCCCTGTTCGATGGCGTGGCGGCCTACCCACCGGAACGGGTCATCGTTCTGGCCGAGACCCGGGAGATGCGAAACGACTTCATGCGAATGAGCGGGATGCGAAACCGTGTCGAACTCGCCCCGCTCTACTGCAGCCCCTACATCTCGTCGAACCTGCTGGAAGATCGGGCGAAGCGGGTTGGTGACGCTCCCCCGTGCGTCGGATACGTGGGGTACTGGCGCTTCGATCGCGGGTCACACCTGGTTCCGCAGATCATCGCGGAGGTCGCCCGACAAAACGGAGAGGTTCACTTCCGGGTGCATGTCCAGAACCCGCCGTCGCACCTCTTCGATTCCCGCCCGATCGCGGAGATGCCGCGGATCGATCTCCGCGAGGGGAATCTTCCCATCGGCGAGTATTACCGTTACCTCGCCAACATCGACATCATGTTGTTTCCATACGAGCCGGGTCCGAAAACCGACTACCAGGGGTCTGGAATCTTTCTGGAATCGCTTGCGCTGGGCCTGGTGACAGTCATTCCTCGCGAAAGCTTCCTCGCGCGGGAAGCGGAACGCATGGGTGCCGGATTCGTCAGCTACGAGAGATGGACCCCGGAGTCCATCGCGTCGGCGACGCTCGAGGCGGCGAAGTCATTCGAACGACTGGAGGCCCGTTCGCGCGCTGCAGCCGCCCGATTCCGGACCGAGCGCAGCCTCTCCGCGTTCATGGACCGGGTCCTGGAGCCGGAGCGGACCTGAGTTCCCTGCTCCTCAGTTCGACACGACGACATCGCGGTCGCGGAAACGCTTGCCGATGCCGTAGCTGGGAGTGCTGCCGCCGGTGTCCGCGGCGCCAGGCGCGAAGAGGCTGAAATCGCGGAAACGCCGCGATCGAAGATGGGCTGACAATCCATCGCGAACGAAATCGCGGTAGCGATCCAGGGCATCCACCTGCACCAGATAGCCCTTGTTGAATCCCGAGAGGAACAGCGCGAGTCGGTTCCCGTGGTCATGCAGATAGCGGAACACCCCCTCGGACACGCCGGGCCAGGACGCGCAAAGAAAATCGTCCACCACGACGACACCGTCAGGCCCCAGCAGTTCGGACGCGATCTGAAGATCGTTGAGGACCGCCCGTTCGCCGTGATTCCCGTCGATGTGGATCCAGCGAAAGCGGCCGGCCTCCTGGAAGCAGGCGTGTGCGTGGCGATCGAGGTCGAAGGACGACATCTCGAGATAGTGGGCGTTTTCGGGCTTGAGGGTTTCCATCGACCTGCGGAAATCGGGGTCGATGTGGAGATCGATGAACCAGCACTGCTCATCGGGTCGGCTGTAGAGTGTCGAGAGAAACGCCGACTTTCCGCGGTAGACACCGATTTCGAGAAAATGGCCTCGGATATCGGCTCTCTCCTGGAACTCGAGGAAAGCATCCCAGAGCAGGACGCTCTTCCTGTTGAACCAGCCCTCCACATTGCGGTATTGGCGCGCATAGCGCATGAGCCGCGGCGACCGCGCCCACCTTTCGAACATGCCCCCCCCTATGCGTAGATGACGCTAGCGGGATTCCATGGATGCCGGAAGCGGATGGCCAGTGCCCTGGCTCAAGCAGTGGGGAACGACCCCAGAGATGCCTACCTGGATCTGCTGAAATGCTGCCTTACCGCCTCTCTCTACGAAGAGAGTTCCTGGAGCCTGAAACGACCGAGCCTGGCAGCCGATCGGGCCGAGGAGCGATACGACCTGAGCGGCGAGAGACCATTCCTGGCCCCCGTGCCGTGAGGCGGTAACCGGGTTCCTCCAAGGTAACCGAGTTCCTTCAAGAACAGGGCGCCGAGGCCAAGCTCCACCCGATCGATCGACACGCGGTCTACTGGCAGGTGTGAATCCCAGGTGTGATGTATCCTCTGCGTCACCCCCGCCACCGAATGCGACCGCCAGGATGCCCAAGCGGGTTCACGTCATCGTCAGTACTCACACGAGCCGCCACCTCTCCTGGGTCCTTTGGGGCCTGGCACATCAGGAGGTGGCGGCCGTCTCTGTCACGGTCAGCTGTGACACGGACCACGCCGATATTCGGAAGGTCGCGGCCGAGGGATCCGAGCGCTGGAAGCTTCCGCTGCGCGTGGTGCAGCGCAGGCACCATGGGATCACGCGCGTGGCCCAGGTTCGCAACAACGGGATCCGCGCCCTGACCGCCGATTTCGGGGAGGAGGGCCTGCGCGGAACCCAGCTGGTCCTGCTCGATGGGGACATCTGCCTGGCTCCCCGGGCCATCGCCGTCCACGCTCGAGCGGGAGACCGGGGCGACCTGGTGTTGGGCCATCGGGTAAATCTCGGGCGGGAGGAGACCTCCGCGCTGGATCCCGATTGCGTCGAGCCGGGCCCCCGGCCTGGGCCGTCGGATCCCGAGGAGCGTCGGGAGTTCTCCAGGCGCCACGGGAAACACCTGCGAAAGGCATTCCTCCGCCGCCTTGGGCTTGCCGCGCCCCACAAACCCACTGTTCTCGGCGCCCACCACAGCGTCGGCTGGGAGAGGATGCGAGCGCTGAACGGGTACGACGAAACCTTTCAGGGATGGGGCATGGAAGACGATGACCTGGCCCGGAGGATGCACCGTTCGGGGGCACGCTCCATCAGCGTTGTGAGGGAGGCGCGTGCTTTTCACCTGTGGCACGAGCCGCAGGCACACCGCACGCAGGAGAGCCCCAACTTCGAGCGATTCCAGCTTCCCTGGCAGCCCCGCTGTCGGCACGGCATCGAGGATCCGGTGGAGCAGACGGAGCCGGTGATCTACCGCTTCGGCACATGATCATGAGCCCGACCGCACGACCTTCGAGTTCCGCCCTGCGGGCTGCAGAGGCCTGAAAATGAACCTGCTCCTCGACATCACCCGCACCTATCCGGCGCGCTCGGCGCTGATGATCGCGTGCCTGCTGGTTGGGGTCGCAGCGGAAGGCGTCGGCCTCTCCATGCTCCTGCCCCTGTTGGCCGTCCTCATCGGCTCGGAGACGAGCGAAGAGCCCAGCACCCTGCAGCGGGTGGTGGGAAGCTCGCTCGACGCGCTCGGAATCGAGGCCACGCTGGGCAACCTGCTGTCTCTCTTCGTCGTGGCCACCGTCGCCCAGAGTGCCCTCCTGCTCCTGGCCAGACGACAGGTGGGCTACACGGCGGCCCGGATGATCACCGATCTGAGGCTCGCGCTCCTCCGGGCGCTTGCGACCGCTCGCTGGAGCTACTACACGCAGCAATCAGTCGGCGCGGTCTCCAACGCAATGTCCGCAGAGGCCGGTCGCGCGGCCCTCGCATACATGAATGGCGGGACGGTCGTCTCCCTGTCCATTCAGGCATGCCTGTATCTGGCCATCGCCTTCGCGGTCTCCTGGGAATTCATGCTCGCCGCGCTCGTCGCCGCTGGCATCGTGACGAGTGCCATGCGCTACTTCGTGAGACTCACCCGCCGCGCCGGCCAGAAGCAGACCCTGCTCATGCACTCCCTCCTGCGCCGCCTGGCCGACAGCCTGCAGGCCGTGAAGCCGCTCAAGGCCATGTCGAGAGAGTCTCTCCTGGGCTCGCTGCTCGAGAAGGACACGCGGAGCCTCGACCGCGCGCTCCGCAAGCAGGTGCTGTCCATCGAGGCGCGAAAGGCGGTCCAGATGCCCCTGAACGCCATCTTCGCGGCGGCGGGTATCTACGCCGCCGCGACCTACTGGAAGATTCCCCTCGTCGAACTGGGAATCCTGGCGCTGGTCTTCACCAACATGATGTCCAGCGTGGGAAAGGCACAGCGCCAGTACCAGCAGATGTGCGTCGACGAGAGCGCCTATTGGGCCTTGCGGGACCGGATCGCCCATGCGGAACACCAGCAGGAATCCACCGGCGGGGGTCGCACCCCGTCCCTCGTGCACGGGATCAGCCTGGATCGGGTGGCATTCAGCTACGACGACCACCGTATCCTGGACGCGGCGTCGATGGAGATTCGAGCCGGCCAGATCACCGCGCTCGTGGGTGCGTCAGGCGAGGGAAAGACGAGCGTCGTCGATCTCGTCTGTGGGCTCCTCCAACCCGACTCCGGCCAGGTCAGGATCGATGGAGTGCCGCTGGAAGACATCGACGTCCACGCCTGGCGCGGCATGATCGGCTACGTGCCCCAGGAGATGTTCCTGCTGCACGAATCGGTGCGTACGAACGTGACGCTTGGAGAGGATATCGCCGAACCGGAGGTGGAGAGCGCCCTGCGCCTGGCGGGTGCCTGGGACTTCGTGGCACGGCTGCCCGAGGGTGTCGACACCCTCGTGGGCGAACGCGGGTCACGGCTTTCCGGGGGTCAGCGGCAGCGCATCTCGATCGCAAGAGCGCTCGTGCACCAGCCGAAGCTTCTGATCATGGATGAAGCCACTTCGGGACTCGACTCCGATACCGAGTCTGCAATCTGGGCATCCATGCGCCGCCTGCATCGCGAACTGACGATCCTCGCGATTTCGCATCAGCCGCAGCTCGCTTCGGTTGCGGATCGAATCTACCGGGTCGAGGCCGGAAAGATCGGGCGCGTGATCGCAGAGAGTCCTCCCACCTCCCGGACTTCCGCTCACGGGCGCAGCTGAGCCTCGACCCGGGATAGCTCGGCACCACTCTCATCCCCGCGCCACTGCGCTTGCGCGAGGCGAGCTTCTTCCCCAACGACCCTGAGGAAACCGTGGCCGAATCGGTGGTCCGGCTCCAGGTAGTTGCCCTCCGCCCATTCGTTCCAGGATTTGAGGAAGACGATCCGGTGCTCAGGCGGCCGCTCTGCTACGCGCCCCAGTGCCTCGCGAAGATGCAATCGAAACAGCTCCGGGGTCGCACCGTGGAGGATCGAGCCACGCCGTCCGACACGCGGTGTGTTGTCCCAGCTGGGGACCGCCACCGGATAGTGCTGAGGCGACGCAACCTCGGGAAAACCACGACGAACGAACGCCCGATAGGAGAAGACCGAGGGCACGCCCAGGCGAGGCAGCAACCGCTTCCGCAGAGAACGTCCCAGTCGCGGCCACGGAAGCCTCGGCCCGTGGAGAACCGAGGCGTCGAAGCCGTGACGCCGGGGATCCCAGCCGGACTTGCCGAACCCGACCAGGTGGAGGCCCGGCAGCCCCGCACGCTTCGCGAGATCGCGCCAGAGCCTGCAGAACCCGGCCGTCTCGGGAATATCAAGGGGCTTGAACACCAGCAAGAGGGGACGATTGTCGACCCGGATGTAGCGCTCGTCGCGAAACGCCGGGAGCAGCGCTTCAAAATGCGCCCTGTGATCCTCGTGTCCCGGGTAGGTCTGCTCGATCAGCACGCGATCCGGTGCGCCATACCAGACACCCGTCCAGCTGGCATTGCCCCAGCCCAGGCAGAACGGAAAATCCGGCTCGCCACTCGATATGATCTCCTGGACCGGGCGCTCCAGTACGCGACGGCCCCCGAACCAGTAGTGCCAGAAGCAGAAGCCCTCGATTCCGTAGTGGCGCGCCAGATCCGCTTGCGCGACACGCGCCTCCGGAACGCGCAGATCGTAAAAGCCAAGGTCAGCGGGCAACCTGGGCTGGTAGTGGCCGGGATAGAGCCGCCTGGCGCGCGCCACGTGGGTCCACTCGGTGAAGCCCCGGCCCCACGCGACGTCGTTCTCGGGAATGGGGTGGAACTGGGGCAGGTGAAATGCGATCAGGCGAGGCCCGCCGTCCGCCCTACCGGGGGTGGCCGTTTCCATGGGTCTGTATCTCTTCTGCAAGCCGACTTTTTGCACTCCGCGAGTTCGCCCCAGATCCCGTAATCCAAACGAGGTGGCGAACAGCAGGCTTGCACGGTCGTGGCGGAACTGCCAGCAGAAACCGCCAGTCTCAACGGGCCCGGCTGACCGCCAATGCGCGTGCCGATGACGGCACGGACATTCTTGAGTGTGTCCAACGGATCAGCTATCCGTTGACATGCATGGGGGTGCATCATCGAGGCGAAACGCCCGGTTCCGCCGGCCAGGCGGACTCATCGGATGGCCCCTTTTTCCGGAACCATGCGCCCCGACGATTCTCGTTGATGCTCCGCTCGGACGACGGGGGCGGAGTTGGACGGACGATCCTGGCGCTGGCCGAGGGTCTCGGCCAGCGAGGGCACAGCGTGGACGTGGTGAGCCCTCGCAGGCGAGGGGTGACCATCCGGAGTACAGCGGCTGCATTCGAAAGCGTTTTCCTCGCAAAGCGCAGCCGGATCCGGGCCCTCGCGAACCTGGGAAGAGAAATTCCGAACGGCTGGCGATTGCTGCTGTCTCCAGAGACGGCCAGCTTCCCCAGCCTCCTGGAGTACCTGCGTGCCCGGCGCCCTGACGCGATCCTGACAGCAGGCACCTACGCCAACGTGATGACCACCATCGCCCGGAGCGTGGCGGGCTTGAACACTCGAATCGAGGCCAGTCAGCACAACCACCTTTCCGCTGCAAGCCCTCGCAAGGCGTGGAAGCTGCGGTTGGTGCGCGAATTCTGCCTTCGCGCCGATGCGGTTGTTGCGGTTTCGAACGGGGTGGCCCTAGACGTCGCAATGCTGGCAGGAATTCCGCGGAACCGCGTTGAATGCATATACAATCCGGTGGTTTCGCCGGAGCTCCACGAGATGGCGCGGTCACCGGTCGATCATCCGTGGTTCCAGGGTGATGGTCCCCCGATCGTGCTCAGCGCCGGAATGCTGAAGCCGAGGAAGGATTTCGCAATGTTGTTGCGGGCCTTTCGTCAGGTTCGCGGCGTACTCGATTCGCGGCTCGTGATTCTAGGCGACGGCCCCATGAAGTCAGATCTCATGGGCCTGGCCCGAAGGCTCGGCCTGGCCGATTCCGTCGCCTTCCTGGGCTTCCAGGCGAATCCATATGCCTTCATGGCGCGCTCGACGGTTTTCGCATTGTCCTCGCGCCGGGAGGGCCTCGCCAACGTCGTGATCGAGGCCCTGGCCTGTGGTGCGACGGTGGTCAGCACGGACTGCAGAAGTGGACCCGCCGAGATCCTGGCGTCTGGTCAATTCGGGAGTCTCGTCCCCGTTGGCGATGCGGATGCGATGGCCATGGCACTCATCGATCGCCTGGAGAAGCCCCTCCCCCGCCGTTACGTGAAGTCGCGCGGCAACTTCTTCACGAGGGATCGAGCAGTGGATGCGTACCTCCGGGTGCTGGCACCCTGAGCTCGGGCTCGAATGGCCCCGGCTCGGCGCCTGCGGGGGGGGGCCTCGCGGCTCATGCCGCGGCGGGTCGGCGCCGGGTTTCGCGGGCGATGCGGCGGATCGTGAGCAGGTTGCGCTTGGCGCTCTTTTCGTGTCCGCCGCCGAGCAGCTCGCGCCGCACCAGGCCGTAGGCCAGGAGTTGGTTGTCGTCGGTGATCACCCGTCCGAAGCTTCCGTAGCGGCGCAATCCGCGGGCATCGAGCACCGCGGCGCGAAGGATCGCCTCGGCGCCAAGGGGGCGGGAGATGAGTCGATCGAGACCCGGCCAGTCATCGATCAGGGGCGTCGGACCGCCCGCCCGGCGCCCCAGCAGCACGCCCGTGCTGGCGCCCGGATCGATCCACAGCACCGCATCGGGAAAGACCGCCTGGAAGGTGGCCGCCACCGACGCCGCGAAGTAGGGCGGAAGCAGATGGGTGGGCAGCCATTGGGCGACCACACCACCCGGCCCGAGCCGCTTCGCCACGATCTCGTAAAACTCCCGCGAGTAGAGGGCGTTCACGCCGGCAAAGTAAGGGGGCATGGGTTCGAGGGTGACGACGTCGTAAAGCGTATCCACGCGGCGCAACCAGGCGCGCCCGTCCATCACCACCGCGTTCACGCTGGGGTCATCGAGCACGCCCTCGTTCGAGCGGAACAACGGGGCCATCTCGAAGACGGTGCCGTCCACGTCCACCACGTCCAGATGTTCCGCGCGCTCGCGGCGCACGGCGTTGGCGGTCTGCCCGGTGCCGAAGCAGATCACCAGGGCGCGCTGCGGGTCCGGGTGCAGCAGCATGGGCAAGCGCCCCATCCACTCCATGTAGTTCGTGACGTCCGGCAGTTCGCTCGTCGCAGTGAAGCCATCGATCAGGAGTTCGCGCACGCCGGCGGGGCTTTCCACCACGGCGACGGTGGAGTCGGGGCCCTCGTCGAAGGCCAGGATGCGGTAGTGGGAAACGTCGTTCGGGCTCTGGACGCGATCGCGGCCGAGGCTGGAGGTGAAGACGACCGCGACGGCGAGGGCCACCGCTCCCGCGGCGAGAATTTTCGGGGCGCCCAGACGCCCGCGCGCCACCAGTGCAAGCGCCGCGCAGCCAGCTCCCAGCAGCCAGGCACAGCGCGCGAATCCCAGCAACGGCAGCAGCAGCCACGCCGCCACCAGTGAGCCCCCGATCGCGCCCAGCGTGTTGAGCGCGTAGAGGCGTCCGGTTGCGCCAGGCTCCGGGAACTCCTCCAGGTACCAGGGCAGCGGCATGCCCAGGAACAGGATGGCCGGTCCCAGGATCATCAGCGAAAGCAGCAGCCATAGGCCGATCATGGGCCAGTAGGTCCAGGGCACGGCGATCATCAGATCCATGCGTTCGACGAGCGGTGTAGCCAGCAGGATCGCAACTCCGGCCAGCGCCAGCGGCAGGCGCGGCGCAACACCGTGGCGCCGGAGCCGGGGCACGAGGCGCGCGGCGACGGCCAGGGGGATCAGGACCGAGGCCAGGATGATCGCGAAGGCCTCGGTGGTGCCCTGGAAAGCGGCCCGGAGCGAGCGGAACCAGGCCACTTCCAGGGCGAACGTCACGAAGCCGGTGCAGAAGACCACGAGCTGGGCGGCGAGATCGGGATGCAGGCAGCGCGCTTCCGTCTCCGCTTGCATGGCGGGGATCGGGGCGGCGCCGTCTTCGAGCGCCGCGCGCGAAGCCCGCTGGAGAAGCCCCATCGCAGCCCACACCAGCGCGTTGACGCTCGCAACGGCCAGGCAGGCACCGGTAACGCCCAGTCTGGGCATGATCACGAAAGAGAGAAGCAGCACGCCCACGGCGGCACCCGCCGTGTTGATGCCGTACAACCGCGCCACCGACGAGCCGGTGTGGCGCCCCAACAGCGCGAACGTGGGAACCGTGGCCCCCATGGCCAGGGTGGGCGGCCCCAGCAACAGGACGATCGCCAGCACATGGACCATGGGCGCTAGGGTCGGCGACAGCGCATAGACGCTGGCGTCGATCCGCTCGACCCACGCAAAGCCAGGCACCAGGGCCAGCCCCGAGACCCCGATCACCGCCTCCAGGGCGCCGTAGACCGGCAGGGGCCGAATGCCACGGCGCCCCCGCAGAAAGCGGCCCATGGCCAGCGACCCGACCGTCATGCCGCCCATGGTGGCGGCCAGCGTGAGCGCCGTTCCCAGGGCCGAGATCCCCAGCGACAGGGAGATCTCCAGCTGCCACAGGATTTCCCAGGAAAGGGCCGCAACACCCCCCAGCGCGACGGCAGCCTGGGTTCCCACTCTGAGGGCGCGTCGGCTCACGAGCCGAATCTACACCGGATGATCCGACGCGAGGCGCAACGCAATCGGCTCGACATCTGCGGCAAAACGCCCCGGCCCGTGAAAACGTCGCAAACGGGCCTGTTCGAGGGGATCCCCGAGGCTCTCTTCGATTTCGACCTGGACGAGGAGGCGAGCCTCGGAACCTGCTCGAGTGCGTTCAGGTTCCTCCTTTCCGCGCAGCTGCTCCTGATACAGTGGCGTCACGTGAAGGCCACTGGCCACTGGGTGACCCCGTTGTGGCTGATGCTCGCCATCCAGACCGAGATCGAGCGATAGGGGCGGCGAGATCGAGCAATAGGGGGGGCATGCGCTTTCGCGTCCAGTACGAGTGTCTGGCCGACCTGGTCGTGGATGCCGAGCAGCAGTTCGGCCAGGGCGGGTTCCTCGTTCGCGTCGAACCCCCGGATGAGGCCGAGCTGTACGCACCCGCCGAACTCGAGATCGTGACCTGCGACGGCCGTGTGGTGCTGGAGGGACAGGTCGTGCAGACGCTCCCGGCAATCGGGGTGGCGATCGGGTTCGCGCCGGACGATCCGGCCCTGGCGAGGCTGCTGGAGTTGGCCCGCGCCGCCGGGGGCGAGCCGGCACGGGCCGCCGTGCATTCGATCGCGAGCGATGAAGACGTGGCGCACCCCCAGGCGGAGACCTCGGCCGAGCGCATCCAGACGGCGCTTCACGGCAACCGGGACGAGCGCACGCGAATCGTTCGCAGCGCCAACCGCGCGCTCCACCGATACGTGCTCCAGAACCCCGGGATCCAGCTCGACGAGGTGACGGCATTTGCCAAGATGACCAGTGTGTCGCCGGATCTCCTCAAGGCCATCGCCGACCGTTCGGAGTGGTCCGGGCGACCGGAGATCGCGCTGGCCCTGGTGTGCAATCCGAAGACGCCGGTGCCGCTGGCGATCCGGATGCTCGGTCACATCTCGCCCAACGAGCTGCGCAGGCTCGCGAAGGGATCGAGCCTGCGGACGCCCGTCCTGAGCGCGGCTCGCAAGAAGGTTCTGAACGGCTGAAGGGACGGACGGCAGGAAGCGTGGCGGATTTAGAAGCGATCACCCGGGGCAGCGAAAAGGGGGAGTACGTCCGCCGCGAGCCGCTCGGGGCCGAGGGGCGCCTGGTGATCCCGGAGGATCGCTGTGCCGCGGCTCTTGCACACCAGGTGTCCGAGGCGGGCGCCGACCTGCCGGTGCTCAAGCCGTGAATCGCAACCCGAGCGGAACCTTGTCGATCCTCTACGTCGGGGAAAAAGCAGGGACTTGCCAGCAGCGGGGGCGGGCCCTCGAGGATCTGGGCCACCGAATCACCTTCATCGAATGCGGGCCTCCGCGATCTTGGCTTCTCCGCCAGCTCTACCGTGTGGGTCACCACCTCTCCCGCCCCCCGGATCTGGTTGGATCGCACCGCGCCCTGCAGGAGACCCTCGATCGCGAGAGCTTCGATGTCCTGTGGGTCGACAAGGGGCGGTCGCTGCGGCCGGACGTGCTGCGCGCGGTGCGAGAACGGGCTCCCAAGATGCGGATGCTCTCCTACAGCCCCGACGACATGACGCGGCCCTATCACAGCTCCGTCCGCTACCGCGCGGCACTGGGCCTCTACGATCTGGTGGTGACCACGAAGTCCTACATTGCAGACGACCTGCGGGCGCAGGGGGTCCGGCGGATCCTCTTCGTGGGCAACGCGTACGACCCGAACGTTCATCGCCCCCTCGTGCTTGCGCA
Source organism: Deltaproteobacteria bacterium (assembly GCA_032128115.1). Taxonomy (GTDB): domain Bacteria; phylum Myxococcota_A; class UBA9160; order UBA9160; family SMWR01; genus JAQBHB01. The sequence goes on along the minus strand of JAQBHB010000047.1, from coordinate 96,449 downwards.
GGCCGACCTCGACCGCTTCGGCTGTGACGTGGGGTTCGTCGGAACCTACGAAAATGACCGCGCCAGGCACATGTTGCGGCTCGCGCGAGCCGGCGTACCCGTCAGCATCCGCGGGGTCGGCTGGCGTCGCTTCCGGGAGCGCCATCCGAAGCTCACGATCCTCCACGAAACCCTGGGAGACGACGAGTACCCGGTTGCGATCAACGCAACGCGGATCAACCTGGGCTTCCTGCGCAAGGGGGCCCGGGATCGGCAGACCACCCGAAGCATCGAAATTCCCGCATGTGGCGCCTTCATGCTGGCCGAGCGCACCGATGAACACGAGACCCTCTTCGAGGAGGGCGTCGAGGCGGCGTTCTTCGCCGGCTTCGACGAGTTGCTGGAGAAGTGCCGCTACTACCTGGAACACGCAGCCGAACGCCAGCGGATCGCCGCCGCGGGCCTCGAACGCTGTCAGCGCAGCGGATACAGCAACGGCGATCGGCTCCGGCACATCCTGGAGGTTCTACCGGGCCGATAGCGTCCCGACGCGGCGCCGGATGACCGTCACCATCCGAAGCCGCTACCAGAAGCGGTAGGTCAGCGACCAGCTCACGACGTTGGCCGTATAGCCCTCGGAGTCGCGGCCGGAGCCGATCACGCAGGCGTTGGTGCTGCACGAGAGCGAGTCCGGGTCCAGGCCGTCGACGGCCCAGTCGCTCTGCTTGAAGTACGCGAACAGGTAGCCGATCCGCATGGAGATGTTCTCGGTGAACTGGTACGTGGCGTACACGCTCGCATTGTGCTGCGTGCTGGTCGAATCCGGATACGGGGCCCCGGCCGTCAGGGCCGGGCCCACCGTGAGATCGATCTGTCCGTTGCTCCGGGCGAACAGGTAGTCCGCGCCGAAGTCGAGTCGGCCCGGCAGGATTCCCAGATCGAAGCCGACTCCGACCGTGTGGGTGCGATCCTGGTCCGTGCTGCTCCAGCGCCGGTCCGGGTCGGTCACTTGCGTGAACATCGCTCCCGTCCCCGTAAACGACCAGCCGTTCTGCATGGTCCTGAAATCCTGGTAGCTGTAGAAGGTGTGGGTCGACAGGCGTTCACACGGTGTATAGGAGAGGTCGATCCCGGGGCCCCAGTTTCGCACGTTCGTGACGCCGACCTCGGAATCCTCGTAGTCTTCGTCCATGTAGTTCACATACAAGGCGAGCGTCGTGTCTTCGCGAGGCACGATCGAGAACGAGAACTTGAACTCGTCGCGTTCCCGATTCGCCAGGTAGGACTTCCGCAGCAGCGGGTGGTTTTCGAAGGGGCATTCATCGGCCGGAATCAGGCCGGACCCCAGGCAGGATGCCGCGTCGCCCGCAATCACGAGCGGCGTATTGCCTTCGACGAAGGGGCGATTCCCCACGTAGTCGTTGCCGTTGCGCCAGGAGTGTCCGTAGCTCATGCGCGTGCCGAAGAAGGAGGTGGGCTGGCTCGTCAGGATGGCCCCGATCGTGTTCTCCTGCAGCTTCTCCACTTCCTGGTGGTCGCGTTCGGTCATCTTCCATTCGTAGCCGAGCGTCAGGTCCGTGCGGCGCCAGATGCGATATCCCGCATCGGCGTCGACTTTGTGCTGCCGGTAGCTGTAGGGCAGATTGAACCGGGCCTGATCGTTGGCGACGACAGCCGGATCCGCCGGATTCTGATCCTCGGAGTCGGCGCGGATGCGGACGTAGAGATCCTGGGGCGTGTTGTTGTCGCGATTGTCGAAGCGGTAGCCCAGGTCCAGGTTCAATTTGTCGATCGGCTTCGAGGCAACCCGGAAATCCAGCACGGTCGTGAAGATCTCGCCGTCGAGTGAAAGCCGCGGCAGCGCAGCGAGATCCGTGCCGTCGGTGGGGGCCCCTGCCTGGGTCGTCGCCGTCAGGGCCGAATTCACGCTATAGGGCTGGAAGTCGTCGTCCTGGAGCATCCAGCCGAAGGCGGTGCTGAGCGTGACACGGCTGCGGTGGGGCAGATCGTATCCGCCCGACGCCAGGATCTGGTGGAACCAGTTGTCCGGCGCCGTCGCCTTGCGCCCCATGCCGCAGCCCGCGGGCTCGAGGCCCGGGAAGGGCGAGCCGTCGGCGGTGCAGTTGTAGCCGGCGGTGGGGTTCCACGTGGCCTGGGGCAGGTACGGATTCTCCCACTCGAAGAAGTTGTTTCCGTTGTCGAAGCCGGAGCCGTAGTAGCCCAACGAGAACTGGGCGTCGTCGCCGACGTAGCGGAACATCGCGTCGAGTTGCTGCGTCCGGTAGTCGAGCGGCTGGGGAACGACGACCGAGCGCGGGTTTCCCCCGCTAAGGCCCATCATCGCCGCCGAGAGCTTGTTGCCCTTCTTGGTCTCGTAGTCGTAGCGGACGTCGAGGCCGAACTCTTCCGTGAATTCCAGGGATCCGCCGCCCGACCAGCGTTTTCGCTGCGATTCGACGTCGTAGGATCGCAGGTTTGCGTCCAGGTCCGTCATCTGCGTGCCGTTGTTGCCGGGAGTCCACGGCATGGGCAGCGTCAGGCTCGGGGTTCCGAGCCCCAGGAAGAAGCTCTCGGTCGTCTCCGAGCGGAACACCGGAAGCTGATCGTATTCGAAGAACACCCCATAGCGACCCTGCCGTCCGAATTCGGCGCCGGCCCAGCGAGAATCGAGGCCCAGGTTCTGACCTCGCAGCCGCACGGAGTAATCGTCGCCCCAGTCGTGGAGGTTCCGCCGCCAGATGTCGACGTTTCCGAGCGCGTAGAAGCGGTCGTCGAGGAAGCCGTTGTAGTTCCCGAACAGCTGGTCGTCCGAACTGTTGTAGAAGAATCCCAGCTCGATCTCGCTCTCGAGATTCGTGACCTCCTTGTAGGCCTGCTGGTTTCCCTTGGCGGTGTCTTCGATCTCGAAGCCGCCCTCCTCCTCCAGGTCGAATCCTTCGTCCTGGGCGAGGGCGACACCCGAGAGGGCGAGCACCAGGAGCAGGATCCAGGCGAGTTCGCCCATCCATCGTCTGGTTCCGGATCGCGGCATCGTCTCGCCTCCGATCGGCTGGGAATGCATGGCCAGCTACCGCGTCCACCGCACGCCGGAGGGATGGTTCGAGCCATGCACCTCCGAGTGGCAGTTCAGACAGCCCTTATCGAGTGAGTGATAGTCCAGGGCGGGCCCCGCAAAGTCGGGCCCCGGATATGCGGTGCTCGGATGGAAGGCCGCCATGTGGCATTGCTGGCAGAGCTGCGGCACCCGGGTCTTGAGCAGCGCGGGGTGGTTCGAGCCGTGCGGTGTATGGCAGACGCTGCAGTCCTCGCGAACCGGGGCGTGCTCCCACAGGAAGGGCCCCCGCTTCTCTGCGTGGCACTGGTAACAGGTCTCGTTCAGCGTGGACTTGACGAGGAGTTCGGGACCCACCGATCCGTGCGGATTGTGGCAGCTGGAGCACTCCATCTTGCCCTCGCGGAGCGGGTGCGACGACACCCGTTGCTGGATCTGCGCCCGCTGCTGCTGGTGGCACGTGAAGCAGACCTGCGCCTGACCCTCTCGCAGGAACACCATGGGATCGATGTTCTTGACGAGAACGGGATCCTCCTTCGAGTGAACCGTGTGACAGCTCGCGCAGGTGACGTTCTGGAGATCGTGTGGACTGCCCGTCCAGTTCATCCGGCTGTTGCCTTCGTGACACGTGAGGCACACCTGGTTCTGGAGGTCGGAAGGTGTATCGGGTCCGAACCGGATGCTGACCGGCGGGCGCGGCTCGCCCTCGTCGCGCTCCTTCATGTGCTCTGCGCTGGCACCGTGACAGGTCTGGCAGGCGTGCTCGCGCGAGAGCGGCGCCCGTTCGTCCGCCATCACGCCATGAGGCGTCGCCAGGATCGAGAGAATCGGGTGTTTCTCGGTCTCGTCGTGGCACTTGAGGCAGGCGTCCATGCCCCCGGTCGCGTACTCGCCCGCGGACTCCGGAGCGCTCGAGAGGATCACACGGTCCCGCTCGACGATCTCATCGGCGACGATCTCATCGCCGACGACCTCATCGGCAACGACGTCGCCGGTCACTGCCCAGACGGCCAGGCACAGCGCGATCGCCACGCTGGCGGCGAGGCTCCTCATCGCTTCACCGCCACGAGATCGGCGTCGCCCTCATCGAGCAGCAGCGTTCGCTCGAACGAGACGTGGTGGAACCGGTGCTCCGTTCCCGCCGGGTGAACGGCGATGCCCACCGTATACGTCTGGCCGGGAGCGATCTGCTTGGAGTGCTTCGAGGGCGCCTGCAAGGCGCGGCTCAGGGTCACGACCCAGTCGTCTCCCGCCCTCGATGCGGTGGCCTGGACGCCGGGCGAATCGTTCGCCAGCCGCTCCTTCAGGACGATTCCGTCGCCGGCGGTCGCATCCTCGCCCACCTCCAGCTCCGCCTGCCAGTACTCCATGAATTTTCCGGCCTCGATCTCCTGGGCAAGCTCGGCCGGGCTCTTGTAGTTCTCGCCGCCGCCCGTGCGACCCGCGCGGGATCGCGAAGACGTCAGGTATTTCGTCATCTCCGACCCCTTCGAGGCGCTCGGCATCCCACGCACGTCGTCGTGGCAGGTGCTCCAGCATCCGCCCACGGCGGCGCTCTTGAGCTTTCCGTCGTCGAACATGACCGTGACGAGGGTCTTCTTCCCGGCCGCGGGTCGCGGCTCGGGCCACTGCATTCTCAGGTAGAGCCGCTGGCCGTCGTTGGCGGCCTGCAGGGAGAGCGGGATCGTGGCGGGACGGTTCACGGGCTCGGGCTCGAGCTTCTCGCCCGACACGATTACGCTTCCGATCTTCGCCTCTTCGCCCTCGTGGCAGGCGTAGCAGCGCTTGCCCTGGCGGACCTTCGGGCCCCCGCTGTGGCTCGACTCCGTGAGATTCCACTCCCACGAAGACTGCCCCGGGTACAGGAGAATGATCTCCTGGGTCGGAACGGAGCTCCAGTCGATCGCCTCCGCCGCGGGCGCGCCGGCGAGCAGCCCCAGCGCCACTGCCAGTGCCACTGCCACACCGGGAAGGCGTTCGCGGGCCGCCTGTAGGTTCCGATCGCTACCGGTTCCGTGCGTTCGCTCAGGCACCTTTGAAGCCTCCCGATCAGCGGACGTCAGTCCAGAAGAAAATCCTGCTCCAGTTCACTCTCGGGAACGGCACGCGCCACCGGTTCGTGCGCGATCCCGTCGTCGTGGCAATCGATGCAGGTCTGGCCCTCCTCGATGGCGCTCAAATGCTGCTCCCGGGCCCGCGTGGTCTGCGCATCGAGATCCCACGCGCTGTCGTCGTGGCAGCGGCGACACCCGCGCGAATCGTCGGCTCGCATCCGGGCCCAGACCCGCTCGGCCAGCTCCTCCCGTTTTGCGATCAGCTGCTCCGGCTCGCTCGTGCGACCCGTCGCCCAGCCGTAGACGAAGCGGGCGGCGCCAATTTTCGTGCCCAGGTAGGCAATCACTTCGCCCGGAGCGTGACGATCGGGGACGTGACAGTCGGCGCAGGTCGCGCGCACTCCGGATGCGTTCGAGTAGTGCGAGGTCTCCTTGTACTCCTCGAAGACCGTGGCATCCATGACGTGGCAGGAGACGCAGAACTCGACCGTCTCCGATTGACGGGCCGCCTGTTCCGTGATGGCCAGGGTGCCGCCTCCGACGAAGATTCCGAAGGCGACCAGGGCGAATACCGAGTAGTGCCGGATGGATCGGGCGGGTTGGTCGGCCACTCAGCTGCTTCCTCTCCAGACTTCGCCAGCCGGCAGAACTCACCCGGAACGACCTTACACGTTCCGTGCCACCATCGGGGCAGAATCTCCCGCACCCACGGACCTCGGTATGGGTAGATTCGGCGCAGTCATGTGGCGAAATGACCCGATTCGCCCCACCGCGAAAGCGATCCTCAGCTCGGCGCGCCCGCCTTGCGTTGTTCGATGGGGGTGTAGGCGCGTTCGTCGACCCCGACATACACCTGCCTCGGACGCGTGATGCGCAGGTCCGGATCCAGCAGCATTTCCTGCCACTGGGCCAGCCAGCCGGCCGTGCGCGGAATGGCGAAGAGCACCGGGAACATGTCCACGGGGAATCCCATCGCCTGGTAGATGATGCCGGAGTAGAAGTCCACGTTCGGGTAGAGCTTCCGCTCCACGAAGTAGTCGTCGTCGAGAGCCACGCGTTCGAGCTCCAGAGCGATCTCGAGCAGCGGATTCGGGCCCGTCACCTCGAAGACCTGGTCGGCGAGCTTCTTGATGATCTTGGCACGAGGGTCGTAGTTCTTGTAGACCCGGTGACCGAAGCCCATGAGCCGCCCCGACTCGCCCGATTTCACCCCCTTGACGAAGGCCGCTACAGCCTGAACGGAACCGATCTCGGCGAGCATGCGCAGCACCGCCTCGTTCGCGCCTCCGTGCCGCGGGCCGTACAGGGCCGCGGCAGCGCCGGCGACGGCGGAGTAGGGATCGCCCAGGGAGCTTCCGATCCCCCGCATGGCGCTCGTGCTGCAGTTCTGTTCGTGGTCCGCGTGCAGGATGAACAGCACGTCGAGAGCCCGCTCGAGAATGGGATCCGGCGTGTATCGGACCTCTGTCGCCTTCCAGAGCATGTTCAGGAAGTTTCCCGTGTAGGACAGATCGTTGTCGGGATAGGCGTAGGGAAGGCCGCGGCTGTAGCGGTAGGCGAAGCCGGCGATGGTCGGCGTCTTGGCGATGAGTCGCCAGAACTGCTCGCGCCGGGAATCCGCGTCATCGACATTTTTGGCGTCGGGATAGAAGGTGGAGAGCGCTCCCACGGTGCCGATCAGGATTCCCATGGGATGGGCGTCGTAACGGAAGCCCTCGATGAACCGCTTCACGTTTTCGTGGATCAGGGTGTGGTGCGTGACGTTTCCCGTCCAGCCGTCGAGCTGTTCGCGGTCGGGCAACTCGCCGTGGATCAGCAGATACGCGGTTTCGAGATAGGTGCTGTGCTCGGCGATCTCCTCGATCGGATGGCCCCGGTAGCGCAGGATGCCCCGCTCGCCATCCACGAAGGTGATCGCGCTGCGGCAGGACGCCGTATTGGTGAACCCCGGGTCGTAGCTGAGGAGACCAAAGTCGTCTTCGGAGGCCCGGATCTGCCGCAGATCCAGGGCCTTTATGGCGGCGCCGTAGCGGGGATAGGTGCCGTAGTCGATCGGGAGTTCGTAGGTCTTCCCGGTCCGGTTGTCGGTGATGCTGAGGCTGTCCTTGGCCATGGCGCGTTCTCCCTTGTTTCGGATCGCGCGGATTGTGCGCGTGCGCCGGGAGTGAACGCAAGAATCGTACCGACAGGGGGGCGATGCGCTCTAGGAAGGCTCCTCGGGCGGGAGCCCCTTGCGAAGCGTCCGCGCCAGGTAGATCCCCAGCCCCAGCACCAGCGCACCCACCACGGCGTAGAGCAGCTGGGGGGCCCGCTCCGAAAGGGGTTCGGGCGGCAGGCGGTAGGCGGGGTTCTCGGTCAGCGGTCCGTGTTCGGCGCTCGCGAAGGCCGCGATGCCGCGCTCCTCCAGGCGCCGGGGCAGGTCGTATTCGGGATCTCGCGGCACGTCCGGCGTGAAGTAGAGCGCGAGCGGCGCCTCGGCCGACGCTCCCATCAGGAAGCGCACCTGCTGCCGCGGCCGGCTGGCGCGGACTCGCGCCACCGGGATGGGCTCGTCGTCCCCCTGATCGATCATCATCACCAGTTCTTCCGCATCGCTGGTGAAGCCGCCGAACCCGGTGTCCCGGTCGTTTCCGTATTGGAACAGCACCGTGCTGTCGAGGAAGTCGCCCGGTCGCGAGAGTTCCGGGTTCCAGGCCCAGAGCTTCGCCGGGCGCGCGTAGTCGGTTCCAAAAATCGTCAGATCCACCCGGTTCACGCCCAGGTAGGCGCGATCCAGCCCCAGCCGCCAGTACTGATGCCGTTTATCCGGGTCGCGCGGATTCTTCCACCCTTCCAGATGCACAGGAAGCGTCAGGTGCGTGCCCCGGTGGATCACCTCACGCACGCTCACGGACTCGATGGTCAGGGGCTCCTCGCGGCCCGGCTGCCGCAGGGTGAAGCGGTAGCGCCGGTAGCGCGAGGTGGGGATGCGCAGCACGTTGTGCACGTAGTCGATCTTCTCGCCGGGAATCGTGTGGCGGATCAGGTGCAGTCCGTCGCCCGCGATCCGCCAGTCATCGGATCCGCCACTGGATTCGTCGCTTCCTTCCACGCGCACGCTGGCGTTGTACTGCTCGTCGCGGATCTCGAACGTGAATTCGTTCACCGATTGGGGGCCGCGATCGGTGAGCTCCACGGCCAGCGTCTGCACGAGCCCCGGATTCCACGCCTGGTTGAAGACGCTGACCGGGCGCTCCCGGATCTCGGGCCGGGCGTATGCGCTGTGCACCAGCGAAGGAATCTCGCGGCCCCGAGCATCGAAAACGCGCACCTCGCGCCCCTCTTTCAGGGCCGCCGAGGCCTCGGCGGAGAGCGGCACGCCGTAGGCCTCGCCCGCGCCGGGCGCGATCTCGATCTCCGCCCTGCTTTGGAAGTCGCCGACGGAGCGGCGTTCTTCCGCCCCGGCGACGCTCGCGGTTCCCAGGGCGACCAGAAGCAGCGCAGTCGCCCTACGCACGGCTGCTCGGGTTCGCGGTCCGGTGTCGGTTCGCGAAATACGAACTCACGAACAGGATCGCGGCAAAGATCAGCAGCGAGAAGGCGCGATAGAGCTGGTTCTGCGACTCCAGGTCGAAGATGTAGACCTTGAGGGCCGTCATCACGTAGAGCGCGTAGGCCGCGTGCAGGCGGATGCGACTCCGGGTGCGGATCGCGTTCAGGTAGATGCCGAAGGCGAGGAAGGCGTAGGCCAGCGAGAGCAACATGCGATAGCTGGCAAGCCGCGCGTCGGCTGAGAAGAGATCGGCCACGGGTGGAGCATGGGTGATGGCGAAGATCTCGCGCCGCAGCAACAGCAGGGTCACGATCAACGCCGCACCGAAAAACGCGGCCCTCAGGTGTGAAAGCTTCAACCAGCCCAGGGGTTGGTCGATCTCGCGTCCCATCTGCACCAGCAGCCACACCAACGGCAGCATGAGCAGCACACCCGTGTGCAGCCACCACAGGTTGTAGCCGTGGCCAACGATCAGGCTCATGTGCCCGTAGCCACCGGGCCAGAGCAACACCTCCACTACCCAGAGCAGGAGCAGGGCCCCGAATCCGGCGCCCAGTGCGGCGGGAATGCGCGGGCCCGTGAGACGGGCCACCAGACCGAACCAGAGCGCACACATCACTGCCACCAGCAGTCCGCTCTCGATCAGGTTCTGCAGCTCGCGGCTGGCGTTCGGGGCCAGCGCGGCTCGGGTCCAGCGCACGGATTCGCCGTGGACGCCGAAGGTCAACACCAGCAACCCGAGCGCCAGCAGCCAGGTGACCGCCTGGGACAGCCGCGGCAGCCGCCCGAGGAAGTGCCCCACCAGCCCGAAAGTGAGGGCGGCCGCCAGGGGCGGGTAGCTCTCCAGCTGCATGAACGGGAGGTAGGCATGCGCCGAGTCGACCCGATCGACCTCGAAGAGTCCGTCGAAGCCCACCAGGCGCACGGCGATCACGCCCACCATGGCCAGCACGTGCAGGCGCAGGAAGCCGAAGCGCTCGCGGGTGCAGACCCAGGCCAGGAACACGGTCTGGGCGCACCACACCAGGGTGATGGTGGGTCCGCTCACCAGGTAGGGCGTCGCCAGCAGCAAGAAGCCCGCCGCGGTGCCGGCGAAGACCCGCAGGGCACGGACGTCCACTGCCGGCTGACGAACCACGCGCGACGCGACGAACACGTAGAGCACCGCAGTGATCGCAGCGACGAGGCCCAGCCAGGCCCGGTGGTCGGGGTAGAGAAGCCGCGAGACCAGCGCGAAATGGAAGACGCCGTTGGCCACCGTGAGATTCTGGTCGAAGGCGCCCACGGGCTTTCGCCTCACCAGGCTGCGCCAGGTGGGGATCGCCGCGAAGTACGCGAAGAACACCCCCAGGTAGGGCAGCAGCCAGTGCAGCTCGAGCCAGCGGGTGGAGCGAGGCTGGCCCTCGAAGGCGGCGACCCACGCCACCGTGTACGGCGCCGTCAGCAGGAACGCCATCCACTTGAGCAGGTGCCAGCTTCGTCGGTAGCCCACCGCGAACACGCCGGTGTTGAGAACCAGCAGGTAGTTCGACAGGAATACGAAGTTTCCGCTACCAGTGCTGGCCAGCAGGGGCGTCAGGTAGCCGCCGAGCAGGCCCCAGACGGCGAGTCCGAGCGCGTCGTAGCGAAGCGACTGCACCACCACGACCGCTGTCAGCAGGACATAGAGCGCGAACGCGACCAGCGGCGGCAGGATCTCGTACTGCTGCTGTCCGAACCAGACCGCGACGAAGAGCACGCCGTTTCCCGCGCCGGTGAGGCCAGAGGCGAAGAGCTTCCAGGTCTTGCGCGCGAAGTATTCCCCCACCGCGAACAGGGCGGCGCCCACGACGAAGCCCAGGGCGACGCGGCCCGTGGGGCCGATCCACTGGTTGTCGACCGCATACTTGAAGATCAGCACGGCGCCCACGATCAGGCTGATGGCCCCGAGCTTGTTCAGCGGGTTCCCCTCGGTGAAGAACTCACGCATCCGGCGCTCGAAGGCGCTCGGCGTGCGCGGGGATCGCGGGGGCCGGGTGCGGCGCGCGGGCGCGCGTTCGGGCAACGTGGGCGCGGCGGGCGCGCCAACGGGCGGCTGGGCAACCGCGCCGGCTTCCGGGGTTTCGAAGCGGCGGATCCGGGTCTCGAGCCCCGCCAACTGCGCGCGCGCGGCGTCCAGGGACGCGCGAAGCTCGTGCAGCTCTCGTGTCTCTTCGTCGGTCATCCGCCCACCCCAGGCCCCCCTTATCGTACACACGGCAGGAACGCGTGAGGAGTCCAAGGGGCCTCCTTGTGGAGGAGAAAACACCCGGAATCAGGCGATCGCGGTGTTCACGGCTCCTCGGACGCCGCCGCCGACTTCGAGAGTCGGCGACGGATCTCGGATTCGGAGAGATCCGAGATCTCCATGACCTTTTGCGGGGAAGTCCACCCGGCAATCACGCGAGCGCAGTCTCTCGGCACGCCGAGCGCTTCGGCAACGACCTTCTCCGCCGCTGCGTTCGCCTTGCCCCGCTCGGCGGGTGCCCGCACACGGACCTTGAGGCTTTCACCGAGCCATCCCGCGATGCCGTCACGCGAGGATGCGGGAACCACCTTGATCTGCAGCCGGGTCAATGGCTAGTTCCCGGAGCGGGTCGCCGAGTCGTCGGGCTCCACGTAGCCGAGTCCTTCGAGCAGGCGCTTCTCATCCGACGGATCGGTCGGGATGTCGTCCGCCTCGACATCGCATCGGGCCAGGGCCGCGCGCTGCGCCTCGAGAGCGGCGGCCAGGCGCCCAGCGACCTCGGCCTCGTCTTCGATCAGGTTGCGCTCCTCGCCCGGATCGTGTTCCAGGTCGAAGAGTGCGTTGCGCCCGTCAGAGCCCCAGATGTACTTGTAGGGAGGATCCGTCAGGGTCCGGATCTGGCGCTGGTAGGGGCTGGGATCCCAGTCCGGGTGCCGCTCCTGCACCGGAGGCATGCCCACCGCCGTGCGCGCGGGCTCCTCGGCCAGGCGAACCCGCGAAGGCTCCGGATCGAGCAGGCTCACCGCCCGCGTCCCGGCCGGAACCTCGATGCCGGCGAGCTCCAGAAGCGTCGCAAACACGTCCATGTTCATCACGGGGCGGTCGTCGCGCCCGGGCTCGAAGCGGCTGGGGAAGTGGATCACGAGCGGAACCCGGAGGATCGGCTCGTAGAGCGAGTACTGGTGGTCGAGCATGTGCTGCTCACCCAGGTGTTCGCCGTGATCGGAAGTGAGCACCACCACCGTATTGTCCAGGAAACCCTCGTCGTCCAGCGCTTCCAGCAACTCCGCCAACAGATCGTCCAGCTCTCCCAGGGTGGCGTCGTAGGTGGCGCGGGTGAGTTCCAGGTCTTCGTCCGAGAATTCGCCAAGCCCGAAGGTGTATTCCCAGACGCGCAGCCAGGACCGATCCACCCGGTACGAGCGGCCCACATCGTCTTCCGACATCACCCGCCGTCGGTGCTCGCGAGAGGGGATGTAGGGCGGGTGCGCCTCCATGTAGTTCAGGAACGCGAAGTACGGCCGTTCTGGGTCGCTGGCTTCCAGCCACTGGAGGAGCGCCTTGCCCGCCACCGGTCCCGCCGCCTTCAGGTCCCAGGCGTTCAGCAGCCCGCGGCCGCGGTCTGCGGCGCGGAACCGCGACGGGAATTCGCTGCTGCGGTCATCGCGCTCGAGCTTCTCCCGGATCACGCGTTCGGCCTCACCGCTCCATTCCCTGCTGTAGGGCTGCGACGTCGCGTCGAAACCCTGGTCGAAGTTTCGCGAGCCGCCGCTGATGTGGGGATTTGCCGAGTACAGGAAGGTCCGGTAGCCCGCGCCGCCGAGAAGCTCGGCAACCGTGTCGTAGCGGTCGTCGAGTCGCTTGTGATCGTTGTGGGCGCAGTGCTCACTGGGCATCAGGCCCGTGAACATGGAGGCGTGGGAGGGCAGCGTGTAGCCTGCGGCCGAAGTGACGTCTTCGAAGACCCGGGCGCCCTGGGCCCAGGCGTCCAGCCGCGGCGTGGTGGTGCGGGCATAGCCGTACAGGCTCAGGTGATCGGCGCGGACGGTGTCCCATACCACCCAAAGGATGTTGGGGAGAGCAGGGTCGCGGGTCGGGGAGGCGTCGCCCCCACTGCAGGCCAGGCCAGCCAGCAGCAGTGAGGACGCCGCCGCCCGCCGCGTTCGCGAACTCGGGATCATTGGGGAGGGGCGCCCTCGGGAATGCGATACACGTGGATGGAGTTTCCGATGCGGGCCACGGGATCTCCGAGTCCGGCGGCTTCGATGTCGACGGGGCCCACGGCTCGCAGGGCGCCGCGGTCGAACATGGGGTAGCGCCGGTGATAGAGCGTCGTGCTCACCGCCAGCAGGCCGGGCTCGAGTGTCGCCTCGGGAACCTTGTAGTCGATGCCGTAGATCGTCGGAGCCACGCTGCCGAAGTAGAGCAGCTGCAGCGGCTCGCCCCCCTGTTCCTCCTGGAAGCGCCTCAGCCCCACCAGATCCTGACCCCAGTCGAGATCCGACCCCGCCGCGTAGCGATAGCCCTGGTCCGAGCCGCCGATGGTCTGGTTGAAGTACGACAGGTAGTCCGGATGGGCAACCAGCGTCTCGACCCCCGTCCAGATCAGCAGCACCGCCACCGCCGACCACTGCTTCAGTCCCGACAGCGTGCGCGCCAGGGTGGCGGCCACCCAGAGCCACCACAGGGGAGCCACCGTCAGCAACGCGCGCAGACCCAACTGGCGCTGATCGGCCAACGACAGGAACAGGAAGAACGAAACCGGGAAGAAGAGCAGCAGCACCAGCTCTCGCGGGGTCCACGCTCGCTCGCGAATGGCGAGCGCGACTGCGATTCCCGCAATCAGCAGCAGCGGAATCGGCGTCTTGATCGGAATCAGGGCCAGGAAGTAGTACCAGCGCCCTCCCGAGAAGGTTTCGCCCCACAAAAACGAGGGGATGTCGGATTCGACCTCCCCCATCTGGGCGTCGAGCCCGATCATGAAGGAGCCCGGTAGCGGCACCCGCAGTCCAGCGGGAAGCACCGAGGCCAGTGTCTGCATGCGTTCGCTCTGGAATTCGTACAGGGCAAGCGACGCCCCCGACCCCTGGAACAGGTAGCCGGCATTCAAGACCAGCAGACTCACGGCGAACGCGCCCAGCACCCCCCAGGCGGCGCGCCGGTAGGCATAGCGATCCCAACCGCGCAGCCAGACGACTGCCACCACGATGAAGACCGGATATAGGAACAGGGCGTAGAATTTGGAAAGCTGGGCCAGGCCCAGGGCCAGCCCGCAGGTGAGCATGCGCGAGTCGTTGGGTCGGCGCAGGAAACCGTGCAGGCTCCAGAGCGCGGCGCTGATGAACAGGGCCGAGCCGGCGTCGGTGGTCACCAGGCGCGCGTGCGCCAGCACCCCCGGCGAATACCACAGCAGGCCGGCCGCAAGCAGCCCGGCCAGGTCCGCACGCATGGGGCACAGGGCGCGTGCCCACAGGAACAGGATCACTCCCAACACGCCGACCAGCGCCACCGTGACGCAACGGCCCACGGTGTAATAGGTGCGGTAGTTCGTGGCGTGCTGGAACATGAACCGGTAGCCGTTGCCCCAGAAGGCCTCGCGCCCTGGATGCTGGACGGATTTGACCTGCGCCTCGGGCTCCGGCCTCATCAGGACCACGGGGAGCGCGCTGAGAGCGTTGACCAGCGGCGGATTCAGGGAGCTGAACCGCGATTCACCGCTGCGCAGGAAGTAGTAGCCGGCCGGCAGATGGCCCAGCTCATCGACGGTGACCGACTTCTGGAGCAGGCTGTGAACGGCGAGAAAGGCGTAGCCGGACGCGAGCAACGCCAGCAGCAGCCACGCGCGGCGACCGACCGGCGGCGTGGGTGCGGGGTCGCCGGGCCCCGGTGCGTTCTCGGGCGCCTCGGATTCTCTCACGGTCCTCATATACACCACCGCCCCGTGGCCGGCACTCGCCGCTATCCTGTTTCCGGTGATGACCCGATGGCTGCTTCCGTCGCTCCTGGCCGCGTTGATCGCCGCAATCCTGGCAGTTGCGCCGCCGCGGAACTCGACGGTCTGGATCCACAACCGATCGGACCGGACGCTCGAGAGCGTCATCGTGTGGGGCGCCGGTTTCCTGGAGACCATCCCGCGGATCGGAGCTGGCGAGCGGGTGCTTCTTCAAGTGCTGCCCCGGGGCGAATCAGGGCTGGGACTCACGTTCGCCGCCGATGCCGAGATCCACGAAGTGGCGCAGCAGGGCCGATTCGGCCCGGTCGCCGGCTACTCGGTCCAGGTGGACGTGGCTCCCGACCTGGGCGTCCACGTGAAAACCCGTCGCCGCTGAAGAGGCCTCAGGCCAGCCAGAACCAGGTGGCGGCGCTGGCCAGGCCCGCCAGCAGCTGCACCCCGACACCCGGCCACAGGCTGAGCGAGCGCTCGCGCATGATGGCCAGGGTCAGCCCCGCCAGCAGCGAGCAGCCGAACACGATGGCGATCTCGTCCGGTAGGCCCACCGCCTCGACTGGCGCCACCATCATCCACGGCGCGGTGGCCCCGAGTGTGGCGAGGGCATAGACGACGCTCGAAACCAGCGCCGCGCGCGACAGGAACCAGCGCCCGCCGGGTCTCTGGATCGGTGTGTCGAGGAGCATGGTTCCGTGGACGAGGCCGCGGAACCAGAACTCCACGGCGAAGGCAGTGAGCAGCAACGAACCCGCGGCCCCGGCCGCCGCAGCCGGATCCAGAGACAGCTCCTGCGGCACCCAGGCGCGGGCCGGGATCGCCGCCAACAGGGCCACGGGCGAGAGCAGCAACCAGCGTCCCCACACCGGCCGGCGCATGCCGAAGAGCCAGACACGACCATCGGAGAGGCCCCTCGCCAGGATCCAGGTCATGAGCGCCACCAATCCGGAGAAGGTCGAAAGTCGGGCCGCATCGGCCATCGCCGGCGCCAACTCGAGTTCCGGGAGGATGCTCCACACCAGGGCGATCACCCCGGGCACCACCAGCAGACCCATTCCGATCACGAAAGCGAGCACCGCGTGGCCGAGGCTCGAGAGCGCCGTGGGCTTGTGATACGCCAGGCGCAGGATCTTGAGCAGCTCTCCCGGGCTCAAGCGCGTTCCGGAGGGCCGGGGAGAGCCCCCGATCTGTGCCGAGCCGCCCCAGCGCTTGTTCGGGGGACGTCCGTCGACGGCGGGATCCAACAGGTTGAGCTTGGCGTAGGCCTCGCTCAGGTCGAGCTCCGAGATCGGCGCCGGCCGCCGAAGCGTGTAGTGGTTGGGCTCCTTTTCCAGGGCCACGATGCCCAGCTGCTCGCCCCAGCGCTTCTGGAGATTCTGCTCCACCTCGTAGATACCCGCTTCGTCTCGACACACCACCGCAACGCGACGCTTGGCGATTTCGACGTGACCGTACACCTCCTTGACGCTGACGTATTCGCTGAAGTCGTTGGGGCTGTAGACCAGGCGATCCGTGTCGTTCAGCACCGCAAGCGTGAACTCCAGCACGTCGACCTTGTTCCATTCACCGGCCGACTTGACGGCGCGTTCCCGCGAAATCAGGCCGTCGATGCGCCGCCCGGTCTCGGCCCGCACCGAATCCGACAGCCCGCACAACTTGGCCAGCTCGGTACCGTTGGCGTCGATGGCACCCTCCAGGCGAATCATGGGAATCAGCACATTGCGCGAGCGATCGCTCAGTTCGGGAAGGCGCTGGTAGTTGAGCAGGCACCAGATGGCGAGCACCGTGTCCAGATCCGGCTCGTTGGCGTAGACAGTCCAGTCGCCTTCGGACAGTGCCAGCCCGCCATGCACCACCAGCAGCGCCTGCTCGCAGGTGGCCAACGTGAAGGTGCGTTCGCAGCCCGCGTGGTGGTCCAGGTTGTAGACCGCGGCCTTGTTGTCGAGCAGTGGCGGGAAGGTTCCCGCCCCGTCAAGCAGGATCACCCGCTTGCCCAGCTCGCGTGCCTCTGCCTCGGAGAAGGCGTGGCTGCGCTCGACGCTCACGCGGACCCGGGGCGCCTCATCGCAGTGGAGGAAGCGGCCCTCTTCGCTGTCGCGGATCGTGTACCGCTCCGGGATCAGCGGTGTGGCGTGCCACTCCGGCGGATCCTCGGCCGCCGGCGCGGAAGGGTGCGAGCGCAAGGGCGCCAAGTCCCTTGCCACCGATGCAGCGCCCGTAGCAAACGAGCGCGGCCCTCCCGCGATGCCTTTCCGTTCCGTCATGGTATGGGGTTTCGCGCGCTCCCTGCGCAACCCGGGAGCGTGGTCCCACCGCGCCCCGCTTGCAAGCCCTGGTTCCCCCACTGAGTCCCCGTGGGGATCGCGTCCCAGGGGGCGGATTCGTGATATATCCACGGGGCCTCGATCCGCCTCCGGAGGTGCCCGTGTCGCTCAGGGATGGAGTAATCGCCGACAGCGACCTGCACGTGATGGAGCCGCCGGATCTGTGGCAGCGCTACATCGACCCGGCCTTCCGGCACGCCGCCCCCGTGGGCCTCTCTGAGTGGCGCCGCGATATGCGGGTGCGCGTGAAGTCGCGGGTGGTGCTGCGAGGCGGCGCCGTGCGACCGCGCCCCCGGGACGGCCAGGCGGCCACCGGCTGGCGCCAGGATCATGACGATGTGTATTCCGCGGCCGAGGCCGCGAGCTGGGATTCGGCCTCGCAGGTGGCGGCCATGGACGCCGAAGGGCTCGACCTGGCCGTGCTCTTCCCCTCGCGTGGGCTGTTCGTGCTCGGGATCGACAGCGTCGAGATGATGGGCAACGACGGCCTCGAGCCCGATTACGCGGCGGCGATCGCCCGGGCCTACAACGACTGGCTGCACGACTTCGTGAGCTTCGCGCCGGATCGCATGTACGGAGCGGGCATGGTGGCGCCCCACGACGTGGCCGCGGCCGTGGCCGAGACCCGGCGCTGCGTGGAGGAGTATGGCTTCAAGAGCGTGTTCCTGTCTCCCGGGTGCGTGAACCGGCGCCCCTGGCACCACCCGATCTATGACCCGCTGTGGGCCGAGTGCGAACGCCTGGGAATCCCCATCGCCTTCCACGGCGGCGGCCAGAACTATCTCACCCCGGACTTCTCGCTCGAGGTTTTCGACAAGCTGATGATGTGGCACACGTTCTCGCAACCCCTGGGCATCATGGCCACGGCCGTCAGCCTGACGTCCGGAGGTGTGCTCGAGCGGTTCCCGGACCTGCGCGTGGCCCTGCTGGAGGGCAATTGCTCCTGGGCCCCGTGGCTCTTCCACCGCCTGGACGAACACTTCGAATGGGTGGGCCACCACGAGGCCCGCGACCTGACCCGGAAGCCCTCCGAATACTTCCGTCGCAACTGCTTTCTCTCGGTCGAGTCCGACGAGGAGCCTGCGCGCCAGTACATCGAGTGGTTCGGCGACGAGAACCTGGTGTTCTCCACCGACTATCCCCACGGCGACTCCAAGTATCCCCACTCGGTCAAGACGTTCACGAAGCTGCCGATCTCCGAGGAAAGCCAGAAGCGGATCGTGGGTGAAAACTGGAGCCGCCTCTACGACATTCCGCTCCGAAAGTACGCCCCCTGCGACTGACCCTCCGAAAGAGGTCCGTTTGAGCCGGATCCGACTCTGGGTCGGTTGCGCGCTGGTGGCGTGCGCCGGCGCGGCGCAGGCCGACACCGCCGATTGGCCCTTCAGCGAGGGCTGGCCCGGGGGCGGGCGCTACTCGCCCTTGACCGAGATCCACCGCGGGAACGTGGCGGATCTGGAAGTGGCCTGGACCTATCGCCACAGCGACCAGCGCGAGGGGCCCTTCCCCACGCGGACCAACAAGGGCACCGCCTTCGAGGCCACGCCCATCGTGGTGGACGGTCGCCTGATCTTCACCACGCCCTACAACCGGGTGATCGCGTTGGATCCGGAGACGGGCGCCGAGCTCTGGACCTACGACCCGCAGCTGGATCTCTCGCGCATGTACGCCAACATGATCATCAGCCGCGGCGTGGCCTACTGGCGCGACCGGCGGCGCACGGGCCCCTGCACCCGGCGCGTGCTGCTCACGACCCTGGACGCGCGTCTGATCGCCCTGGACGCGGCCACCGGCACACCCTGCCCCGACTTCGGCAACGAGGGCACGGTCAACCTGCTGGAGGGAATCGAACCCCTGGCAGATCCCTGGGAGTACAACCTTACCTCCCCGGGAACGGTGGTGCGCAACGCGATCGTGGTGGGCTCTTCCATCGCCGACACGATCCGACCCGAGGCTCCGCCGGGGGACGTGCGTGCCTTCGATGTGCGCACGGGAAAGATCCTGTGGACCTTTCACACGATTCCCCACGAGGGCGAGCCCGGCTTCGAATCCTGGGAGAATGGCTCCGAGCGGCGGGTGGGCGGCGTGAACGTGTGGTCCACCATCACCGCCGACGTGGGTCGCGGCTGGGTGTTCCTTCCCGTGAGCACGCCGAGTCCCGACTTCTACGGCGGCGATCGTCCCGGCTCCAACCTCTACTCCGATTCTGTCGTGGCACTCGAGGCGCGCACCGGCAAGCTGTTGTGGCACTTCCAGACGGTCCATCACGATCTGTGGGACTACGACCTGGCGGCGCCGCCCATCCTGGTGCGCGCCCGCCGCGACGGCCGCACGATCGACGCCGTGGCCCAGGCCACCAAGCACGGCTTCGTCTTCGTGCTCGACCGCACGACCGGCGAGCCGCTGTTTCCCGTGGAAGAGGTGCCCTTCCCGGCGAGCGACATCCCGGGCGAAAAGACGTCGCCCACCCAGCCCATTCCTCTCGCGCCCCCGCCGCTGACCCGCCAGACGCTCTCGGAAGACGATCTCTACGCGCCGACCCCCGGGCACCGGGAGGCCTGCCGCGAGGCCCTGGGCAAGCTGCGCAACGAGGGGCTGTTCACGCCACCCAGCGTGGAAGGCTCCGTGCTCTATCCCTACTCCGCCGGAGGCGCCAACTGGTCCGGGGCCGGCTACGACCCCACCCGCGGCTGGCTCTACATACCCGTGAACAATCTGGCGCACGTGATCCGGCTCAAAAAAATCTCGGCCTCGATCGAGAACGACGACGCCCAGCCCATGCGCGGCGGTCTACGCGGCATCTGGTTCGCCCTGACCGGACGCGGAACGGGCCATCGCTACTGGCTCTCGCCCCTGAACGGTCGGACGCTCCTGGCCCACGAAGGCGTGCCCTGCAACAAACCGCCCTGGGGAAGCCTGGTGGCGCTGGATCTGAACGCTGGCGAGATCCGCTGGACGGCGCCCTCCACTTCGGGAATCGACGGCCTACCGGGGCTCGCCGGCTTCGGCCCGCCTCTGGTCACCGCCGGCGGACTGGTCTTCCACGCCGGCACACCGGAGCTGCGATTGCGCGCCCACGATTCGGACACCGGCGCGCTGATCACCACTTTCGACCTGCCCGCCGGCCTCCACGCAGGTCCCATCAGCTACAAGCTGCGCCGCGACGGCAAGCAGTTCCTGGTGATCGCACCGGGCGGCCACGTGGGCCTGGAATCCCGGCTCGGCGACTACGTGATCGCGTACACGCTGCCGGACTGACGCGCCGGGCGAAACCCTACGGCGCCGCTTCCCTGCTCGAGGGCGTACACTCCAGGTACTCCAAGAGCCACCTCGGCGCGCATCTGGTAGATTGTCCGCAATCGAGAGTTCCCTTGCTGGATCGCGATGCCAAATACATGATCGGTCAGGTCGTTCGCCACCGCTTCTTTCCTTTTCGCGGCGTGGTGGTGGACGTGGATCCGACCTTCAACAACACCGAGGAGTGGTGGCAGTCGATCCCCGAGGAGATCCGGCCCCACAAGGACCAGCCCTATTATCACCTGCTGGCCGAGCGCGAAACCACCTACTACGTGGCCTACGTATCCGAGCAGAATCTACTGCCCGACGAGACCGGCGAGCCCGTGAGACACCCCAAGGTCTCGAACCTGTTCGGCGAGTTGCGAGATGGAATCTACGCGCCGAACAAGGACCGCAGCCACTGACCCGGGATAGGATGGGCGCATGACGTCAGAGCGGCAATCCACCTCCCGCCCGCGCACCCCGCTCGAGAAGGCGCCCGAGCCGGCCTACGGCAGCGGCCCCATCCCCAAGACCCGATACACCTCGCCCGAATTCATGCAGCGAGAGTGGGAGGGGGTCTGGACGCGCACGTGGCTACTGGCCGCGCGGGAGTCGGATCTGCCGGAGCCCGGCGACTACGCCACGTTCGAGATCGGGCCGGAATCGATCCTGATGGTGCGACAGCCCGATGGCAGCGTGCGCGCCCACTACAACGTGTGTCAGCACCGGGGCAATCGCCTGGTGGAGCCCGGACGCGGCAACGCCGCTCTCTTCCGCTGTCTCTTCCACGGCTGGGTCTACGGGCGCGACGGAAGCCTTGTAACCGTGACCGATGCCGAGCGCTTCAACGGGCTCGACCCTGCGACCCGGGGACTGCGCCCGGTGCGCTGCGACACCTGGGGAGGCTTCCTGTGGGTCAATCTGGACCCCGACGCCACGCCCCTGCGCGAATACCTGGGCGTGGTTCCCGAACACCTGGACGCCTATCACTTCGACGAGCAGACGATCGTGGGCGACGTCACGCTGGAGATCGCCTGCAACTGGAAGACCTGCGTCGATGCCTTCAACGAGGTCTATCACGTCCAGGCCACCCACCCGGACCTGCTCAGCTACTCCGATGACGTAGACGTGCAGATCGACTGCTACGACCGCCACTCGCGCTTCATCTACAAGATCGGATCCATCAGCCCCCGGCTCGCCGATCGGGAGACCCTCTCCCGGAGCCTGCGCGAGACCGTGATGCGGACCCACGGCGTGGATCCCGACGGCTTCCAGGGCGTGGCGTCCGACGTGCGCGAAGCGCTGATCCGCTCCATGCGGCAAAAAATGGGCTCCCTCCAGGGAATCGACTTCGACGATCTCCACGACTCACAGCTGGTGGACGATCTCCACTACACGATCTTCCCCAACATCACCCTCAACATCCACGCCCGCGGCTTCTGGCTCTTCCGGCACCGCCCCCACGAGAGCGACCCGAACCGCATGTATTTCGACTTCCTGAACTTCGTGTGGCTGCGCGGATTCGACGTGCCTCGGCCCGAGCACGAGCACCACGATTCGAAGGAATTCCGGATCGCCGACATGACGCCCGGCGGCAACGTGCTCGACGAAGACATGCACAACCTGCCTGGCATCCAGGCCGGCATGCGCTCGCGCGCCTTCGAGACACTGACGCTGGCGGAGCACGAGCGGCGGATCCGCCACTTCCACGACACACTGATGGGGTACGTGGGCAAATGACGAGTCGAAACGCGATCCTCACAGCCCTTCTGCTCTCGCTGGGCTGCGCCAGTACCCAGGTGCGCCCGGTGTCGTACGACGACAATGAACGTCCCGGCATCCGCTACTACGATCCACAGGCGTTGCTGGTCGTCACCTGCGAAACCACCCAGGTGGTTTTCGTACCGAACTACCAGCGCGGCTACACGGTGCAGCCCCGGGCCTGGCTCGCGAAGAACGACTTCTCCATCGAGCAGTCGAACGGAATGCTCGGCGAGCTCAAGGCCGACATGGACTCGGCGAGCGCCCTCACCCTCCTGCAGTCGGCAGCCACGGAGGCTCTCAAGACATCGGGCAGTCTCTCGGCGCGGGGCGAATCGGCCCTGGCCCCGATTCCCGGCATGACCGGGATCTGGCGCTTCGACTACGACCGGGACGGAGTCGTGGCCGGCCTCACGCGCATCTCCGAAGCCTACGAGTGCAAGTAGTTACTGGGAGAGCGCATCGCCCAGCTGCATGCCGTAGAGAACCCGGCGCGAGTCCGACACATCGGCCTCGTAACGAACCGTCGCCTCCGGGGAGATCACCGCCAGGGGCCCCTCCCGGTGGGCCACGGGCACCTGCGAGAGCCCCAGCTTGCGCCCACTGGCATCGAGGATCCAGGTGGAGGCGGTCACCCGGTAGACACGCCCGCCCTCGAGCGTCACGGTTCCCATCACCGGATCGGTCGCCATCACGAGGGAAACCCCGGTCTCGGGCTCGGCACGGGCCGGGGCGGCGCCCCCGACTCCGAGCGCCAGGGCCACGCCCACGGCGAGCGAAAGAAATCGAATCGAAGCCTTCACGGGGTGTGTGTCTCTCACTGGGTGAGCTCCCTCCAGTAGAACTGTCGCAGTCCCGAGTCGAAGCCCGGGGGCGCCTGCAGGTTTTCGATCTCGATGTTGGAGCCCGAGCTTCCCGTGCCGGTGGTGGTGATGATCACCCGGTTGCTGGAGTCGCCCTGGGTTCCGATGCTGATCCTGGGCGTGCTGGGAATTCCGGCGCCCAGGTCGACCTTGCGGACATCGTTGCCCAGGCCGTCGTCAAAGAAGCCCTGGCCGCAGTCGATCTTGAACACGTAGAGGGCGGCGTTGCCACTGGCCTCGCAGGGCTCCACGGTGGTGCTGGGAGTGAAGGTCGCCGCAAGCACCTGGTGCACGAACAGGTCCACATCGGTCACGAACTTCTCACCCTCTTCGGTGATGAAGAAGTAACCCCGGTAGGCCGTCACATCGGCGCAGCTCTGGTCCGCCGTCACGTCAAGCAGATCGAGCTCCGAGAGCGTGGCCTCCGGAACGGCGCTGGCCTCATGGGGATCGATGTCGCGCACGGCGTAGAAGCGGTTGTTGTCGGCGGGGGTAGTGGTGTCGCCGAGGAAGCGCAGATTCGCCCGCTCGCCGCTGCCGAACGCGAGCCACAGCTTGTGGTTCTTCAGGGTCGCCGCCGGAGCGAAGAAGAAGCTCTTGTAGAACACGTTGGAGCCGTCGTCGTAGCTGGGCGCTTGGAAGAACTTCCTGAAGGGCCAGGCGGGCTGGCTGGTGAGGCCCGTGGCATCGTTGACCCGATCCTCGCCGATCGCGCCGATCACCCACTTCCAGACGTTGCCGCCCAGATCGCCCACGTAGATGACGTCGGCGAAGCCGTCGAAGTCCAGATCGAAAACGGCGGGCGTCGCTGCCAGGGCGAAGCGCATGTCGCCCACCGGATCGCCAGGAAACGCCGAGAGGTCCAGGCGCTTTTCGGCGATCACCCGACCCGAGGTCAGGTCCACCACGAAGATCGCTCGCCCTTCGCTGGCGTTCGGGTCGTAGGCGGCGTGGTCGTTGGGATCACCGTTCGGGTGGTAGCCGCCGGCGAAGATCGCCACCCAGCGCTCGAAGCCGGCGCCGCCGTTGTCGTCGACTCCTACCTGCACACGGATCTTCGTGAGGATGGGCTCGGACCAGGTCTCCCCCACGAAGTCCTGGACGCCGCTGGCATCATCTTCGCGCGGGAATTCCCAGAGCACGCCCGGATAGCCTGCCGCCGTCGGGTCGCTGATGTCCAGGGCGTGATAGGCGGCGCCCCCCTCGCGCAGGCCGCTGACCAGCAGCGTATGCCACTCGCAATCGATCGCATTGTTGCAGACCTTGGTGTTGACCCGGGGATTCGAGTAGAGCCAGACGTCCGCCACCGAGGGCGAGCCATCCACGAAGTATTGATCGCGGTTGCCCGTGTCCAACGGCAGCTGGCGGATCTTCTGGCGGGCGGGCCACGGCATGAAGCCGAACAACTCCTCCCCGGTGCCCCGGTCATAGGCGGGAGGCGAGGCCGTCGTATCCCAGCTGCCCGCCAGGAAGCCGCGCAGGAAGCCGTCGTTGGCGCCCGCGTAGAGAACGCGCGGCCGCGGACCTCCGGGCGCCGTGCGCCCGTAAAGCCCCTCGAATCCCTTGTAGCTGAGATCGGGCAGGAACGACGCGGGGCTTCCCACCAGCACCGGGCTCGAGTGGAAGATGTCACCCAGGCGCCAGGGTCGCGCCAGACAGGCCCGGGGATTCGAAACGTCGTCGGGCGCGCCGGTCCCCAGCTCGCAACCGCGCACGTTCTGCACGATCTCGTCGGTCAGGCCCTCGGCGTTCAGGGCCGTGCTGCCCGGGTACGCGGCCCCGGGTGGGAACACGACGCCCAGGTTGGCCGCCGACAGGCCGTTGTCGAAGCCGACCCGGCCGCTCACCCCGGGCAACGTGGTGTAGAGGCTGCGGCTCCCGGGCGCTGGCACCTCCTCCCCCGCATCCCAGAACGGCACCGCCGAGGAGAGGAAAGGACCGTCGAAGCACTCGCCCGGTGTGGCGTCGTCCAGGGCGCATACACCGTTGGCGTCGTGAATCTCGCCCGCCGCGGTGATCCGGTAGCTCTCCAGGTGACCCTCCCAGTAGGGTACGTTCGCCGGCACGAACGAGCTGGTGAAGAGGTTGCCATCCGCCGACGTACGGGCGGCGGGCACCGTGGCCGCAGTAAAGGACTGGGATTTCTTGATGATGTCGGTGATGGCCGAAACGATCGCCGCGGAGAGCTCTTCCGCGTCGTTGCTGTAGAAGAAGAGTCCGTTGCCCACCTGGGCGGTCTTCTCGAGGACGGCGTTGGCAAACGCCGATGTGGTGAATCCCACCGTGTAGGTGTCGATCACCTGGTCACCCGGGACGTCGGGTCGGAAGTCGTTTTTCTGCATGAACATGGCGATGTCGTCCAGGTACAGCGCCGTCTCGCAGCCCGAGCAGCCCGGGAAGCCCCCGGGCTCCTCGCCCTCTCCATCCGGGTTGTAGTCTCCGATCAAGTCGTCGAAATCGCCGAAGCCCTGAGCCTGGTTGGTGGGGGTCGACACGTCGAAGTCGTCCCTGGCGGGCTCGCCGTCGGTGATGATCACGACGAAGTTCTTCTGGCACCAGAACTGCACCGGGCTGTCGGGCACCGTGGGAGCACCCGAGGCGCTGTAGGGTCCGCCCTCGTTGCTGTCGCTGGTGGTGTACACGTACTCGGGAAAACGGGTGCTGCCGTCCGCACCAAAAGGTCGATCGCCGGCGTCGCGGCTCATGAAGTAAGTGTAGGCCTGGAACAGGGTCTCACCCAGCGGCGTCCAGGTGTTGGCGTCCACCACGTCGATGGCGGCGTCCAGGGCACTGGCGTGGGCGGCCGTGTAGTCGTCGATGGGCACGCGCACGTAGCCACCGTTGGGATCGCCCGCCACCCGAAACTGGGCCAGGCCGAAACGCACGGCGCCCGCGGCGTTCACCTGGCAGATCACGTCTCGCAGGATGTCCTTGGCAGCGGTGATGCGCGAGCGGCGGTAGCGGTGGAAGCTGCCGCCGCCTACGCAGGTGGAGTAGCTGCCGTTGTTGGCGCCCTCGATCTCGCCCTGGTAGGGAGTCGACTCGGGGCTGAAGAGCCAGTTCAGGTAACGCCCGGTGATGCGCGTATTGTTGGGGAGCGTCTCGGGATCGTGGTAGAGCACGATCGATTTGCCGCAGTGCGTGAGCGTCGAGTCCGAGGTGTAGCCGTAGCTCAGGCCGTTGTCGTAATAGTCACAGGTGGGCGTGAGTGAGGCGTCGTAGGCCTCGTGCCACACCAGGTGGTTCATCGACCCGGAGTTGTCGATCACCAACAGGACATTCGGGGCCACGGCCGTCGAGAACAGGTCCGTGTCATCGGCAAGTCCCGACCCGCCCGGAAATACCAGACCGATGACGACGGCCAGGAATGCCAGTCGCGCGCGCGCAGCTCGTCTCGAGTGGAGCGAATCCACGGCTCAGTACCCCCGGCTCAGGATCTTGGTGGCCATCACCTCGACTCGCGTCGACGCTCCCGCGGCCGTGCTGCCCACTACGTTGATCTGCCACTGGGTTTCGACGAAGCGCTGGCCCTTCATCTGCAGGTTGCCCCCGTTGGAGTAGGGCTCACCGTCGGCCACATAGCGGATGGGTGGATCGGGAAGCACCGCCGGATCTCCGTAATAGGTGGGAAGCCCATACTGGTAGATTCCGGCGTCGCCCAGCGTGGCGGGCGATTCCGGTGCGTGGAAGGCGGGCGCCTCGGTGCGATCGCCCACGCCGCGCACCAGATTGCGGGCTTCGGAAGCGCCGGCCTCGGCGGCGTAGAACGACGAGGTCACCCGATTCTGGAAGCCGGCGACCTGCTGGTCGCGGGTCACCGTGTCCAGCGCGGCCATCGCCATGCCGGTCATCAGGATCAGCATCATCATGGTCACGAAGAGCGCCGATCCACTTTCGCGGTGGCGGGGGGGATGCATGGCGGGTCTCCTAGCGGTGGCCCAGGTTGCGGGGACGCACAGTGGCGGTGAGCACCCGGCGCCGGAAGCCGTCGCTTCCCGTTGCCGGAAGGGAGCGGTTCTCGGTGGCCTGGAATCGCCCCTGCTCGAACCGGGGATCCGAGCGGCGCACGCGCATCACCAGGCTGATGCGCGCCTCGCGAAGCTGCTCCGCGTTCCAGGCCGAAGACTGGTACGTCACCCCGGTGGGGGATCCGGGATACTCCAGCGCCTCGCTGGCCACGGCGCCGTCGCCGTCGCGATCGAAGAACAGCGCCATCTGCAGGTCCTCGACTTCGCTCGCCACGGCCATGCCGTCGCGTTCCAGCTGGTCCCCTACGACCTGGTACCGGTGGGCGGGAACGGCCACCAGGTCGGGCAGGTTGCCGCCCGCCGGAATCGGCGCCAGCGAGCCACCCCCCAGGCTGGAGTAGTCCACGCCGATCGTGCGCGTTCCGGGCGTCACCGCGGTGATGGCGCCGCAGGCGGATCCCCGCTCCGGGTTCCCCCGATCGACGATGATTGCGCCTCCCCCCGGCTGGAAATCGCTGTCCGGCGTTCCGTTGCCATCCGTGTCGTAGAAGGGCGCGCCGTCCAGCACCACGTCTTCCAGCGTGAGGTCGTCGGCGCCGGTGCCTCCGCTGAAGCCCAGCGCAATCGCGGCTCCCAGGTCGTTTCGAGTCACGTTGAGAGGATCCAGGGCGTCCGAGTCGGTCACGTACAGGATGTCCGGACCGTTGGTGCGGTCGACCCCACACAAGGCGGCAGCTTCCGGCACCAGGAAGCCGGTCACGCGCACGTCCCGCTCCAACAGGTGGGAGATGATCCGCGAATTCTGCTGCACCTCGCTCACCTGGTTGACCACGTGATAGGCCCGGTCGGAGGCCGAGAACGTGTAGGACACGTAGACACCCACGGTGGTCATCACGGCCATGGAGATCATCAATTCCACCAGCGTGAAACCCTCGGATCGCATCAGGTGGACCCCGGGTCGTTGTGGCGGACGCTCGAAATGGTGTAGCTGCGGCCGGCGCGCTTGGGCTCGTCCCACACGATCTGGACGTCGATCGACTTCAGGTTGAGGCCCAGGTCGTCCACCCGCCAGCGCACGTCGTAGACCTGCTCGGTCTGGGTCGCCGCTTCCGTCTGCACCGTGTTCGCGATCTGCGCCGCCGCCGTCCAGTCTCCCGTGTCATCGAGAGTGGCGTCGGACCACGCCACGCGGTGCAGTACCTCCATGCGATCCCGGGCCAGGGCCGAGGCTTCGCTGGTGTGGCGTCCACTGCGTCCGCCCTGGATGGCCTGGATCTGCACGGCCAACATGGCCAGCAGGCCGGCAGCCAGGATCACCAGCGCAATCGTCACCTCGATCAGCGTGAAGCCGCCGTCGACGCCGCCGTCGAGGCAGGACGCGCACCGTCGTGAGGCGTTCAGTCCGACCACTGGGCCACCGTCGGATTCCAGCTGTGGACCTTCACGCCACCCAGGGGCGTGAGGACCACCGCGTAATCGCGATTGCCATTGGTGATGTAGACGGCGCCGGCGCCGCTCCCCAGGGAGCCCACGTTGCACGCGGCGTCGAATCCTCGGGGCGTGCCGTCCGGCAGGAACACGACCCAGGTGCTGGCCGCACCGCCCGGCGTGCTGAAGGTGGAGCCGCCCGCGGTGGCGATCGACGTGGTATCGCCCGGCGCCTTGCTGCCGCCGGCGAGCGAATAGCCCCAGGCGCTGTCGGAACGCGTCCGCAGACTTCGCGTGGCCTCGCCCGAATCGATCTTGCAGTTCTGACCGGGCGAACCCGGTCGACCGTCATCGAGCACGAGGACCGGAACCGGGTTGCCTTCCGTATCCAACAGGTCGTTTCCCGCCACGTCGCCGGCGCCTTCGGCCCCCAGGAAGACGATCTGGTGGTTCCGGGTGCGGATCGCATCCGCGCGCGCGATCAGGAAGGCATCGGCCGTGGCACGCGCCATGGCGGCGGCGTTCTGGTTCGAGATCCAGCTGTCCGTGGCCGGAATCGCCATCGAGGCCAGGATGCCGATCACGGCCACGACGATCATGACTTCCGCAAGTGAGGCTCCCGATCGTCTCTTGTCCATGGCCGGCTCTCCTCGTACTTCGTGAGCCCACCCCGCCAGAAGGCCGCGTCGGAGTTCATATCGGGAACGGAGCGCGACGTCTGTGTGAGTGGGCGCACGGAAGAACGACCGCAGACGCCGCGAGCCGGGCGTGCAGGAGCCCCGGGAACTAGGCGAACCGGATCTGGATCTGGAGGAAGGCGTGGTAGGCAGTGAGGGCGCCGTACGCCAGGAGAAGGCCGTAGATGCCCACGCGGGCCAGCAGGAAAGTCCTGTGGATGGCCAGGGCCAGCAGACACAGGCCCACGGCGATGCATTTCTCGAGCACGAAGGCGTGGGGGCCGAGGGCCAGGAACCGGGCCATGACCGGGTTGCCCTCGCCTCCCCCCCGCCCCAGGTAGTCGAGGGTGAGCGCCGCGTCGGCCAGGTTGAGCAGGAAGATCACCACCACCAGCGCCACGTCGGCGTGGTAGTAGACGTCCACGTACACGTTGCGGATCTCGCCCTTGCGCCGACCGCGCACCCGGCGCTGCCGCCCCAGGAAGGAATCCCACCAGCGCGTCGGATGGCGCCGCCGATCGGGGACCCGGCGCCGGTCGATGTAGGGCCAGGTATTGCAGGAATCGCCCGGATCGAGTCCGGGTCGGTCGAGCGCCACGCGGCCGGCCGTGGGCAGCCAGACCGGCTCGCGCTGGACCCCGTGGGGCAGGGAATCGACTTTCGCGGGCTCCGCCACGAGATTTCAATCGGCAGGCCGGCCCTCTGCGTGAACCCGGCCATGGACCCGGGCTTCCCGGCCACGAACTACGACCCGGTGTGCCTGGCGGCCCCCGCCACGGACTACGACCCGGTGTTCCTGGCGGCCCCCAGATAGGCGGGCTTCTCGCCGCCTCCGTGCAGGAGCAGGCTGGCGCCGCTCACGTAGCTCGCCATGGGCGAGGCCAGGAACAGGCAGGCGTCGCCCACGTCGCGGGGCTCGGCCATGCGACCCAGGGGAACGGTCTTGCACACGGCCCGGATGCCGGCTTCGTCGCCGTAGTGCAGGTGAGATTGCTCGGTGCGGATCATGCCCGCCGTGATTGCATTCACCCGCACCCGCGGCGCCCACTCCACGGCCAGGGTCTGGGTCAGGCTCAGGAGGCCCGCCTTGGCCGCGCCGTACGCGGCGGCGCCCGGAGAGGGGCGGATGGCGGAAACGCTGGCGATGTTGAGGATCGACCCGCCCTGCTCCTGCTGCTGCATGACGGCGTTCGCCTTCTGCGCGAAGTGCATGGGAGCGATCAGGTTCAGGCGCAGGATGGATTCGGAAAAGCGCGGCGAGACCGTGGCTGCGTCCGCTGGGGGGGCGCCCCCGGCATTGTTCACCAGCACGTCCAGCCGCCCGAAGCGCTCGCTCGCGAACGACACCACGGCGTCAATCGCTTCCAGCTCGCGGATGTCTGCGGGCACGAAGTGCGCGTGGCGGCCGCTCGCCTCGGGCAGGTTCTCGGGCTGGTTGCGTCCGCAGATCACCACCTCGGCGCCGGCGCCCAGGAAACACTCCGCGATGCCGCGCCCCACGCCGCGGCCGCCGCCGGTCACGATCACCACGTGGCCCGAGAAGTCGAGCGCGTTCCCCACGGCTAGAGGCCGATCCCGCTGGCTATGCGCTCGCGGTGGTAGCTGGCGTCGCCCAGGAAGACTTCGCTCGCGCGAGCGCGTTTGAAGTAGAGGTGCACGTCGTGCTCCCAGGTGAATCCCACGCCGCCATGGATCTGGATGCTGTCGGCCGCGCAGCGGAAGAAGGCATCGGAGCAGGCAGCCTGGGCGAGCGACGCCACCAGCGTGAGATTCTCGCCATCCTCCTCGGCCACGCACGCCGCGTAGTAAGCGGCAGACCGCGCCGACTCCACCGCCACCATCATGTCGGCGCACTTGTGCTTGATGGCCTGGAACGATCCGATGGGGCGACCGAACTGCTCGCGCTCGCAGGCGTACGCGACCGATAGGTCCAGGCAGCGCTGGGCGCCGCCCACCTGCTCGGCGGCCAGCGCCACGGCGGCGAGATCCAGGGTCTTGCGCAGGGCGGGCCAGCCGCCGCCCTCTTCTCCGAGCAACGCGGAAGCGGGCACGCGCACGTGGTCGAGAACGATCTCGGCCTGGCGCCTCGTCTGGTCCATGGTGGGAAGCGGTGTGCGGACGACGCCCGGGTTGTCGGCCGGCAGGGCGAACAGGCTCACGCCCTGTTCTCCAGCGCTGCCCTCGCGCCGCGCCGCCACGATCAGCAGATCGGCACACTGACCATCCAGCACGTAGCGCTTGGTACCCGAAAGCGTGAAGCCCTCGCCCTCGCGTCGCGCCAGCGCCTCGATGCCCTTGGCGCCCCAGTCGCCCGCGGGCTCGACCCACGCCAGCGTTGCCAGGCTGCGCCCCTCGGCAATCGCGGACAGGTGCTCGTTCTTCTGCGCCTCACTTCCGGCCAGCCGCAGCGCGTTGGCCGCCAGGCATACGCTCGAGAAGAACGGCGCACACAGGAGCGACTCTCCCATCACCTCGAGCAGGGCGACCAGCTCCACCTGTCCCAGGCCCAGTCCTCCGTGCTGCTCCGGAATCGCCACGGCGGGCCAGCCCAGCTCGCTGGCGATGCGTTTCCACACCTCCCGGTCCCAGCCCAGCTCGCTCTCCATGGCGAGCCGCACCTGTTCGCAGGAGGAGTGATCGGCGAGGAAGCCGCGCGCGGCCTCGCGGAGTTCGTCCTGCTCCTGGGTGAAGGCGAAGTGCACGGATCAGGCCCCGTAGACCTTCTGGGCCGGCACGGCCTTCTTCAGCAGATCGGCCACCGCGGCACCCAGCTCGTCGGGCTGCCAGCGCCCGCCCTTGTCGAGCTTCGGGCCCTCGCGCCAGCCGTCGGCCACGCTGATCGCGCCGCCGGCCACCTCGAAGACCTGCCCGGTGACGTCCTTCGACTCGGGGCTGCCCAGCCAGACCACGAGCGGCGAGACGTTCTCGGGCGCCATGGCGTCGAAGCCGCTCTCGGGTTTGTTCATCATGTCGGCAAAGACACCCTCGGTCATGCGTGTGCGCGCCGAGGGGGCGATGGCGTTCGCCGTGACGCCGTAGCGGCCGAGCTCGGCGGCCTGGATCAGCGTGAGGGTGGCAATTCCCGCCTTCGCAACCGAGTAGGCGCTCTGGCCGATGCTGCCCTGGAGACCGGCTCCGGAGCTGGTGTTGATGATGCGCGCATCGACGGCGGCGCCCGCCTTCGACTGCTCGCGCCAGTAGGCACAGGCATGGCGCGCCAGGCAGAAGTGGCCTTTCAGGTGCACGCGCACCACCGCGTCCCATTCGTCTTCGGTGGCGCTCACGAACATGCGATCGCGCACGAATCCCGCGTTGTTGACCACCACGTCGAGGCGGCCGAAGTGATCGATGGCCATCTTCAGCAACGCGCCCGTCTGTTCGAAGTCCGCCACGTCCGCTCCGTTGGGGACCGCCTCGCCGCCGGCGGCGCGGATCTCGTCCACCACCTGGTCGGCGGGGCTGCCCGCGCCGTCCTGGCCGTCCAGGGCGACCCCCAGGTCGTTCACCACCACCCGGGCGCCCTCGGCCGCAAACGCCAGCGCGTGGGCGCGGCCGATGCCGCGGCCGGCCCCGGTCACGATCACCACCCGTCCTTCGCAGATTCCCGCCATGCTTTCTACTTCCCTGCTGCTAGAGCTTCCCGCTAGAGCCGCTGGAGCTTCCCGCTAGAGCCGTTCGAGGATCGTGACGTTCGCCTGGCCGCCGCGCTCGCACATGGTCTGGAGGCCGAAGCGGCCGCCCGTGCGCTCGAGCTCGTTCAGCAAAGTCGTCATCAAGCGTGTGCCCGTGGCGCCGATGGGATGGCCCAGGGCAATGGCGCCGCCGTTGGGGTTCACCTTCGACATGTCGGTGTGGGCCTCCTTCTGCCAGGCCAGCACCACGCAAGCGAAGGCCTCGTTGATCTCGATGGCGTCGAACTGGTCCATCGTCATGCCCGTCTTCTCCAGCGCGTGGGCCGTGGCGGGGATCGGAGCCGTCAGCATGAAGATGGGATCGTCGCCGCGCACGCTGATGTGGTGCACCCGGGCCCGGGGCTTCAGGCCATGCTGCGCCACCGCCCGCTCCGAGGCCACCAGCAGGCACGACGCTCCGTCCGAGATCTGGCTGGCCACGGCGGCGGTGAGACGTCCGCCTTCGATCAGCACCTTCAGGTTCGCCATCTTTTCGAGCGAGGTTCCGCGCCGGGGGCCCTCGTCGGCGACGACATCGCCGAAGGGAACGATCTCGTTGTCGAAGCGACCCTCATCCATGGCGCGAATCGCCCGCTCGTGGCTCGAAAGCGCGAAGCGCTCCATGTCCTCCCGCGAGATGTCCCACTTCTCCGCGATCATCTCGGCACCGCGGAACTGCGACACCTCCTGGGTCCCGTAGCGCGCAACCCAGCCCTTCGAGCCGCTGAACGGATCGGTGAAGCCCAGCGGCTCGGCCAGGGTCATGGCCGACGAGATCGGAATCTGGCTCATGTTCTGCACGCCGCCCGCCATGATCAGATCGCTGGTGCCACTCATCACGGCCTGGGCCGCGAAATGCACCGACTGCTGGGACGATCCGCACTGGCGGTCGATGGTGACGCCGGGCACGTGATCGGGCAGGCCTGCCGCCAGCCAGCAGGTGCGCGCGATGTCACCCGCCTGGGGTCCCAGGGTGTCGCAGCATCCGAAGATCACGTCGTCCACGGCGCCCGGATCGATGCCGGTGCGGTCGACCAGCGCGTTGATGACGTGGGCACCGAGATCGGCGGAGTGGACCTGCGAGAGGCCGCCTCCCCGCTTGCCCACGGGCGTCCGGACTGCGTCGATGATGTATGCCTCTGCCATCTCACTCTCCTCCTGGGAAGGTTCGGCCGGGGCCGACGGGAGCGTCGGCTGCGAAAATCGCGTCGGCGACGCGCTTGCGGTGGAAGGCGCCGCGGCCCCAGGTCATGCCCAGCGACCAGGCGCGTCGCATCCAGATGTGTAGGTCCTGCTCCCAGGTGTAGCCGATCGCGCCGTGCACCTGGAGACTCACCCTGGCGGCAATGGACGCGGCCTCGCTGGCGGCGAGCTTCGCCATGGAAACGTGGAGGGCGCGATCGCGGCTGCCCCGGGCCACCGAATGGGCGGCCCGGTGCACGACGGGGCGGGCGTACTCGAGCTTCACCTTGCAGTTCGCCAGCATGTGCTTCACTGCCTGAAACGAGCCAATGGCCACCCCGAACTGCTTGCGCTGACGCGCATAGTCGGCCGCCATCTCGATGAGCTTCTCGGCGACACCCAGAGCCTGGGCAGCACAGGCGAGTGCACCGCGATCGAGAGCGGCATCGAGAAGTCTCTCCGCCACGTCGCCCTCGGCCACGCACGTTTCCGACGACGGGGTCCACTGGACACGAGCTATGCGGCGAGCCGGATCATTGGCGGGTTGGGCTTCGATCTGCACCGCGTCCCGGCCCACGGCGTGAACCTCCCCTCCCGATTCCAGCAACAACAGGTTGGCCACGTGGGCGTCCGACACGAAGGGGCTCAGCGGGTGGCCCACGGCGATCACCGCCTCGCCGACCGCTACTTTTTTGAGCCAGGCGTCGCAGAGGTCGGCCTTGGCAATCTCCACCAACAGGGGAACCGCCACGGCGGCCGTCGACACCAGGGGCTCCGCCAGTCCCGCTCGCCCCACCTCTTCCATCAGGAGCACCGAATCGATCTCGGTGAGCCCCAGACCCTCGTGGGCCTCGGGCACCAGCAGGCCGGTCACACCCAGCTCGGCCAGCCCCTTCCACAGCTCGGGCGAGCGCCCGGTCTGCGTCTGCCACAGGGCGCGAACGCGATCGGGCGCACACTCGCCCTCCAGGAAGTCGCGGAACGACTTCTGGAACAGCAGCTGGTCTTCGCTGAATCCGAACTCCACCGTCAACTCCGGGGCAGGCCGAGAATGCGCTCGGCAATCACGTTGCGCTGGATCTCGTTGGTGCCCGCGTAGATGGGGCCCGAGAGCGAGAAGAGGTAGCCGTCGAGCCATTCGCCCACGTCGCCTGCCGCCGGCGCCCGGGGCAACAACTCGGCGCGATCGCCCAGGATCTCGAGAGCCGTTTCGTGCATCTTCACGTCGAGCTCCGACCAGAAGATCTTGTTCAGGCTGGCCTCGAAGCCGATCTTGCCGCCGGAGAGCATGCGCGACACCGTGCGGTAGGTCTCCAGCGTGTAGGCCTCGGCATCCGCCCAGCACCGCACCACATCCTCGCGGATGCGCGGCTCACAGGCGTCCGCGTGCTTGCGGTAGAGCTCCACCAGTTTTGCAGCGGTGCTCTGGAAGCGCGCCGGGCTTCGGAGCATCAGGCCCCGCTCGAAGCCCGCCGTGGCCATGGCGATCTTCCAACCCTCGTTCTCCGCGCCCAGACGGTTGGCCACGGGCACGCGAGCGTCATCCAGGAACACCTCGGCGAAGCCCGCCTCGCCGTCGAGTTGTTCGATGGGACGAACGGTCACGCCCTCGGCGTCCAGGGGAACCAGGATGAAGGAGAGCCCCCGGTGTCGCTCCGTGTCCGGGTCGGTGCGGAACATGCCGAACAGCCAATCGGCGTAGGCCCCGCGCGAGGCCCAGGTCTTCTGACCCTTGATCACGTAGTGGTCGCCGTCGCGGATGGCGGTGCTCTGGATCGCCGCCATGTCGCTGCCGGCGTTGGGCTCGGACCAGCCCTGGGCCCAGACCTCCTCGCTGGAGGCGATCTTCGCCAGATAGCGCGCCTTCTGCTCGTGCGTCCCATACTCCATGATGGTGGGGCCCAGCAGGAAGATGCCGTTCTGGTTCACGCGTCCAGGCGCGTCCGCCCGGTAGTACTCCTCTTCGAAGATCAGCCACTCGAGCAGGTTCGCGCCGCGACCGCCGTACTCGACGGGCCACGGCACCATGGCCCAACCGCCGGCATGCAGATCCCGCTCCCAGCGCCGGTGGGCCTCGAAGCCCTCGCGCGTGTCGAACGAGGGCAGCGGCTCGCTCGGCACATGGGCCTCGAGCCAGGTCCGCGCCTCGGCGCGGAAGGCCTGCTGCTCCGGGGTGTACGACAGATCCATCAGCCCTGGCCCCTCACTTCTTCTTGCCATGGAATGACGCATCCCGCTTCTCGACGAAGGCGTCGCGGGCCTCCTGCGAATCGGGCGAGGTGTAGAGCTCGAGAGTGAAACCCTGCTCATAGCGGTAGCTCTTCTTCACGTCCAGCAGCTCGATGCCGTTGAGCGACTCCTTGGCGAGCCTCATCGCCCTGGGGCTCTTCTCGGCGATCTTTGCGGCCAGCGCCCGGGCCTCGCCCCGTAGCGCGTCGCGCGACACCACCGCCTCCACGGCGCCCAGCCGGTAGGCCTCGGCAGCCGTGATGGGCTCTCCCGAGTAGAGCATGCGGCGCACCTTCTGGATGGGGAACATGCGCAGCAGGTGCGACGCCGCACCGAGCGCTCCGCGGTCGATTTCCGGCAGACCGAAGCTGGCGTCGTCGGACGCGTAGATCACGTCGGAGGAGCCCACGATTCCGATGCCGCCTCCCAGCACGAAGCCGTGGGCCGCTGCGATCACGGGCACCGGACAGTCGTGGATGGCGGCGAAGGTGTCGTAACAGCCCTTGTTCACCCGGGTGATGATGGAGCTATCGGCGGCGAGTTCCTTGATGTCGACCCCGGCGCAGAAGCCCCGGCCCTCGGCGGCCACCACGATCACGCGCACCGCATCGTCTCGACCGAGGGACGTGAAGACCTCCGCCAGGTGCGCCCAGCCGGCGCTGTCGAGGGCGTTCACCGGCGGATGGTTCAGGACAACCTCGGCGATTCCCTTCTCGACGCTCACATCCACGGACATGGTTTCCTTCCTCGGGGCTCAGCGGCCCAGGGTCTTGAGAGTGTGCTCGGCCTCTTCGACGATGCGCGCAATCAGCTCGGCGCAGGCGGGCCGGTCGTCGATCACGCCCGCCACGGACCCGCTGGGAAGGTATCCCTCCACCGGGTCTCCCTCCCGCATGGCCTTGCGGGCCAGGATCGGCGCGTTGGCGGCCATCAGCATCTGCGAGCGGGTGAGTTTCTCGTGCTTCCGGAGCGCGAAGGCCGAGCGCAGCAGCTCTGGAATCGAGGCCCCGGAGAGTTTTCGATAGGCCAGCCCGCTGCGCAGGGCGCCCCACAACTGGGCGATGCGGCCGCTCTTCTCCAGGCGCAGCACCAGCTCGTTGCGCACCACACGCTGGGGCAGGCCGTCGATGTGACGGGTCACGATCACGTCGTCGACGGCAGCCTTCAGGTAGCGATCGCTGGTGATCTCGGGCACGGGGCTCTCGCGGGTGAGCAGGAAGCGGGTTCCCATGGCGATGCCCGCCGCCCCGAATGCCAGGGCCGCCACCAGACCCCGCCCGTCGCGGAAGCCGCCGGCTGCCACGATGGGCACGCCCACCGCGTCGACGCATTGGGAGATCAGCAGCGAGGTCGGGATCGAGCCGGTGTGGCCGCCACCCTCGCTTCCCTGCACGATGATCACGTCGGCGCCGAGCTTCTCGGCCTTCTGGGCGTGACGGGGTGCGCCGCAGGTGGGCACGCATAGCACGCCCGCACGCTTGAGCCGTTCGATGAGCCTGGCGTCCGGCGCGCGGTTGTAGCCCGCGGCGCGCACGCCGCGCGCGATGATGGCGTCGATGATCACGTCGGGACCGGGGGCGTCCATCAGGAAGTTCACACCGAAGGGACGGTCGGTGAGCGCCTGGATCCTTGCGATCTCCGCATCCACGTCTTCCGGACGCAGCGTCGCCGCTGCCAGGAAGCCGAAGGCTCCGGCGTTGGACGCGGCCGCCACCAGCTCGGGGGTGGCCACCCAGCCCATCCCGGTCTGGAGGATCGGGTAGCGGGCGCCGAGCAGATCGCAGAGCGGGGTGTGGAGGGGGGAGGACAAGCGGGGCCTCTTTCAGACCTTCACTTCTTTGTCGCGAAGCGATTGCGGATCCAGCACCTCTCGGATCAGGCGCAGCTGCTCTTGTGTGGGAGCAGGCGTCTCGGGCACATCGGCGTCGATCACCAGCTCGAAGCCCGTGTTGGAGACGACCTCGTCGAGACCCACGCCCGGGTGCAACGACGCCAACCGCATGCGGTGGTCGGGTGTCGCGAAGTCGAAGACACCCAGATTCGAGATCACGCGCCGGATCTCGTGGAAACGCGCCGACGCGCCGAGCTTTGCGGCCCGGTCGTATCCCACGCCCGAAACCACGTCCACCTTCTCGACAAAGACCTTGGGGCCGTGGCTCGGAACCCAGTAGCTGGTGGGGTGACTGATGGTGTTGCCCGGGGCGCCGCGCATGCCCAGGAGCTGGGCCTTGGGTTTCGCGTAGTCGCCGATGCAGGCGAAGTTGTGGTTGCCGTAGCGATCGATCTGGCTGGCCATCATCACCACATGCCTGCGGCCGGACCAGAGCGTGTCGAAGACGCGGCGGAAGGGCATCCAGCCCTCGATCACCGGGTCGGGATCCGTATCGCCGCTCACGGGCTGCACGTCGGCCAGGAGGTGGGCGATCCCGTCGGTCATCATCAGGTCGGGTTCGAAGCTGAGCTTCGCGAGCCGGGCCCCGATGGCAGGCACGGTTCCGAACGAACTCGCCATGATCTCGCCGTCGCCGCGGAAGACCTCGGCCACCGCCACCGCGCACGCTTCCGCCCGGGTGAATTCGCTCATCCGATCTTTCCGCCATGGGCCTTCACGGCCTCCTGGTAGGCCGCTTCCGAGTCGAGCTCGAGATACCGCTTCGAAAAGGGGGCCCAGCCTTCCGGGTCGCGGGCGTTTACGGCGTACTCGCGCTGGAAGCTCTCGTCGCGCCCGTAGTCCGGCGGGCACTCGGTGAAGTGAGCGCCGTTTGGCGTCTCGATCACGCCGTCCACCAGGGCGCGATGGATCAGCAGCGTGTGCGTGGATCCCGCCTTCAGCAGGTCGGGGGTCTCGACGATCTTCTCGCAGGTCATGAAGCGCCGCTTCGCCGCCATGCAGTAGAGATCGTCGAAGTACGGATCCGGGCCCAGGAACTGTCCGTTGCCGCGCACGTCGGCCCGGTTCATGTGGATGAACGCTGCGTCGAGCTCGAGCGCGGGCATCGCCACCAGCTCCTCCCCGTCTTCATAGGGCGACTTCACGCGCTTCAGGAACGGGTTGTGCTCGAGCACGTCGGTCCCGAGCCCGGCGCGTGTGGGCAGGAACGGCAGTCGCAAACCAGCCGCGTAGAGACCCCACTGCAGCATGCCCTCGTCGAGCTCGACGACCTCGACGCCTCCGGTCTGTCGCGCGTGGCGGAAGTGGGGCTCGAGCGGAATCGAGTCCAGGGACACGAAGCCGTAGACCACCTTCTTCAGCTTGCCGGCGGCGCACAGCAGCCCCACATCGGGGCCGCCGTAGGAGACGAGGGTGAGGTCGCGAAGCGGCGAGCGCAGGATCTCGCGCACCAGCGCCATGGGCTTGCGACGCGAGCCCCAGCCCCCGATGCCGAGCGTCATGCCATCTCGCAGCTCGGCCACCACGGCGGCAGTGGTGGTGCGCTTGTCCATGGGGCCTCCGTGGCGGACAACGCTACCGCGGAGCGGCGGCGGGCGGCTCATAATAACGAGACGTATCGTTTCAGTAAAGGCGGAGGCGCCCGGCGGCTCGCCGCCCGATCGCTCAAGGACTCGTTTTTGCGGAGAAATTCGCCACCGGAGCAGCGAGGATTGCTAGACGCAACGTCTCGGAACCCGAGAGTGTGATAAAAACTGGGGCCATGAGCCGAGAAAAGACGAAGGCCCCGGCCATCGAGGGCTGGTTCCGGATGGACCCGGGCGACCCCCGCCTGTTGGGCACGAAGTGCGTGGGCTGTGGGACCTACTTCTTTCCGAAGGAGACGGCCTACTGCCGCAATCCCGTCTGCGACAGCACCGACCTGAAAGAGGTGGCGCTGAGCCCGCGCGGCCGACTCTGGTCATTCACCAACAACTGCTATCCGCCCCCGGCGCCCTACGTGGCGTCGGACCCCTTCGAGCCCTACGCCATCGCTGCCGTCGAGCTGGAAGAGGAGAAGATGGTGGTGTTGGGCCAGGTGGTTCCGGGCGTGGACGTCGCCGACCTCGAGGCGGGTATGGAGATGGAAGTGGTCATCGACAAACTCTACGAGGACGACGACCACGAGTTCATGATCTGGAAGTGGAGGCCGGTCGCCGCCTAGCGCGGCCACCCGCGGGAGAACCGATGGAGAAGGAAGTCGCGATCCTGGGTGTGGGCATGCACCCGTGGGGCAAGTGGGGCCGGAACTTCGTCGAGTACGGCGTCAAGGCCGCGCGCGACGCCCTGAAGGATTCCGGACTCGCATGGACCGACATCCAGTTCGTGGCTGGCGGCGACACCATGCGCAACGGCTACCCGGGCTATGTGGCCGGAGCGACCTTCGCCCAGGCCCTGGGCTGGTCGGGCGCCCAGGTGGCCAGCACCTACGGAGCCTGCGCCACGGGAGCCCAGGCCATCGACACCGCGCGAGCGCGCATCCTGGCCGGACTGTGCGACGTGGCGCTGGTGGTGGGAGCCGACGCCGCACCCAAGGGCTTCTTCGCGCCCACGGGCGGCGCCCGCGAAACCGATCCCGACTGGCTGCGCTTCCGACTGCTCGGCGCCACCAACCCGGTCTACTTCGGGCTCTACGCACGCCGACGCATGGAGCTCTACGGCGCCACCGAACTCGACTTCGCCAAGGTGAAGGTCAAGAACAGCCGCCACGGCTACACCAACCCCAACGCCCGCTACAAGAAGGCCTTCAGCATCGAAGACGTGC
This sequence comes from Deltaproteobacteria bacterium, assembly GCA_032128115.1. Classification (GTDB taxonomy): domain Bacteria; phylum Myxococcota_A; class UBA9160; order UBA9160; family SMWR01; genus JAQBHB01. The sequence goes on along the minus strand of JAQBHB010000047.1, from coordinate 55,823 downwards.
TCGCGTCGCCCATGGTGTCGGACCCCCTGCGGCTGATGCAGATCTGCGCCACCAGCGATGGGGGCGCAGCCATGGTGCTGTCGAGCATGGAGTTCGCGCGCAAGCACACCAGCAATCCCGTGAGGGTCGCCGCGGTCTCCACGGTGACGCCGCGATACCCCAACACCATCATCGAGATGCCCAATTTTGCCACCGACTCGGCTGCCGGCACATCGGTGCCCGACACGCCCTTCAAGGACTCCATCGCCAAGCGCTGCTACGAGGCCTCGGGCCTGGGGCCGGAAGACCTGGACCTGGCCGAGGTATACGACCTGTCGTCGGCTCTCGAACTCGATTGGTACGAGAACATCGGACTCTGTAAACCGGGCGAGGCCGAGAAGCTGCTCTCGGACGGCGCCACCACCCTGGGGGGCCGGATCCCCGTGAACCCCAGCGGTGGCCTCAGCTGCTTCGGCGAGGCCGTGCCCGCCCAGGCCATTGCCCAGGTGTGCGAACTCACATGGCAGCTGCGAGGCGAGGCCGGCGAGCGCCAGGTAGAGGGCGCCAAGGTGGGCCTGTCGGTGAACCAGGGCCTGTTCGGCCACGGGTCGTCGGTTCTCGTCAAGCGTTAGTTTTTTTTGACTGCGCTCGCCTTCGGCTCGCTGCGCGCGGCCCGGAGGCCCGCTTGCGGCACCGAATAGTGACGCCCAAATCGAGGTAATACGCCATGGCCAACTGGGAGTGGTTCACCAGGATGCACCGTTGGGTGTATCAGAAGACCGGCGGACGCATCGGCGCGAGAATGGCCGGCTACGACATGCTGTTGCTCACCACCAACGGCCGCAAGAGCGGCCTCGAACGCACGATTCCGCTGGCCTGCTACCCGCGCGGAAACGACATCGTGATCGTGGGATCCAACAACGGCCAGGACCACCCGCCGGCCTGGTGGCTCAATCTGCAGAAGAACCCCGATGCCACGGTCCACTTCGGCCGCGACGAGCGCCGTATGCACGCCCACGAAGCCACCGGCCCCGAGCGCGACGAACTGTGGCCGTGGGTGAAGGAGAAGAACCCGCGCTACGCCACCTACGAGAGCAGGACCTCGCGCGTGATCCCGGTCGTGGTCTTGAAGGACATCCCGAGCTGACCGGCCCCCGATCTCCATGAGCTGGAAGAAAGAAGTCGACGAGATCCAACGGCGCCGCGAGCTGGCCAGAAAACTGGGCGGCGACGATGCCGTGGAGAAGCAGCACGCCCGCGGGCGCCTGACCGTGCGCGAACGCATCGATGCACTGGTGGACGTGGGGAGCTTCCAGGAACACGGCGGCATCGTGGGCAACGCCGAGACCGATGCCGAAGGCCGGGTGGTGGACTTCACGCCGGCCAATGTGGTGGCGGGTGTGGCCCGCATCGACGGTCGGCTGGTGGTGGTGGGCGGCGACGACTTCACGATTCGCGGCGCCGCCTACTCGCCATCGGCCCTTCGCAAGGGCCAGTACGCCGACGAGCTCGCGATCCGGCGACGGCTGCCCCTGGTGAGATTGCTCGAGGGCGGCGGCGCCAGCATCGCCGGTGCCTCGGGAACCAAAGGCCGCTCCGGCTACGACCTCACCTCGCCCTCGCCCCTCAACCTGCTGTCCATGGAAGCCCTGGCCACGGTGCCGGTGGTCTGCGCGGCGCTGGGTCCGGTGGCCGGATTCCCCGCCGCACGCCTGGTGGCCTCGCACCTGTCGATCATGACTCGCGACACGGCCCAGGTGATGAGCGGAGGACCGGTGCTGGTTGAGAGGGCGCTGGGGCTGAAGATCACCAAGGAGGAGCTGGGCGGCGCCCAGGTGCACCTGCGCAGCGGCGTGGTGGACAACGCGGCGGAAGACGAGGCCGACGTCTGGCGCCAGGTGCGGGCCTTCCTTTCCTACCTGCCCGGCAACGTCTGGGAAGCCGCGCCCGTGATCGAGAGCGACGACACGCCCGCACGCCAGGAAGAAGAGCTGCTCTCCATCATTCCGCGCAATCGCCGGCGCGCCTACAAGATGCGGCGCGTGATCGATCTGATCGTCGATCGCGGATCGTGGTTCGAGATGACCCGGCACTACGGGCCGAGCCAGATCACCGGACTCGCGCGGGTGAACGGGCAACCGGTGGGCGTACTCGCCAACGACTGTTACCACGCGGGCGGGTCGATGACGGCGGAGGGGGCCCAGAAGGTGCGGCGCTTCGCCGAGTTGTGCGATGCCTTCGGCCTGCCCATCGTGAGCTTCGTGGACGAGCCGGGCTTCATGATCGGACCCGAGGCCGAGCGGGCGGGAACCATCCGCTACGGAATGCAGGCCATGTTCGCCGTGGCCCAGACCCGCGTGCCCTGGCTGGCGATCCTGGTCCGCAAGGCCTTCGGCGTGGCCGCCGGCATCCACCTGGGCCCCATCAGCACGGTGCTGGCCTGGCCCTCCGCCGAGAGCGGCGCCCTTCCAGTGGAGGGCGGCGTGGCCCTGGCGTATCGCCGCGAGATCGAGAGCGCGAACGACCCGGACGCACGCCGCGCCGAGCTGGAGGCGGAGCACGCCAGCGCCCAGTCGGTATTCCCGCGCGCCGAGGAGTTCGGCGTACACGACCTGATCGACCCGCGAACCACGCGCCCGCGCCTTTGCGAGTGGATCGACGAGATCCAGTCGCAGCTGCGAACCTCGCGCGGACCCCGCCGCTACAGCCCGCGCCCGTGACCACGCCGGGGGCGGACGCCACGTCGGCGGCGGCCGCCCTGCGCGCCGCCCACGAAGCCTGGATCGCGGCCCAACGCGATGCCGAGATGCGGATCCGCGAGGCGAACGCTCCCGACACGTCCATCGACCGGGCCGAGGGGTACCGCTACCTGAGTCGCCTCTGCACCACCGCACTGTGGACCTTCGTAGAGAACGCCGACCCGCTCTTCCCCACCCTCTACCGCAACGCCGACGCACACAAAAAATTCGGCGTGGACAACCCGGACAACGTGTACCTGCGCTGCGCCCTGGACGGAAGCCAGACCTATCGGTTGTGGGGGCAGCGGGGCGAGGCGCCGTACGTGGGAATCACCGTGGGCGCCGAGTTCTACGGGGCCCGGCGCGCCGGAGGCCGGCAGGGCACGCTTTCCCAGCACCACCTGGACGAGTTCGCAATTTCCGGCGACGGCGGCTTCGAACTGACGCTGAGCCCCGTGGAGCAACCGGGCAACTGGATCCCACTGACGCCAGAAGCCACCGGGATGATCGTGCGCCAGACCTTCTTCGAACCCGGCACCCAGCGGCGAGCGGATCTGCACATCGAGCGGGTTGGTGCGAGCGGCCCGCCCCCAGCCCTGGACCCGGCGCGCATGGCCGCGCAGCTGGAGCGTGCGGCGACCTTCGTCACCGGCTGCACACGCATGTTCCTGCGCATGGCCGATGGCTGGGCCCAACGCGAAAACCAGCTGACGGGCACTTCGGGCGAGTCGACGCGCCACCTGCACGGCGATCCGGACCTCTTCTACATCTCCGGCTACTGGAGGCTCCTCCCGGACCAGGCACTGGTCATCGATGTGGAGCCCGCCGAGCGATTCCTCTACTGGGGCTTCCAGCTCTGCAACTACTGGCTCGAATCCCTGGACTACGTTCATCACAACATTTCCATCAACAGCGGACAGGCCCGCGCCGGCCAGGACGGACGCGTGCGCCTGGTGGTGGCCCATCGGGATCCCGGGGTCCCCAACTGGATCGACACGGCGGGACACACCGAGGGCGCCATGTGCTTCCGGTGGCTGCTGGCGGAGAACGACCCCCCGATCCCCCGGGTGTGCGTCGTGCCCGCCGCCGAGCTGAGCGGATAGGCCGGGCCGGGCCGTGCGCTGGCTGCCCCGGGACCGACCCCTCTGGCTGCGCGCCCGCAACGCCGCCGGCCGGGTGCGCTCGGCATTGGGGCTGGGCCACATCCGACTGGACACGGCGGAGCTGATGGAGGGCGCCGTGCGTCGGACGGGGCTCAGCGATTTCGGGGGCGAAGGGTTCCTCGAACCCCTGCAGATCTTCGTCGATGCGCTCGACGGCGAGGCCGACCTCACGCCCATTGGCCGGGTGCTGGCCCGCGACGAGGTGACGAACTGGCTCGTCAACCGACTGGAGATGACGGCCGCCCAGCATCGACATCCCGAGATCGCCGACGGCGAAATCCGCGCCCCGGTCTTCGTGACCGGATCGGGACGGTCCGGTACCTCGATCCTGCACGAACTGCTGTCCCAGGACCCGGCCCACCGTGTGGTGCGCCACTGGGAAGCGCTGCATCCGTGCCCGCCGCCGCTGGCGACCAGCTACGACGACGACCCGCGCATCCGCCGCGCCGATCGCGACGTGAAGCGCTGGGAGCGCATCGCCCCGGCCTACGCCACGATGCACGACGGGGGTGGCAGCGCGCCCCAGGAGTGCATCTATCTCATGGCTCACGAATTCCGGAGCGACCTGCTGGCGGGCACCTATCAGGTGCCGAGCTATGCGGCCTGGCTCGCGCGCTGTGACATGGGGCCCGCCTACGCTCTGCACCGGCGCATGCTCCAGCTCCTCCAGTGGAGGTGCCCGGGTGAGCGCTGGGTGCTGAAGGCCCCGAGCCACCTGTGGACGCTGCAGGCCCTGCTCGCCGAGTACCCGGACGCGCGCATCGTGCAGACCCATCGGGACCCCCTGCGCGTGGCTGCGTCCATGACGAGCCTGGCAGCAACCCTGTACTGGATGCGCAGCGATCAAGTCGACGTTCCCCAGATCGCGCGGCGCAGCATGCGATCGATTGCCTTCATGCTGGAGCGCTCGATGCAGCAGCGACGCGAGGGACTTCTCCCCGAGGCGCAGATCTTCGATGTTCGCTACACGGACCTGATGGCCGACCCGGTTGGGATGCTTCGCCGACTCTACGATCACTTCGGGATGAAACTCACACCGGAAGCTGAGTCGCGAATGCGATCCCACCTGGAACAGCGCCCCCAGTCCCGGCGCGGCGCGCACCGCTACAGCTTCGAAGACACGGGGCTCGACCGGGAGGCGGAGCGCCAGCGCTTCGCCAACTACCAGCGCCACTTCGACGTAGAGTCGGAGATCTGATGAACGGAGCCGGGTCGCCTACGCGGGGCGGTCGCCGATGATGGTGACCCGCTCCATCTCGCGTTTCTGGGGCCAGTAGTCCGACACCGCGTAGTGCTGAACGGCTCGGTTGTCCCAGAATGCGATGCTGTTCTTCTGCCAGTGGAAGCGGCACTGGTACTCGGGGATCGCCGCCTGGCGATACAGGTGGTTCAGCAGCCGATCGCTCTCTTCGTGCTCCATGTCCACGAGATGGTCCGTGAAGATCGCGTTCACGTAGATTCCCTTCTTCCCACTCACCGGATGGGTGCGAACCACCGGGTGTTCCACCGGCGGAAACTCGGATTGCTTTGCGGCGCGAGTCTCCGGGCCCATGGCCAGGCCGAAGCTCTGGGTGAAGTCGTGGACGGCGGTGCGTCCCTCGATCTGCTGCTTGACCTCGTCGCTCAATCCCTCGTAGGCGGCGAACATGTCGCTGAACAGGGTGTCGCCGCCCACGCGAGGCACCTCCCGGTTGCGCAGCACCGAGCCCAGGGACGGCTTCTCGCGCCAGGTCACGTCGCTGTGCCAGACGTTCTCGACGCCTTTCACCTGGTCGTCCTTGGAGAACGAGATCACCACGGGAAAGTCCGGTTTGGACGGCAGGAACGGGTGTTCCTCCAGCTCGCCAAAGCGCCGGGAAAAGTCCACGTGCTGCTGGGTGGTGATGTCCTGGTCGCGGAAGAACAGCACCTTGTAGCCCAGGTGCGCGCGCTCGATTTCGGCGAAGGTCTCCTCGTCCAGATCGCCCAGGTCAACGCCGCTGATCTCCGCGCCAATGGTGGGCGCCAACGGCCGCAACCGGATTCGGCGATAGGGCTCGCGCTCGAGCTCTTCCTGCATGGTGTGGAGGAAGTCACGGGGACCGAACCGGAGGGTCTGGAACTTCATGGGGTTCTCCTGGCGTCAGCGGCCCCGGAAGACCGGCGCACGCTTCTCGGAAAAGGCCTTCACGGCCTCGAGATAGTCCTCGGTCTGGGCCCCCTGCACCATGCGCTCGGCCTCCACGTCGAGACACGACTCGAGTGACTCGCCCAGCGCGCGGTTCAGGTTCTCCTTCATGTAGCGCAGTGCGATGGGAGGCCCCGCGCCGATGCGCGCCGCCAATGCAAAGGCCTCCTTCGCGAGGTCCGCATCGGGAACCACCCGATTTACGATTCCCAGGCGCTCGCACTCGGCGGCGTCGATCCGGTCGGATGTGAAATAGAGCTCCCGCGCCTTCGCGGTGCCCACCAACCGGGTCAGGAACCAGGTGCCCCCGTAGTCGCCACTCAGGGCCAATCGGGAGTACGCAGTGGTGACGAAGGCACTCTCGGCCGCGATGCGCAGGTCGCAAGACAGGGCCAGGGACAAGCCCGCTCCCGCCGCCGGGCCCGGCAGCGCCGCCACCACCGGCTTCTCGAACCGGTGCAGCGCCAGGGGTACGCCGTGCTCGCGGCGCAACATGCGCTTGCGCTCTTCGGGCTCGGGCAGACGCCCGTCCTCGGCCATGGCCTTGGTGTCACCGCCGGCGCAGAAGGCGGTTCCGGCACCGGTGAGCAGCAGACACCCCACGTCCGGATCGGCGCCAAGCGCAGGCAGCAGCCGCAGCAGCCCCTCCTTGAGCTCGAGAGTCAGGGCATTGCGCGACTCGGGCCGGTTGAGCGTGACCCACGCCACCCGATCTTCGACCCGGCACAGCAGCTGCTCGGTTCCGGTGTCGATCGAACGCGATGTGGCCACGCGGGGACCTCCGGGCCACAGCCTATCACGAGGATGCGGGTTTGACGGCGAGGCCCGCTCTCGGTGAAACTGCGTCTGATCGCCATCCACGAATCCTTTCAGGAGAGACGCCATGGGTCTTCCCGATCCGCCCGAGTTGGGCGCCTCTGCACTCCCCAAGGGAACCTACGAGGGCCAGACGGTCATCGTCACCGGCGGCGGAACCGGCCTGGGCAAGGCCATGGCCGTGGAGTTCGCCCGCCTGGGCGCGCAGGTGGCCATCCTGAGCCGCAAGGATGAGCACCGGGCCGCAGGCGCGGCGGCCGTCGAGGCGGCGGGGGGACGGGCGGTGGGCGTGGCCTGCGACATCCGCCAACCCGACCAGGTGGCTGCGGCCTTCGATTCCGTGGAAACGCAATTGGGCTCGCCGGACGTGCTCGTGAACAACGCCGCTGGAAACTTCCCGGTGCCCGCCGAAGACATGAGCCCCAATGCCTGGCGCACCGTGGTCGACATCGTGCTGAACGGCACCTTCTATTGCTCGCGCGAATTTGCGCGCCGGCACATGGCGGCGGGAACCCCGGGCAGTGTGATCAACATCGGTGCGTCCTACGCCTGGACCGGCGGCCCGGGATTCGCCCACTCGGCGGCCGCCAAGGCGGGCGTCAAGAACATGACCGAGAGCCTGGCGGTCGAGTGGGCGCCCTATGGCATCCGCGTGAACTCCCTGGTGCCGGGGCTCATGCCCCACGAGGACGAGGTGGCGGCAATCCGGGGCGTGCCCGAGCGGGGCCAGCGAGAGGCTGCGCGGGCGCCGGCGGGACGCGTGGGACACCCGCGCGAGCTGGGCTGGGCCGCCACCTTCCTGGCTTCACCCTACGCGCGCTACATCAGCGGACACACCCTGGTGGTGGACGGCGCCAACTGGCAGCGCCGCGCCATGCTCATGCCCGAATTCACACCGATCCGGGATCAGCTGGGCAAGGGCCCCTTCGAGCCGTAGCCGCGGCGCGCACCCGGCGGCTCACTTCGCTCCGGGAAGCCCCATCACCTTGGTCTCGAGATACTCCTCGAAGCCGAGGCGTCCGTTCTCGCGGCCCACGCCACTCTGGCGGTAGCCACCGAAGGGCGTGTCCACCGAGAACCACTGGCCTCCGTTGATGGCGAGTGTTCCGGTGCGGATGCGCCGCGCCACGGCCAGCGCCCGCTCCTCGCTCCCGCCGCTGATCGCCCCCGAAAGACCGTAGATCGAGTTGTTCGCGATGCGCACCGCATCGTCGTCGTCCTCGTAGGGGATCACCGCCATCACCGGACCGAAGATCTCCTCCTGGGCGATGGTGGCGTCGGGATCCACGTCGGCGAACAGGGTGGGCTCGATGAAGTAGCCCCGGGGCAGGTGCTTCGGCACACCGCCTCCGGTGAGAAGGCGCGCTCCTTCGCTCACGCCCTTCTCGATGTATCCGAGAACGCGCTCGTGCTGTTTCTTGCTCACCACGGGCCCCATCAGGTTCTGCGGCTGGGTGGGATCGCCGTAGTTCAGCGCCTCGAAGGAGGCCTTCACCAGCTCGAGGCCCTTTTCGTACTGGGAGCGCGGCAGCAGCAGGCGCGTGGGGATGGCGCAGCCCTGACCGGCGTGGGTGCAGCTGGCTGCGATCATGCCCGCCACCTTCGCCACGTCGATGTCGTCAAGCACGATGTGAGCCGACTTGCCTCCCAGCTCCAGGAAGACGTTCTTGATGGTGGCGGCTCCCGCCTCCATCACGCGACGCCCGGTGGCCGTGGAGCCGGTGAAGGTGACCATATCGACCCGCGGATCTCGCGTGAGCACCTCGCCCACCATGTGATCCGACGATGCCACGATGTTCACCACGCCGGCGGGAATCTCCGTCTTCTCGGCGATGAGCCGCCCCAACTGGGTGGCGCACCAGGGTGTGTCCGGCGCCGGCTTGAGCACCACCGTGTTGCCGGCTGCCAGGGCCGGCGCCAGCTTGCACAGGTTCAGGTACAGCGGGAAGTTCCAGGGCGTGATGGCACCGATCACGCCGCGGGGCTCGCGCCGCATCAGGCGGCGCATGGTCTGGCCCATGAACTGGATGTCCGACATGGGCTCTTCGTACGGGTAGCTCGCCGCCAGGTCGGCCCAGTAGGGAACATCGTCGATGTAGGTGTTCACCTGCACCGAGTAGGTGAGCAGGATGGGCGACCCGGCCTCGGCCACCACCAGCGCGCGCAGATGTTCCTTGTCTTCGGTGAGCGCCGCGTGCAGCTGCATCAAGCACTTCTTCCGGAAGCTCGCATCGAGAGACCAGCCCGTCTCGTCGAAGGCGCGGCGCGCAGCCGCCACCGCCGCGCCCATGTCTTCCTTGGTGCCGTCGGCGCAGGTGCCGAGCACCTCCTCGGTGGCCGGATTGATGTTATCGAAGGAGGCCCCGTTGCTGGCTTCGCGCAGCTCTCCATCAATCAACAGGCGGTGTTCCGGATCGAGGGGGGGAAGTGTGGCCATGCTTGACTCCCTGGCCGCTAGCCCGTAAACGGGGCCCAGCGGGGTTTTCGTTTCTCGACGAAGGCAACGGCGCCCTCTTTCAGGTCGGGATGCGCCGTATGACTGCGGATGATGTCCCAGGTGTGACCGAGCGCGTCGTCGAGCCCCCGGTCGAGGCTCTCCCAGATGGCGCGCTTGGAAAGCGCGAGAGCCGTAGGTGAATGCTGGCACATCAGGCTGGCCAGCTCCCGGGCCCGGGGCATCACCTGATCCGGGGGCACCACGTCTCCCACCAGGCCCAGCCGCTTGGCCTCCTGGGCGCTCATGCGCTCGGCCCCCCCCAGCAGCGCCATGCGCAGCACCGCCTCCAGGGGAATGCGACGCGCGAGACCCACGGGCTCGAGCCCCGCCACCAGCCCCACCTTCACGTGGGTGTCAAAGAACGTGGCGGTTTCGGAGCACACGACGAGATCGCTGTCGGCGATGAAGTGCAGCCCCCCGCCGCAGACCATCCCGTTCACGGCGGTGATCACCGGCTTCCAGCAGCGGTTCTGCACCGCCGTCAACTGGAACCAGGGCACGTTCTCGCGACTGTCGTCGCCGGTCTTGCGGGTGTTGGTGCCATCGGCCACATCGGCCACGTCGATGCCGGTGCACAGGGCCCTGTCGCCTGCGCCGGTGAGGATCGCGCAGACCACCTCGGGATCCCTCTGCACCGAATCCCAGGCCTGTTTCAGATCTCGCGCCATCTGCAGCGTGATCGCGTTGTGCCGCTCGGGACGATTGAGGGTGAGGGTGACGACGCCGTCCTGCTTCTCGTACAGGATGGTCTCGAAATCCATGTTCGCCTCCTCCGCCGACACCCGCGTCACTCGCCCTGGCGCTTCACTCCGTCGTAAAAGGCGTAGGGCGCCTTCATCAGACCGAAGGGCTCGAGCTTGCTTCCCAGGGTGGTCTTGAAGTGCTTCAGGAGGTCGTCTACCGACCAGCCGCCGTCCTTGAACATGCCGGTGCCGTACCGGGGCTGCTCGAGCACGATCACCCGGTCGCCGCCGGTGCCGAAGATCTGACCGGTGATCCAGTTGGCCTCGTCGCTGCACAGGTAGGCCACGAAGGGGCCGTTGAGCGCCGGATCGATGAACGGGAACTTGATCTCCTTGCCGCCCACCTTCGCGTTCTGCGACATGCGGGTGGTGCCCGACGGGCTGATGGCGTTCGCCCGGATTCCGTAGCGCGAAAGCTCCACCGCCCAGGTGTAGGTCATGGACGCGATGGCGCCCTTGGAGCCCGCGTAGTTGCTCTGGCCGAAGTTGCCGAAGTGGGCCGCCGAGACGGTGTTGACGATGCAGCCACCCGTGCCCTGATCGCGCATGCGCAGGGCCGCCTCCTGGCTGCACATGAAGGTGCCGTGCACGTGCACCTGCAATACGGCGGTGAATTCATCGTCGGTCATCTTCAGGAACGAGCGATCGCGAACGTTGCCCGCGTTGTTCACGATGGCGTGGATCCCGCCGAACTCGTTCACGCACTGTTCCACCAGTTCTTTCGCGCCTTCGCGCGACCCGATGTTGCTGGTGTTGACGCTGGCCTTGCCGCCCGCGGCGGCGATCTCTTCGACAACCGTCTTCGCCTCGTCGCCATCGATGTCGTTCACGATCACCGAGGCGCCGTTCTCCGCAAGATGCAGGCAGTGTCCGCGGCCGATGCCGCGGCCGGCGCCGGTTACCACCACCGCCTTGCCGTCCAGGATTCCCATTCTCGATCTCTCCCTCGGGTACTTTCGAGACGCATCGTATAGAAAACGCCAGAACGCGTCAAAGGCGCCCGGGCGCGGGTCTCAAAGCAATTGGGCGTACTCGTCGAGTACCGGCATCACGCGGTCGCGGGGCGCCGCGGGCAGGCGCAGCACCACCTCGGTCACGCCGAGCGAGGCGTAGTGGTCGAGCTTGGCCCGATCCGGGAACACCCCCATGGGCACCACGTGAAGCGCTTCCGGGTCTCGGCCCCGATCTTCCACGGCGCGGCGCAGCTCGGGCAGCGCCCTGGCCAGACCCGAGCCGCCGATGGGAATCCAGCCGTCGGCGTATTCCGCAATGTGGGAGAACAGGATGGGTCCCGGAGCGCCGCCGATCAGCACCCGCGGGCGCGGCTGCTGCACGGGCTTCGGCCACTGCCAGCTGGGCTCGAAGCGCACGAACTCGCCGTCGTAGCTCGCCACCTCCTGCGACCAGAGAGCCTGGCAAGCCAGCATCTTCTCGCGCACCAGCGCACGCCTGCGCTTCGTATCGATGCCGTGGTTCTCCATCTCTTCGAGATTCCAGCCATAGCCGATGCCAAGCACCAGACGGCCGTTCGACACCAGGTCGAGGGTGGCGATCTGCTTGGCAAAGGTGAGGACGTCGTGCTGTGCCACCAGCCCGATCCCCGTGCCGAGCCGGATGGTCGAAGTCACCGAAGCCGCCGCTGCCAGCGCCACGTACGGATCCAGGCTGCGCAGGTACTCCTCGGCCAGCTCCGCTTCGCCCGTGGGCGGCGGCGTCCGCCGGCTGGTGGGGATGTGGGTGTGCTCGGGAATGTAAAGGGAATGGAAGCCGCGGGTTTCGGCCTCGCGGGCCAGGTCCACCGGACTCATGCTCCGGTCGGTGGAGTGAATCGTGACGCCGAGCTTCATCCGGGAGGGGCTCCGCTGCAGACCATACCGCAGGCCGCGACGCGAGAGCCCGTATGCTTGCACCGATTCAGCCTCATCTGATAAGCACCGGACTCCCGATCTTCTGGAGGTGATCCCATGAGTTCCGCATCTCGACACTCGATGCTACGGGCCCTGGGCATGGTCGTCCTGGGAATGATCCTGATCAACGCGGCCGGCTGCGCCGCAATCCGCGAGCGCCGCGGCAAACCCAAGGAGTCGGGCTTCCTGCGCGATTACTCGCAGCTCGGGCCGAAAGAGGGCTACCAGGCGCAGCTGGTCTACATCAACCCGGATGCCCAGTGGTCGCGCTACGACTCCATCCACATCGACTCGGTCACCCTCTGGGTGAACCGCGACGCCCCCCAGAAGCTCAGCGCCGAGCAGCGGCAGCTGCTGACCGACATCCTGTACAAGGCGCTCGACAAACAGCTCGGCATGGCCTTCAAGATCGTCGACCGGCCGGGCCCCGACGTGCTGCGCTTCCGGGCCGCCCTCACCCAGGCCAAGGGCGCGAACGTTCCCCTCAATACCATCACCGCGATTGTCCCCCAGCTGCGGCTGGCGAGCATGGCGGTGGGGTGGACGGCTGACACGGCCATGACGGTGGGCTCGGCCACGGTCGAGGTCGAGGTCCTCGACTCCATCACGAACCAACGTCTCGCAGCCGCGGTGGACCAACGCGCGGGCACCAGGAGCCTCGGCACCCTGTTCGAGAAGTGGGGCGATGTGGAGAAGGCGTGCGAGTTCTGGGCGGAGCGGGCGAAGGTGGTGCTCCTCCAGTTGGGAGTGCGCCGAAAGCGCTAGGTCCAGCGCTACTGGCTCACGGATCGCGGCGACCGCCACTCCCCGCGCCCCGCAACTGAAAAAGCCCCAGCGGGCCGCTATCGTCCACGCCGCGGCGCGTTTCGGGGGTACACGTGAGCCAGGCTGCGACGGGCTTCGACGAGAGCTACCAGCTCGAGCATCGCTATACACGCGAGTCGGGCCGCGTGTATCTGAGCGGCGTCCAGGCCCTGGTGCGCCTGCCCTTGATGCAGCGCCACCGCGATCGGGCGGCAGGCCTCGACACGGCGGGCTTCATCTCCGGCTACCGGGGCTCGCCGCTTGGCGGCTACGACATGGCCCTGTGGCAGGCGAAGGCCCTGCTCGAGGAGCACCACGTGCACTTCGAGCCCGGCGTGAACGAGGACCTGGCGGCCACGGCGGTGTGGGGCTCGCAGCAGGCCAACCTGCTGGAGGGCGCCCGCTACGACGGCGTGTTCGGCATCTGGTACGGCAAGGGCCCGGGGGTCGATCGCTCGTGCGACGCCCTCAAGCACGGCAACTACGCGGGCACGGCGGCCCGCGGCGGCGTGCTGGCGCTCACCGGAGACGACCCGGGCGCGAAATCGTCGTCGATTGCCCATCAGAGCGAGCAGGCCCTGATCCACTGCGGGATTCCCATCTTGAATCCCTCGGACATCCAGGACTACCTGGATCTCGGACTCTACGGCTTTGCACTGTCTCGCTACTCGGGCTGCTGGGTGGGCTTCAAGTGCCTGACCGATACGGTCGACTCGGCGGGCTCCGTGAACGTGGGCGCCGATCGCGTGCAGATCGTCACGCCCGACGACTTCGAGATGCCCGAAGCCGGCCTGCACATCGGGTGGACCAACCTGCCGCTGGCCGTCGAACATCGCCTCTATCAGCAGCGGCTCCCCGCGGTCCAGGCCTTCGTTCGGGCCAACGGCCTCGACCGCGTCGTGCTTGCCGGCGACCGCCCTCGCCTCGGCATCGTCACCACCGGCAAGGCCTATCGGGACGTGCGTCAGGCGCTGGACGAACTGGGCCTCGATGAGGCGCGCGCGCGCGATCTGGGACTTTCGATCTACAAGGTGGCCCTGACCTGGCCCCTGGAGCCCGAAGGCGCCGTGCGCTTCGCCCGGGGGCTCGAAGACGTGCTTGTCGTGGAAGAGAAGCGCGGCGTGATCGAGGAGCAGCTGGCGCGAGTGCTCTACAACCAGGAGCCGCGACCGCGTCTGCTTGGCAAACGCGACGAGAACGGGGCGCCGCTCGTGCCGTCGGAAGGCGAACTCACCCCGGGCGTGCTGGCCGGGATTCTTCGCGCCTGGATCCAGCGCCGCATGCCCGAGCAGGCGGCAACGCTGCGGCCACCTGTGGAGCCCCCGGTGGCCGCCAGCACCGGTCTCATGCGGCTGCCCGCCTTCTGCTCCGGTTGCCCGCACAACACATCGACCGCGGTGCCAGAAGAATCCGTCGCATTGGGCGGTATCGGCTGTCACGGCATGGCGGTCTGGCTGCCCGAGCGGCGCACGCTGGCCGTGACCCAGATGGGCGGCGAGGGCGCCAACTGGATCGGCGCCGCGCGGTTCACCGATCTGCCCCACATCTTCCAGAACCTGGGCGACGGCACCTACTTCCACTCGGGGCTGTTGGCGATCCGGGCCGCCGTCGCCGCCAAGGTGTCCATCACCTACAAGATCCTGGTCAACGGCGCCGTCGCCATGACCGGAGGCCAGCCCATCGAGGGCGAGCCGATCGAGGGCGAGATCACCGTGCCGGAGATCGTGCGCCAGCTCGACGCCGAGGGCGTCGAGCGCATCGCCGTGGTGAGCGACGATCCGGACCGCTACCCCTCCGACCCGGGCTTCCCGGATCGGGTCACGATCCACCACCGCGACCACCTGGATCGGGTGCAGCGCGAGCTTCGCCAGGTGGAGGGCGTGTCGGCGCTGGTCTACGACCAGATCTGCGCCGCCGAAGCGCGGCGCCTGCGCAAGCGCGGCGAGTTTCCCGAGCCGGACCGCCGCATCGTGATCAACGAGATGGTGTGCGAGGGCTGCGGCGACTGCAGCGTGCAGTCGAATTGCATCTCCATCGAGCCGGTGGAAACCGAGTTCGGGCGCAAGCGCCGCATCAACCAGTCGTCCTGCAACAAGGACTATTCGTGCCTCAAGGGCTACTGCCCGAGCTTCGTGACGGTGACGGGCGGCCGCCTGCGCAAGCAGGGCGGCGACGCCGCCGACCCGGGCGGCGCCGGCCCCTTCGAGAATCTGCCGCTTCCCGCCACCGCCGACTCCGCACAGCCCTTCGACGTGCTGGTGACGGGCATCGGCGGCTCGGGAGTGATCACCGTGGGCGCGCTGCTTGGCATGGCGGCCCACCTGGAGGGAAAGGGTTGCTCGGTGCTCGATGTAACCGGTCTCGCCCAGAAGAATGGCCCCGTCACCAGCCACGTGCGCATCGCCCGCAACCCGGAAGACCTGCACGCCACGCGCATTGCCGCGGGTGCTGCCGATCTCGTTCTTGGGTGCGACATCATCGTGGGCTCCCAGGCGGACAGCCTCTCGAAGATGTCGAAGGGCCGGACCACCGCCATCTTCAACCGATTCGTGTCTCCGACATCGGACTTCGCCACCCACCCGGACATGGACCTCTCCAGTCGAACCATGGAGGATGCGATCCGGGCGATGGCCGGCGATTCGGGCGCGCACTTCCTGGACGCCACGCCGATCGCGACTGCGCTGCTCGGCGACGCCATCGGAACCAACCTGTTCCTGGTGGGCTACGCGGCCCAGCTGGGTCGCCTGCCCGTTTCATTGCGCGCCATCGAGCGCGCCCTCGAACTCAACGGCCGGGCCGTCGAGTTGAACAAGCGGGCCCTGGCGTGGGGACGACTGGCCGCTCACGATGCATCCGCGGTGGAGAAGGCAGCGGGCCCGGTTCTGCGCTCGAAACGCAGCGAGCCCGAGACGCTGGCGGAGCGGGTAGCGAAACGCGCCGAGTTCCTCACCGAATACCAGGACGAAGGCTATGCGCACCAATACGAGGAGTGCGTCCAACGCGTGGCCGAAGCCGAGCGCGTACTCGGCGCCGACCACAGCGGCCTGGCCCAGGCCGTAGCCCACTACTTCTTCAAGCTGATGGCCTACAAGGACGAGTACGAGGTGGCGCGCTTGTATACCGACGGCGCGTTCCGCCGCCAGCTCGAGCGCGAGTTCGAGGGCGACTACAAACTGGCTCTCAACCTCTCGCCCCAGTTCCTCCCGGCGTGGCTCGCTCCGCGCGACGACCAGGGCCGGGTCGCAAAGTGGAAGCTCGGGTCGTGGATGTTCGTGGCGCTTCGCCTGCTGGCGAAACTCAAGTTCCTGCGGGGCACTCCCTTCGACATTCCGGGCTGGTCTGCGCACCGACGTCTGGAGCGCGGCCTGATCCGGGAGTACGAGGCGACGATCGCGGAGTTGCTCGCAGGGCTCACCCCCGCGAACCACGGGCTGGCGGTGGAAATCGCGCGGCTCCCGGAGCACATCCGCGGCTACCACCTGGTGAAGGAAGAACAGCTGGGGCCGGTACAGAAACGTCGGGAGGAGCTGCTGACGGCCTTCCGGCACGGCAGTTCGACTTCGTAACTAACTGATTTAGAACAAGAATTAATCTCTTTTCAAGACTTGACATTCCGGGGCCGATATTAAAAACTAGCGCTAGTTAGTTTTTTGAAGGTCTCCGGATGCCCGCCACTCCCACTGCCTTCGCGCCCACCGCCCGGCCTCGCCGGAAGGGCGAGATTACGGCCGAGCGGATCCTGGACGCGGCCGAAGCCCTCTTCGCCGAGCGCGGTTTCGCCGGCACCACCCTGCGCGACGTGGCCCGGGCCGCAGACCTCCGCATCCCCAGCCTCTACAACCACTTCGAGAGCAAGGAGACGCTCTACTCCGCGGTGCTCGAACGCGGCGTGGGTCCCGTGCTCGAGGTGCTGTCCGCGTTCATGCACGAAGGGACCGCCGGCTACCTGGATGCGAAGCGGGTGGTGCGCAGCGTGATGGCGCTGCTGGCCCGGGACCCACAGCTGCCCCGCCTGGTGTTGCACGAAACCCTCTCCGGGGGACTGCGGCTCACCCCGGTATTGCGCGAGTGGATCGCACCGATCTTCGCGAAATCCCACGAAATGGTAGAGGCGGGCCCGGCGGCCCAGCGTTGGGGCTCCGAGCAGATCCCCCTGCTGGTGCTGGCCATGTACCACATCGTGGTCGGGTACTTCGCAATGGCTCCCCTATACGCCGAACTCAACGGTGAAGACCTGATGAGCAGGGACGCGATCGAAAGACAGACGCGATTCCTGGTCGAGGTCGTAGAAAGGCTCTTTTCCCATGAAGAATGATGCTGTCGATGTGAACGTGGAGTACATGGCCGCCAGGAGCTGGGACGCGGACATGGCCGCCCGCCTGCGCTGGTTGCGGGAAAACGATCCCGTGCACTGGTCCGAAAAGGACCAGATCTGGATCCTCACGCGCTTCGAAGACGTGAATGCCGTGTCCAAGGATCAAGCCACCTTCACCTCCGGCCAGGGTGTGCGTCCGCACATCCCCACCAAGATTGGCCTGATCGACGAGGAAGAGCCCCGCCACGGCCAGCTGCGCAACCTGATCAACCGCGGCTTCACGCCGCGCATGGTGAAAAAGCTCGAGGCTGTCTTCCGGAAGATCACCACCGACGCCATCGACGCGGTGGCATCCAAGGGCCATTGCGACTTCGTGAACGACATCGCCGTGCCGCTGCCGCTTCGGCTGATCGCGGCGATGATCGGCATCCGCGATGAGGATTACGATCGCTTCCACCACTGGTCCGACGCCATGATCGCGGCCGATGGACGCATGGACGATCCGGAGGTCATGGCCAAGGCCGGCGCCGCCTACATGGAATACGCCGCCTACGTCACCGAAATCATCGAGGCACGCCGCCAGGATCCACAGGATGATCTCGTGAGCATCCTCACCGGCGCCAAGGACGAGGGTCTGCTCCAGGAGTTCGACGAGCAGCGTTCGTTCGCCATGATGCAACAGGACAAGGCGGACATGGGCCTCGCCAACGACGAGCTCATCAAGCTGATGGTGATCCTGCTGGTGGCGGGCAACGAGACCACCCGCAACGCCCTCTCCGGCGGCATGCAGCTGCTGATCGAGAATCCGGACCAGCGCCAGAAGCTGCTGGACGACCCGTCACTCCTGAACTCGGCCATCGAGGAGATGCTGCGCATGGTCTCGCCCGTCAACAACTTCGGCCGCACGGTGACCAGAAACACCACGCTGCGCGACAAGCAGCTCGAGAAGGGCCAGCTCGTGTTGCTGGTGTACCCCTCGGCCAACCGGGACGCGGAGGTGTTCGAGGACCCGGATGCCTTCCGCATCGACCGCAATCCCAACCATCTGGGCTTCGGCGTGGGCAGCCACTTCTGCATGGGCGCAAACCTGGCGCGCATGGAGATGCGCGTGGCCTTCGAGGAACTGCTGCATCGCCTGCCCGACATGGAGTACGCCGACACCGAGGGCGCAGTGCTCGAGTCCTCGGCACTGGTGCGCACCTGCGCGCGCATGAACGTCCGCTTCACGCCGGAATCCTGACCCGACGAGACACCCAGGAGGCTCCCGATGCTCGCCTATGATCCGTTCTCCGACGAAGTCCTGGAAGATCCGTATCCGATCTACAAGCGGCTTCGGGCGGAGGCGCCCGTCTACCCGCTGGAGAACTACGACGCCTGGGCCCTCTCTCGCTTCCAGGACATCTGGGACGCCTCGTCCCACCCGGCCTACTCCGCCGCGAAGGGCACGACACCCTCGCAGCTGCTGACCCGCGTGCAGCCGGTGACGCCCATGCTCAACCTGATGGACCCCCCGGACCACACGATGCTGCGCGCCGGCGTGAAACCCTTCTTCGCGCCCTCGGCGATCCGAGCCCTGGAGCCCGTGATGCGCGACATCGTGCAGTCGTGCCTGCGCAACGTGCTGGAAAAGGGCGAGTGTGACGTGGTGGGCGACCTGGCGGCCCAGCTCTCCGTGAAGGTCGCGTGCATGGCGATCGGCATCCCGCTGGAAGACGGCGACCTGCTGAACGGCCTTGTCTGGCGTTTTTTCGGGCGCGAGCCGGGCGTGGACGGCATGACCGAGGACGGCCTCGCAGCGGCGCTGGAGCTGAACGCCTACTTCGCCGACCTGCTGGCGGCGCGCCGGAAGTCGGGCGACGACGCGGAGGACGTGGTGAACATGTTCCGCCACTTCGAGCTGAACGGGCGGAAGTTCAGCGACGAGGAAGTCTCCTCGCACCTCTCCATGCTCATCATCGGGGGCTCGGAGACCTTTCCGAAGACCTTCGCGAACGCCGTCTTCCGGCTGGGGGAATACCCGGACCAGCGTGCCGACTGCGCCGCCGACCCGGGCCTGATCCCAAAGGCCTACCTGGAGACGCTGCGCTACGACATGCCCACCCAGTTCCTGGGCCGGACACTGGTGGAGGACGTGGAGGTCCGCGGCCAGAAGCTCTGCAAGGGCCAGGTGGTGCTCTTCCTGTACCCTTCGGCGAATCGCGATGAAGACGAGTTCGAGAACCCGGACGTCTTCGACATCCGGCGCCGAGCTCCGCGCATCCTCACCTTCGGCGCGGGAACCCACGGCTGCGTGGGTCTGCACGTGGCCAAGATGGAAGGCAGGGTCTGCCTGGAAGAGCTCCTGGCGAACGCGCCCGACTACGAAGTGCAGATCGACCGGGCCGAACGCCTGCGCACCGAGTTCGTCCAGGGCTTTGCATCGCTGCCCATCACGTTCGAGGCGCGCTGAACGTTTCCGCCGCTTTGGGGCCTCCTGGTATCCTGCCTGGTATCCTGATGCCCGTGCTGAAGGACGCGGCCGCGATCGTCGGGATCGGAGAGACCCCCTTCGCCAAGCAGCTCGAGGGCTCCGAGAAGAGGCTCGCCTGTCAGGCCATCCTCGCTGCTCTCGACGACGCCGGTATCGAGCCCTCCGAGGTGGACGGCCTCGCCTCGTACACGATGGAGACCAGCGACGAGGTCGAGATCGCGAAGAATCTTGGCGTTGGCGACGTCACTTTCTTCAGCCAGGTGGGCTACGGAGGCGGTGCCGGACCGGCCACGGTCGGCCACCTGGCCATGGCGATCGCGACCGGCCAGTGCCGGGTGGGCGTCGCGTGGCGTTCGCGCAAGCGCGGCTCGGGGCAACGGCCCTGGGCGAATCGGGACCCGCAGTTTTCGACCCCGGCGGCGTGGTCGCGGCCCTGGGGACTGCTGCGCCCCATGGACGAGATCGCCATCCTCACCCGGCGCTACATGCACGAGTTCGGCGCCACCCGCGATCACCTGGCCAACGTGGCCATCGCCGTGCGCAAGATGGCCAACCGCAACCCCGGCGCCATGATGTACGAACGCGTGCTCACGCGCGACGACTACATGAACGCGCGCTGGATCTCCGAGCCCCTGTGCCTGTTCGACAATTGCCTGGAGAGCGACGGGGCGCTCGCCTGCGTGGTGGTGTCGGCCGAGCGGGCCCGAGACTGCCGCAGCAAGCCCGCCTACCTGCATTCGTTCGGGCAGGGCCTGCCGCGACAGTCGCACACCATGGTCAACTACTGGAGCCAGGATCCCCTGACCGGGCCCTCGTGGGCCTGCGCCGCGCAGCTCTATCGCGGCTCGGACATCCAGGCCTCCGACATCCGGGTGGCCCAGCTCTACGACGCCTTCACGCCGCTGATCCCGCTCTCGCTCGAGGGCTATCGCTTCTGCAAGAAGGGCGAGGGAGCGGCGTTCACGGAGGACGGCGCCCTGGAGTCGGGGGGACGGCTTCCCATCAACACCTCTGGCGGGGGCCTCTCCGAGGCCTACGTGCACGGCTTCAACCTGATCAACGAGGGCGTGCGCCAGATCCGCGGCACTTCGGTGAACCAGGTGGAGGGCGCCGACAGCTGCCTCGTCACCGCCGGCGAAGGCGTGCCCACCAGCGCCATGATCCTGAGGGCCTGAATGTGAGCGAGCCGCTGCTCCCGCCCGTGAACGAAGAGAACGCGCGCTTCTGGGAAGGCACGCGCATGGGTGAGCTGCGCGTGCAGCAGTGTGCGGAGACGTCGCGACTCATCTTCCCGCCGCGGGCCCTGAGTCCGTGGGCGCCACATGCGGAGCCCGTGTGGACCCGCGTCTCGGGCCGGGGAACGCTGTGGTCGTTCGCGGTGCCCCACCCACCGCTTCTGCCGCAGTTCGCGGAGCTGGCGCCCTACAACGTGATCATCGTGGCCCTGGACGAGGATCCCAGCATCCGCCTGGTGGGAAACCTGGTGACGTCGGAGACGGGGGCCATCAACGAGATCGACCCGATGGCGATCGAGATCGGCGCACCCCTTCGCGTGATCTTCCAGCGCATCAGCGACGAGATCCATCTGCCGCGCTGGACCCCCGCCTGACCCGGGTCAATCGAACTCGAGATCCCGGGCCCGGTCGAAGAAGGCCTGGAGCGAGGCGGCGCAGCGATCGAACTTTTCGCGGGCGTCGTCTTCTTCCGATTCCAGGGCGATGCCCCCTCCACTTTCCAGCAGCGACTCGATCCGCGGGGCCGCATCGGCGCCGGCGCTCCGAGCGATGGCCAGGAACAGCTTCTTCCAGGCATCGAGGGAGCCCGTGAGCACGAAGTCCATGTCGTTGGGGTTTCCGCCGCGTGCAACCACGGCCACCCCGGGGCTCTCGAACTCCACCGTCAGCATGCTTTCGCCGACGGCCAGCGCGAACATGGCGTCACAGACGCGAAACTCTTCGTCTTGCTCGGCCTTCTTCCCGAGCGCCTCGAAGAACTCGAAGGACGGACACGAGATTCCCATCGCTGCCTCCCTGACGTGCGCCGCAGCACTCCCGGACCCGAGAGTGCAATCCCCGTACCGGCGCCAGTAGGGGCTGCAGGCGGGCATGAACATCCACTTGGGGCGATCGGGTACACTGGGAGGTGAGTACTGTCCCGGTTCGTCCCGCCGCAGTCGAACGCGAGCCTTCCGCTGCGACACCTGGGGGAACGGATGTTGCAACCGCGGGGACCTGGAGGCGAGTCATGCCCGAAGAGCTGGAGAATCAGACCCATGAGAGCCTCGGCACGGCGCAGGCGGACGCCCCCGGCCAGCCCGCCGCGGCGCACGACGGCCCGGGCATGAACTTCCCGGTGCTGGTGCTGCTGCTGGTGGTGCTCGCCTTCGTCACCATCAGCAACGTGTGGTTGCGCAAGCGGGCCAAGAACGACCCCGTGGATCGCAACCGCGCCTAGTCCCTCTCGTAGCGCCAGCCCTCGCCCAGGGCCCACAGGCGGTGGCGCGCGCCCGGGCGCTCGATCTCCCAGTCTTCGTAGCCGGCGTCTCCGGGATACAGGATGCAGGCCCCTTCGGACGTGCGGCAGATGCGGGGATGGAAGACCATGATGGGTTCGCGGCCCAGCTCCCGCAGGGCATCGCCCACCGACCGATGGGCTTCGAGCCAGGTGAGCGTCACGAACTGCGGCGGCGCCAGCTGGATCTCGCCGCTCCGGTATGCCTCCAGGGCCGCGCCGGGACTCAACCAGCGGTGATCGCAGATCTCGCCACCGTCAACGGTGACCTCCCCGTCCGGCCCCACAGGGCCCAGGAAGAACCAGGTGTCGAAACGTTTCGGCGTCACCTCCGGAGTGATCCAACGCGAGATGGGAACCAGGCTCTCTGCCTCGAGGGCGAGGCTTGCCTCCTCGTGGGTCTCGCGAACCGCCGCGAGCCGCGCCGCATCCAGCCAATCCGACGCCGCGCCCGCGCGATCCGCCGCTTCGATCTTGCCACCGGGGAACACCCAGGCTCCCAGCTTGTCCCCGCGCCTGGACGAACGCTGCAGCAGCAAGATCTCGAGCGCGGAGCCCGCGTCGCGGATCGGAACGACGGTGGCGGAAGGCTTCGGTTCGCTGCTCACGGCGGCTATTCTACTGGCTTCACGGCCCCTCAGCATGCCGGCTTGATCTATACTCCGGCAAACCTCGCGACGGACGGAGCCCGACGACGATGATCGACTACGACCCCTTCTCCGAAGAAGTCATGAAGGATCCCCACCCGATCTACGCCCGTCTTCGCGAGGAGGCCCCCTGCTACCACCTGGAAAAGTGGGACGCCTTCGCACTCTCGCGCTTCGAGGACATCTGGAAGGCGTCCATGGACGCCAAGAACTACTCGACCGCCAGGGGCACCACGGCGGCCCACCTGCTCACGAAGGTGCAGCCGGTGACTCCCATGCTGAACCTGATGGACCCGCCGGCCCACACCGCGCTGCGCTCCCAGATCCGCAAGTTCTTCACGCCCGGCCGCGTGGCCTCGCTCGAGCCCCAGATCCGGCAGATCGTCGACGACGCCTTCGAGTCGATCCCGGGCGCCGGCTCCGTCGACCTCTACAACGACGTGGCGTCGAAGATCTCGGTGAAGGTCGCGTGTCTTGCCAACGGCTTTCCCTTGCAGGACGCGGAAAAACTGAACGGGCTGGTCTGGCGCTTCTTCGGCCGCGAGGAAGGCGTCGAGGGAATGACCCAGGACGGTCTGGCCGCCATGATGGAGATGACGGCGTATTTTGCCGGGCTCATCCAGCAGCGGCGCAAGCGTCCCAGCGAGGGGGGGAGCCCCGTGGACAGCGTGCTCGACATCGAGATCGACGGCCGCAGGTTCACGGACGAGGAAGCCGGCTCGCACCTGTCGCTCTTCCTGATCGGCGGCGCCGAGACCTTCCCCAAGGTCTTCTCCAGCGCCATCTATCTGCTGCACAAGCACCCGGAGCAGCGAGCCCAGTGCGTGGCGGATTCGTCCCTGATCCCGGATGCCTTCAACGAGACGCTTCGCTTCGACATGCCGACCCAGTTCCTCATGCGAACGCTTCTCAACGACGTGGAGCTGCAGGGTGTGACCATGCGCGCCGGCTGTCCGGTGATGTTCCTGTACCCTTCGGCCAACCGCGACAAGCGCGAGTTCGAGAATCCGGATGTCTTCGACATCAAACGCCGCCCGCCGCGCATCCTGTCGTTCGGCCACGGCATCCACGCCTGCATCGGAGCGCACTTCGCGCGGCTGGAAGGCAAGCTGGCCCTGGAGTCCACGCTTCAACACATGCCCGAGTACGTCGTGGAAGAAGACCAGCTCAAGCGAATCCGCACCGAATTCGTGCAGGGCTGGGAGTCGATGCCGGTCACCTTCTAGATCCGGCTGGGGGCAACGGGCTCAGCGCTTCCAGATTTCCAGCAGGTCGGCGGTCGATGTGAGCGTGGACACCACGTTCAGGGTGTGGGCGAAGACGGCCTCCACGTAGTCGGCCGGGGTGCCCGCCACCGCGTCCCGGGGGATCACCATCTGATAGCCGGAATTGACGGCGTCAAAGGCGAGATTCTGGATCGCCACGTTGACCGAGACGCCCACTCCCACCAGGGTGGTGATCCCCAGATTGCGCAGCACGAAGTCGAGTTCGGTGCCGTGGAAGGGCGATACCCCGTGCAGGCGCGTCAGCACCAGATCCGAATCGGCCACTGCGATCTCGGGAACCAGCGCGGCGGCCTCGGAGCCGGGAATCAGGGTGACCGCCGCCCTGGCCATGTACCGGAAGATGCGGGCATTGGTGTTGGCGCCCTGGCCATCGGCGCGACGCTCAGCGAGACAGTGGATCACCGGCACACGGGCCTTTCGCGCCGCTTCCAGCAATCTGGCCACGTTCTGGATCATTCCGCCCTGGGCGGCGCCGGCCAGATCCGGCAGCTGGGACAGATCGCCGATCACCCCGCGCTGACATTCCTGGGTGACGAGCGCCGTGTGCGCGGGGTCGACCAGGCTGCGCAGGTCGAGAGGCACGGCTAGCTCGCCGCGCCTGGGTCATCGAGCACCTGCACCGCCACCAGCTCCTCCAGGTACGGCTCGTCCCACCACGACACCTGCAGCTGCTTCGCCCGCCGGAAGAAGAGCTGGATGTCGTACTCGCGGGTGAAGCCCACACCGCCCCACACCTGCTGGGCCATGGCCGTGAGATCCCGATAGGTCTGGCACGCGAACAGCTTGGCCATGGGCGCGAGTCTGGCGGTCGATTTGCCCTCGGAGCGCGCCCACGCGGCCTCCAGCACCAGCGTCTTGGCGCCGTCCACGGCCGTGGCCGCGTCCGCCAGGTAGTGGGAGATGGCCTGGAACGCTCCCAACGGCTTGTCGAACTGGACTCGGTCCTTGGCGTACTGCACGGTGATCTCGAGGGCCTTTTCGGCGCCGCCCACGGCCTGGGCGGCCGCCAGGATGATGGCATCGTGCATCACCGCGTTCCATGTCTCCCAGGCGGCACCCGCAGCGCCCACCCGTTCGGAAACGGGAACGCGCACGTCCCGGAACTCCACCTTGTACTGGCTGTCGGACGCCAGACTTCGCTGCTGAGTGAGGGTCACGCCGTCGGCATTGGGGTCGACCAGCACCATGTCGAGGCCGCCGTCGCCAGCGCCGCTGCGCACCAGAACCAGCAGTCGCGTGGCGGAACTCGCAAAGAGCACGTGGCGTTTGCAGCCGTTCAGGATCAGGCTTCCACCGTCGGCCACTGCCGCCAGACGCACGCCCTTCGCCCCATAGCCGCCGTCGGGCTCGAGCCACGCGGGAACCACGATGGCCTCGCCGTCGGCAATCTTCGTCAGCCACTCCAGGCGCTGGTCTTCACTCCCGGCCTGCAGAATCGCACTCGCGCACAACACGCTGCTCGCAAAATGGGGCGACGGAGCCAGGGCGCGGCCCAGCTCCTCGTATACGATGGCAGCCTCGAGCATGGTCTGCTGCGACCCGCCGTAGGCTTCGGGAATCAACAGCCCCAGCAGGCCCAGCTCCCCCATCTGCTTCCAGAATTCGGCCGGGTAGCCGGTGGGATCATCTTCCATTTCGCGCACCACCTCGAGCGGGGCGTACTCGCCGCACAGGCCGCGCAGCATCTCGCGCAGGACTTCCTGCTCTTCGCTGAAACTCAGGTCCATGCTTCTCTCCTCAGGGCTTCCAGTCGTCGCCCTTGCGCTTCCAGGGATTGTCGCCGTCGTCGGCGGGAACGGCGACCCGCGCCGTGCACTCGGTCGCGGTGCGATCCCCGACGGTGAGCTTCAGCGTGAGATCCACCCAGTGGCAGCCGGCGTCGTCGCTCTGCACGCCGTCCACCTCGCCGTGGAAGACCATGCGGTCGCCGGGGAAGACGGAGTCCTTCATCCGGAACTTCATGCGGCCGAGCCTTCCCGTGGGGCCCGTCCAGTCGGTGATGTAACGCTCGAACCAGGCGGCCTGGTTCGGGGTGTTGAGAAAGATGTTCTTCACCCCATTGCGCTCCACTGCGAAGTCCTTGTCGTGGTGCATGGGGCGCCAGTCCCGGGTGGCGAGGGCGCCGAGCACCACGGTGCTGGCCGTTACGTCCACTGCCAGCTCGGGCAACACATCGCCCGACCTCACGTTCTCGGCGCTGATTCCGGCGCTCGCCGTCACGCATCCCTCCGATACCCGAAGCCCGTGTAGGTCTCGTGGCCCACCGACTCACCGCGCTGGTTCTCGTAGAGGACGTCGATCACCCAGAAGCGGCCCTCGCCGAGCTTGGTTCGCTTGATCGGCGATACGGAGCGCAGCACCTGCCAGGTCTTGAGCCGGTCTCCCGGCCGCACGGGCTCGCCAAAGACGATGGTGTTGTCGGTCATCACGGCCTCGGGCAGCCCCAGGATCTCCTTCAGGTCGAAGTGCACCTGCAGGGGCTGCGCAACCTCACTGCGGTCCGGCGCCCAATGGTGGGGCCGGAACCAGGCGGAGAGCATGCTGGGAGGTGCGATCCAGCCATGCGTCAGATCCTGCGCGACCTTCTCGTCCCAGAACAGGGGATTGCCGTTCTCCACCGACGCGCAGCTGGCGAAGATGTAGCCACGCTCCACGTCGAACTCACCCACCTGCTCGTAACGCTTCTGGTCGATCCAGCCCTGGATCTTCGCCGGCAGGTCGCTCATGCCACCACCTCCTCGCTTCGGAGCTTTCCGATCTCTTCGCCGGACAGGCCCGCATCGCGCAGCAGCGCGTCCGTGTCGGTCACCCCCGCGTCACGCACCTGGGCCGCTCCCTCACTGCGCGTCATCCCTGCCAGGATCGGGGCCAGCTGACGGAAGTTCCCGTGTTCGGGATGGGTCGCCTCGCCGAAGGCGCCGCGCGCGGTCAGGTGCGGGTCGCCGGCCACCTCGGATACCAGGTTCACTGGGGCCACACAGGTGTTGGCCGGGGCCAACTCGGCCACCCAGTCGCCGCGGTCGCGTGCGGCAAACGCATCGCGAAAGGCGGCGCGGATGGCGTCCTGGTGCTCGTCGTCGGTCTGATGGGGGATCCACCGATCGAGCCCCAACGCCTTGCACAGGTTGGCGTAGAACGCAGGCTCGATGGCCGCCACCGCGAGCCACTGGTCGTCGCGGGTTCGATACAGGCCGTAGCAGGCGTAGCGTCCGGTCAGGATGTCGTGGCCGGGGCCGGGTTCGGAGCCCGTGGCCAGATGTTCGTCCAGGGCCAGCGACATCAGCGAGAGCACGCCTTCGGCTACGGAAACGTCCAGGTACTCGCCCTCGCCTCCCGGTTTGCGCCGCAGCAGGGCCGCCAGGATCGCGATGGCCGCGTGCATGCCGCCGGCGGCGCTGTCGGCGACGGTGGCGCCCGGAAGTGCCGGTCCCCCGTCGTCGCGTCGACCGCTGCACCCCAGGTATCCCCCCAGTGCCAGGTAGTTGAGATCGTGGCCGGCCCACTGGGCATAGGGCCCCGTCTGCCCGAAGCCGCTGGTGGAGCAATAGACGATGCCGGGATTCAGCTGGCGGATGGCCTCGTAGCCCAGACCCAGCCGCTGCATCACGCCGGGGCGGAAGCTCTCGAGAATCACGTCGGCGCGAGCCGCCAGGGCCAGGAAGGCCTGCACGCCCGACGGCGCCTTCAGGTCGATGCGCGCGCGCTTCATGCCCCGGTGCCCACTGTAGGCGTAATAGATCGGCTCGATCTGCACGCCCGACTTTCGGGGCGGGGCAGCGATCTTCACCACCGCGGCACCGTAATCCGCCAGGATGCGCGAGCAGCGCG
Source organism: Deltaproteobacteria bacterium (assembly GCA_032128115.1). Classification (GTDB taxonomy): domain Bacteria; phylum Myxococcota_A; class UBA9160; order UBA9160; family SMWR01; genus JAQBHB01. Next base: position 27,952 of record JAQBHB010000047.1, on the reverse strand, counting down.
CCGCGGGCCCAACCGTGGAGAAGTCGAGCACGCGAATGCCTTCGAGGGCGGGGGTGCGCGTCATGCCGCGGCAGTCTCCCTAGAAGTTCTTGGGGAGGCCGAGCTTCCGGCGCGCAATGATGTTCTTCTGGATCTCCGACGCACCACCGCCGATGGTGTCGATCACCGAGTAACGGTAGGCCATGTCCGCACGGCCGCGCATGGGCGCGTCTTCGGTGTGCACGCGCAGCTGCCCGCCAGCGCCGGGGAGATCCACCATGGCGTTGGCGACGCGCTGGGAGAGTTGCGTCGCGAAGAGCTTGTATTCCGACGCATGCACCGTGGGCGGCTTGCCTTCCACGTCGCGTGCGGCGGCCAGGAAGCGGAAGCCCAGCACCCGGGCCACTTCGGCCTGGGTAGACAGATTGGCGATGCGCTGGCGCACCTTGGGATCCTTGCGCATGGGCTCGTCGTCGCGCACCGCGTCCTTCACGTAGTCGATCAGCTCCTCGAGCTTCTGCTCGATGGGCGAGAACGTGAACATGGTGAAGCGCTCGAGATCCAGGGCCTCGGAGATGTAGCGGAAGCCCATGCCTTCCTTTCCCACCATGTAGTCGTCGGACACGAACACGTCGTCGAAGAACACCTCGTTCGTGCGCTCGTCGCCGATGGTCCAGGTCGCCCGGATCTCGAGTCCCGGGTGGTCCATGGGGATCAGGAACAGGCTGATGCCATCGTGCTTGCGCGAGGCATCCGGGTTGGTGCGCGCCCCCACCCAGTACCAGTCGGCGAAATGGGCGGAGGTGGTCCAGATCTTCTGGCCGTTGAGCTTCCAACCGCCTTCCACCTTCTCGGCCTTGAGCTGCATGTTGGCCGCGTCGGAACCCGCCTGGGGCTCGCTGTAGCCCACCGCGAACTCCACCTGGGCGTTGATGATCTTGGGCAGGAACTCCTGCTTGAGCTTCTCGCTGCCGTGGCGGATCAGGGTCTTGCCCACGATGCCCACGCCCTTGCCGATCTGCGGCGCACCGCGCCGCGCCAGCGACTCGTTCAGCAGGTACTCGTAGACCCCCTCCTTCTCCTTTCCGCCGTACTCTTTCGGCCATGTCATGCCCATCCAGCCGCGGTCGGAGAGCTTCTTCATGAAGGCCCGCCGCTCCGGGGTGTCGACGATCTGCGCCATGTTCTCGCGGGTCACGTCGGCCACGTCGGCCGTGGCATGCTCGTCGAGAAACTTCTCGACCTCCTCCTGAAAGGCCTTCTCGGTGTCGGAGAACTCGAAATTCACGGAGGCTCCTCCTGCCCGGCCCGGGGCGGCGATGCGGGACCTGGATACTATATACGAGACGGTTCGTCTAGTAAATGGAGAGATCTTCCCGGCCGGCAACTCTGAACTTCAACTATCTGGAATAAAAGGTGATTTGATGTGACCTCGAAGATCGCCCGGTACTGGGAGCAGTTCCTGGAAAGCCTGCCTGCGGGCGGCGACCCGCCCCCCCGCTGCGTCGAGGACTTCAGCTTCGGAACCGATCCCGAAGACGCCGCGGAGATCGCCGAGCTGGTGATCCGGGGGACGAAGACCGCAACCGGGAGCCTGCTGTGGGCGCTGGAATCCGACCACAAGCACAGGCCCTGCCCCGGAGACCACTGGATCGTGACCCGCGGACGCGACGACCCGGCGTGCGTGATCCGCACCCTCGATGCGCAGGTGATCCCCTTCGACGAAGTCGGCGTCGAATACGCCCACCGGGGTGGTGAAGGCGACCGGACCCTGGCCAGCTGGCGCGCCATGTATTGGGACTACATCACCTGGGAGTGCGCGCGCATCAGGCGCGAGCCCCACGAGAAGGCGCCCCTTGTCATGGAGACGTTCCAGGTCGTCTACTCCGAGCCATTGAAGCGCTGAATCGAGCGAATTTCCTGCACCTGGGGGAACCGTGTCGACCGAGCTGGTGATTCGCGGCGGCACCGTGGTGGATGGCACCGGCGCGCCAGCCTTCGCAGGCGATATAGCGATCCGCGACGGATGCATAGTCGAGATCGGCGATGGCGTGTGACAGCAGGTGCTGGCCCACAACCAGGCCGCCAACCAGACCGGCGTGGTGGTGGCGCCCCAGGTGGCGCCGCTCCCCATCAGTCTGCTGCTGCGCTTCGACGAAGCGGCGTTGGTGCAACAGCTGCTTGGACTGGCGTGATCGACCGCGATCGCATCGGCCTCGAGCCCGTCTGCATCCGCCACGACCTCCCCGGCAACGCCCCCCGCCTCTACCATTCGGGCCGCGGCTATCGCGCCGTGCTGATCGGCGGAACCACGACCCTGCGAGAAGACGAGCCCACAGGCGCCGCCCCGGGAACGACGCTCTCCCCATTGGGCTGAAGGCTCTACCCATCGGGCTGAAGGCGCGATCCGGTTCATTGCGGGATCCCTACTGGGGGTCTTCTACGTCCACGTACCCGAGCTTGCGCATCCGCTCCAGGTCGTCCCGGTCGAGGCCCGGCACCCGGCTGCCCGTCCCCGAACGGCCCATGAAGGCTTCGAGCTGACCCATCAGGAACCGGGAGCGGTCCGGGTTCACGCGGGCCAGGTCGTTCTTCTCGCCCGGATCCGTCGCCAGATCGTAGAGCTCCACCTGATTCCGCGCCGTGTCGTACAGCAGTTTGTCGTTCCCGACGCGGACCATCTTCTTGATGTCGACGACCGGCCTCCCCTCGAACAGGTTGTTGTGGTCCGCCTCGGCGTACAGCACGCGTGGGCTCGTCACTGCGGACGGGTCCCGCCAGTGGATCGATAGATCCAGACCCTCGGCAAAGCCGCCCAGCGGATCGACACCGGCGATCGACAGGATCGTGGGCGCCACGTCCACCAGGTGCGCGGGCTCGGCGTAGCTCCGGCCCACGGGCACCCCGGGGCCGCTGAAGATCAATGGAATGGCCAGCAGCTCCTGGTATTGCGTGCGGCCGTGCAGGACACCGCCGTGTTCGAAGTACTCCTCGCCGTGATCCGAGGTCACCACGATCAGGGTGTTCTCGAGCAGGTCCTGATCTCCCAGGAACCCGACGAAAACCCCCAGGAGGTCGTCGAGCTGGCGGATCTCGGCGTCGTACATCTGACGGAGATAGCGGATGTCGATGTCGCGCAGCCTGCCGTGTTGCGTGCGGACCGCGACGAGTTCAGTGGTCAGGCCCGTCAGCGGTCCGGGGTAGTCCGAAACGAACCGCTCCTCGTACTCGGGCTTCGGGGTGAAGTCCGTGTGCACGTCGTAGTAGTGCAGGAACAGGAAGAACGGCCGCTCATCGCGATTCCCGATCCACTCCATGGCGCCGGCCGTGATCTCTTCTCCCCGGTTGACGATCGAATCCACCCCGCCCGGGGACTCCTCGATCTCTGGGTAGTATCGGATGTTCTCGCCGAACCCCTTCAGCAGCTTGAATTTCGGGTTGGCGATGTTTTCGGAGTTCACTAAGGCCCCGGTCTGGAAGCCGGCCTTCGAAAACGCGGTTGCCAGGGTCGGCGTCGACTCGCGCAGGGCGAAGGCATGGTCCACGACCCCGTGGCTGGACGGGTAGAGCCCCGTGAACATCGAGGCGTGCGACGGCAGCGTCCACGGCGAGGAGGCAGTCACGTCCTCGAAGAACACGCCTTCCAGCGCCAGTCGATCCATCGTCGGCGAGGTGTCGCGGTCGTGGCCGTAGATCCCCAGATGATCGGGGCGCAGGGTGTCGATCGAGATCAGGATCACGTTGCGCGGCGCGTTCGCCTTCGGCTCATCGCCGCAGGAAATGACGCCGAGCGAGAGCAGCGCTGCGGGGGAGAGGGCCCGGAGAAGCCTGCGGGCGTGGGGCATGCCCCAGCCTACCCCAGCCACCGCCCGCCCCCTATGATTCTCACGGGGGTCACCGACTTGCAATCAACAAGGCACATCGAGCGGTCGTGGCGACGTGCTCGGCCACGCTGAGAACCAGGGTGGCTTCGAGAACGATCCCGTCGCTCGCATGGACGTCGCTCGTAGCCGGCGTCGCAATCCTGGCCGCGGCCGCGGCGGTGACTCGTTCCACCGCTCCTCGTGTCGTACTGCTCGATCCCGATCAGGGCACGATCGAAGACACGGTTTCCGCGATCCGGCGCGCCGACCGGGAGATCGCGGCTCTCGTCTACAAGTTCGACGACCCCTCGGTGCTGAAGGCCTTGCGACACGCTGCCGAGAAGAAGGTTCGCATCCGGATCGTGGCGGATCGCGAGGCCAGCGACGAGCATGGGAGCCTGATCAAGAAGGCGCGCAAGCTCGGGGCGGAAATCCGCATGCCGCAGAAAAAGCGAGGCAAGCTCCACGCGAAATTCCTGATCGTGGACGAACGCGAAGTGCTGTTCGGCTCCTTCAATTGGACGCACTCTGCGGCGGAGAAGAACATCGAGTTGCTTGTACTTCAGCACGATCCCGACACCGTGAAGCAGTTTCTCGCGCTCTTCGAAGAAGTCTGGGACGAGTCCAATCCCATCGAGAACGGGCAGTGACGCCAGCCCGTGATAGGCTGGGGCCCGTGATCGATCACCTGAGCAGCTACGCCACGGATTTCGCGGCCACCCGCCGCTTCTATCAAGCGGCGCTGGCCCCGCTGGGCTACGGGGTCCAGGCGGAAATGGTGACGGACTGGGATCCGGAATTTCCCGAGCGTCGCTGCTGCGCCTTTGGCCCCGACGGTCGCACGGTATTCTGGGTCATCGAGATACGCGAGGGGCGAGAGAGGGTCGAAGCCCGCCACGTGGCCTTCTCGGCCCCCGACCGCGCTTCCGTTGCGGCCTTTCACAAAGCGGCCCTGACCGCCGGCGGCCGCGACCACGGCGCCCCCGGGCTCCGGCCCGCCTATCACGAGCACTACTTCGGGGCCTTCGCCCTCGATCCGGACGGCAACAACGTGGAGGCCGTCTGCCACGCCCCCGAGGGTTGACGTCCCCCCGTTGGCACCGGGGCCGCTGATATGATGCGATCCTGGATTCTTCGATTCTTCAGATGGAGGGACGACGCAGGTGACTGGGAGATTCTCGACCCTGGCGCACGACGCAGCCGTTCTTCTGGCTTCGCTTTTCGCGATCGGACTCGTGGCGTGCGCGAAGCCCGGCAGCGGCGGCGATGCATCGCCCGCGATGTCTTCGAGCAGCGAGTCTCCCCGCCGCGAACTCCCGCCCGGTGCCACCGCCCCCCTGTTCAACGATCTGGGCGATTACCACATGGCGGTGACGACCCACTCGCCCACGGCACAGCGCTACTTCGACCAGGGGCTCGTCCTCACCTACGGCTTCAATCACGCCGAGGCGGTGCGCTCGTTTCGCGAGGCCCAACGGATCGACCCCCAATGCGCCCTGTGTTTCTGGGGCGAGGCCTATGCGCTGGGACCCAACATCAACAAGCCCATGGATCCGGCCGACGCGCAGCAGGCCTTTGATGCCATGGGTTCCGCGCAGCGCACGGCCGCAAGCGCCACACCGCGGGAGCAGGCGCTCATCGGTGCACTCGCCACGCGCTATGCGGCCGACCCGCCCGATGACCGCTCGAGCCTCGACCGGGCGTACGCCGACGCCATGCGCAAGCTGGCCGTGCGCTTCCCCGACGACCCCGACGTGCAGGCGCTCTTCGCGGAGTCTCTGATGGACACCATGCCATGGAACTACTACCTGCCAGACGGCGCGCCAAAGCCAGAGACGATCGAGGCCGCGGCGGCGCTGGAACGGGCCATGGAGCAGGAGCCCCGCCACCCGGGCGCAATCCACTACTACATCCACGCCATGGAGCCCCAGATGCCCGAACGCGCCGAGGCGGGGGCAGACCTGTTGGGAAACCTGGCGCCCGGCGCCGGCCACCTGGTGCACATGCCCTCGCATATCTACCTGCGGCTGGGGCGCTACCACGATGCGTCGGCGGCCAACGAGAAGGCGGCCCGCGCCGACGAGTCCTACATCACCCAGTGCCGCGCCCAGGGCTTCTACCCCGCGGCCTACTACCCCCACAACATCGACTTCTTCCAGGCCTCGGCGGCCTTCGAGGGCCGAAGTCGGGAATCGATCGACGCGGCACAGCGCCTGGTGGCCACGCTTCCCATGGACCACGTGGACGAATTCCCCAACATCGAGGAGTTCCATCCGAAGTACGTGTACGCACTGGCCCGCTTCGGTCGCTGGGACGAGATCCTGGCGGTGCCCGAGCCCGAGCCTGCGCTGCGCTACGCCCGCGGTGGCTGGCACTACGCCCGCGGCCTGGCCCTGGCGTCCCGGGACGCGATCCCGGAAGCCCGCCACGAACTCGCCGAGGTGCAGACGCTGCGAGACGGCTGGGCCCAGCAGGACTTCGTGTTCCTGTCCAACGCGAGTCCGGCCCAGCTTCTGGGGATCGCCGCGCTGGTGCTGGAGGCCCGCATCGAGGGAGCGGAGAAGAACTGGGATGCCGCCGTGGTGCTCCTTTCGGCCGCGGTCGAGATCCAGGATTCGCTGTCCTACACGGAACCACCGCCCTGGTACTTTCCGGTGCGTGAGGCCCTGGGCGATGCCCTGTTGCGCGCGCGCCATCCCGCCGAGGCAGAAGCCGTGTTCGTGAAGCAGCTCGAATACACCCCGAGCAACGGTTGGTCGCTCTTCGGACTCGCCCAGAGTCTGCGCGCCCAGGGCAAGATGGACGAGGCCGCCACGGCCCAGGCCGCATTCGACAAGGCCTGGAGCCGGGCCGATCTGAAACTACACTCGGCGGTGCTTTGAACCATGACGGATCCCCTGATCCTCTTCGACAACGCCTTCAGCCCCTACGCCTTCAAGGTGCGGGCCACTCTCTACGAGAAGGAAATCGAGCACGAGAAGCGCGAAATGCGCCGCGCCGCCGATCGCGCCCGGCTGCTGGCCATCAATCCACGGGGGGAGGTCCCGGCCATCGTGCACGGGGATGCCCTCGTGTACGACTCGAGCGTGATCTGCGAGTACCTGGAGACGGTGTTCCCGAAGCACCCCTTGCTGCCGCGCAGCCCGTCAGGGCAGGCCCGCTGCCGCCTGCTCGAACGTCTCGCCGACGGCCCGATGGACGGTGCCGTGATCGCGCTCGCCATCGTGAAGATGTTCCGGCCCAAGCTCCAGGACGAGTACCCGGAGGTGGTGGCGAAGGCCCAGCGGCAGATCGCCGCCCTGTACGGGTATCTCGACAGCCAGCTCCCCGAGGCAGGATACCTGTGCGGCGAGTTCTCGCGCGCCGAGATCGCACTGGCCCCCCAGCTGGCCGGCGCCGCCGTTCTCGGATCGCCTCCGGAAGGTGTGCGTCTGTCCCGGTGGTTCGAGCGCGTTTCGCTGCGACCGTCCGTGCAGCGCGCGACGGCGGAGCTCATGGAAGGCTTCCGCGCCTCCCAGGAAGACGAGGATCCCTTCTTCCACCGGGAGCACCTGCACGTGCGCGATCACCGCATCGAGTGGTGCCTGCGCCTCGGCCTGGGACCCTGGCTCAACGCCGAGAACGAAGCCGGCCGGCTGCTCTTCTCCCAGGTTCCGTAACCCCGAAGGAGAAACCACCATGAACGGCCTGGCCACCGAAATCCCGGTCACATTGTTGACGCTCTTCTTCTGGAGCCGCGCGCGAAACGCGCCCGAGTCATGACGAAGCGTCAGGCATTCCTCTTCTGCGCGATCCTGTTGGCGGCGATCGGGTGTGATCACGCCACCAAGGAGATGGCGCGCGGTGCCCTCGGGGCTTCGCCCGGATTCTCGCTGGTCGGGGACGCCGTGCGCTTCGAGCTGGTGTCAAATCCCGGCGCGTTTCTCAGCCTGGGGGCCCGGCTCCCGGACGGGGCCCGCGACGTGGCGTTCCTCGTGCTGGCGCCGCTGGGCCTGCTGATCGTGTGCGCATTGCTGCTGGGCTCGGGGCGGGTCACCCGCCACCAGATCGTAGCCCTGGGGCTCGTGGCGGGAGGTGGCCTGGCCAACTGGATCGACCGGTTGCTCCACAGTGGAGCCGTCACCGACTTCGTGAGCGTGGGCCTCGGCGCCATGCGCACCGGGATCTTCAACCTGGCAGACGTGGCCATCGTGCTGGGTGTGGCCCTGCTGCTGTTCCGGCATCGAACCTCCAGAAGCACCGCGGAGAATGCGACCTAGTTCTGTTGGGGTCCGGTTCTGTTGAGGTCCGGGAATGGCCAGGTTTTCAATCGCCTTGAAGCGCGCCTACGAGAAGGTGTCTCCTTCAGACGGCAGCCGGGTGCTGGTGGAGCGCCACGAGCCCGTCGAAACGCTGCTCGAGTACGCCCGATCCGGGCCCGTTGCGTTCGTATCCGGCTCGCGCGAGGAACGTTTCAACAACGCAGTAGCGCTCCGCGAATATCTGGAGTCCAGGTCCTGAGCACCTCCGTCGGCCCGTGAGATCGGCCCACGCGTTCCGGTCGCCACTGTCCCCAACGGCCACGAAGTGCCGCCAGGCTTTTTCGACTTCTTTTCGGTCGTTAATCATCGGATCCTCGCCTCCCCAACCTACCACGGGACGAGGGCGGGCGGCGCCGGTCGTCGCCTATAGTCCGGCCGATGCGGATCGGCGAAATTCGCCATGAAGAACGCTCGAAGTGGGGCAAGCCCTTGACCGGCGTGCGCGTGCTGGCCGCCGAGCAGATGCAGGCCCTGCCCTACGCCACCCAGCTGATGGCGCACCTGGGCGCCGACGTGGTCAAGATCGAGCACCCGGTGGCGGGCGACCAGGGCCGGGGCGCGCGGCCGATGTGGACCGACGCCGACGGCCGCCAGGTGGGGGCCACCTACCTGCGCAACAACCTGAGCAAGAAGAGCATCGCACTCGACCTCAAGCACGACGAAGGTCGCGAGCTCTTCAAGCGGCTCGTGCCCCGCTTCGACGTGGTGGCCGAGAACCTGAAGCCCGGAAGCATGGAGCGACTGGGGCTCGGTTATGAAGACATCGCAGCGATCCACCCCCGCGCCATCTACGTCTCCATCTCCGGCTTCGGCAACCTGGTCGATTCGCCGTACGCGTCGTGGCCGGCGTATGCCCCGATTGTCGAGGCCATGGGGGGGATCTACGAACCCAACCGCAAGGAGGGCGAGCCCCCGCCGGTGGTGGTGGCGGGCGCCCTGGGCGACAACGCCAGCGCCCTGTTTGCGGTGATCGGAATCCTGGCGGCCCTGCGCCACCGCGAGAACACGGGCCTGGGACAGCACGTGGACATCTCCATGTACGATGCCATGATCGCCATGGCCGACATGGTTCCGCAGCTGTGGTCCATGCGGGCCCCTGCCAAGCTCGCCGCCGCCGGATCCACGGCCATCGTGGGCGCCTTCCAGGCCCGAGACGGCTACTTCGTGGTGGCCGTGTTTCGCGAGCACCACTTCGAGCGGCTGGCGACGCTGGTGGGGCATCCGGAGTGGTGCCAGCAGGAGCGCTTCGCCACGCGCGAGGGTTGGGCACGCTGCATCGAGCCCGTGATCCGTCCCGCCCTGGAAACCTGGGCCCTCGACAAGACGAAGCTCGAGGCCGCGCGTGATTTGTGCGAGCAGGGCATCGCCGCCGGCCCCAGCAACCTGGCCGAGGACATCTACGACGACCCCCACGTGGAATCGCACTCCATGCTGATCGAGGTGCCCAATCCGGACGGTGGCCGCCCCATGCTGGTGGTGGGAAACCCCGTGAAGCTCTCACGGGTGGCCGAGGGCCCGATCGGATCGTTTCCCGGACTCGGGCAACACACCGACGAGGTGCTGGAGGGCGAACTGGCGCTCGACACTGGGGAGCTGGCGCGGCTCCACGGCCTGGGAGTGATCTGACCCATGAAGAATCTGTGTCCCGAAGAAGCTGCGGCCCTGATCCGGCCCGATGACACGCTGGCGACTGCATTGGGTCCCGGGCAGACACCGGCCTTTCTCGAGGCGCTCGGCGAGCGTGACGACTGGGAGAACTTCACCGTCTTCACGGCCATGCTTCTTGGCGCCTATCCCCTGTTCCGCCGCCGCGGCGTGCGGATGATTTCGGCCTTCTACGGTCCGATCGAACGCGGCCTGCGCGACGCAGGCGGTGCCGTCGAATTCGTGCCCAGCGACTTCCGCCGCTTCACGACGTTCCTTGCGCGCCTCGCGCCGCGGGTGGTAGCCACCGCCGCGACGCCTCCGGACGCCGACGGCTGGATGAGCCTATCCCTCCACGCGGGCGCCACGATTCCCGAGATCGAGCGCTGCGGCCGCGATCCCGATCGGCTGCTCGTGGTGGAAACCAACGCCCAGCTGCCGCGCACGCTCGGCATCCCCCCGGGCCACCGCCACGCCGTGCATGTGGACCACGTGGACGTGGTGATCGAGGCCGACCGGAATCCGCCGGTGTTGCCCGACGGCGAGCCCAGCGAGATCGAATGCGCCATCGCCGAGCACGTTCGGACCTACGTGAAGGACGGAAGCACCCTGCAGACGGGGATCGGGGGCATCCCGGGGGCCGTGGCAGCACTGCTGGCCGACGGCCCGGGAGGCGACTACGGAATCCACAGCGAGATGTTCACCACGGGCCTCATGCAGCTCCACAAGGCCGGCAAGGTGACCAACAAGCACAAGGGGATCTTCGAGGGCATCTCCGTCACCACCTTCGCCCTGGGAACACCCGAGCTCTGCAACTGGCTGGACGCTCAGGAAGCGGTGCGCTTCCTCCCCGTGGAACGGATCAACACGCCGTCGATCATCGCCCGCAACCGCAACATGCTCTCGATCAACGGGGCCCTGATGCTCGACCTGGCGGGACAGGTGGTGGCGGACACCATCAACGGTCGCCAACACTCGGGGATCGGCGGCCACGAGGACTTCACTTCGGGCGCGAGCCTCGAATCCGACGACCGCTCGCTGATCTGCCTGCCGTCCACCGTAACGGTGAACGGCCGCACCCTCACGCGGATTGCGCCCCAGCTTTCGGCCGGCACGATCGTGACCACGCCCCGCCACCAGCTCGACGTGGTGGTCACCGAGTACGGAGCGGCCGAGGTCTCGCACAAGACGGTCCGCGAGCGAGCGCGTGCTCTGTGCGAGATCGCGCATCCGGACTTCCGGGACGAACTTCGGGAGGCGGCGGAGCGCCTGGATTGAGGAATCCGATCACTCCTCGATGAACGGATTCTCGGCGTCGCCGGTGAGGACGTTCTTGAGCACCTTGCCCGAGGCGTTGCGCGGCAGCGGCTCGCGGCGGATCTCCCAGTGGGCCGGCACCTTGTAGTAGGCCAGGGCGTCCGCGACCCAGCGGGTGAGCTCCTGCGTGTCGAGTGTGGCGCCTTGCGCGGGCACGACGATCGCCTTCACCTCCTGGCCCAGCTCCACGTGGGGCACGCCCACCACCGCCACTTCGGCCACGTCCGGGCGTGCTTCCAGACGCTGCTCGATCTCCACGGGATACACGTTCTCCGAACCGCGCAGGATCAGATCCCGGCGCCTCGAGTTGATGTAGAGGCGGCCGTCTTCCAGACGCCCGATGTCTCCGGTCTTGAGCCAGCGGCCGGGCAGGATCGTCTCCGCCGTGGCCTCGGGCTTGCCCCAGTATTCCTTCATCACCAGGGGCCCGTGGATGTGGATCTCGCCCTCTTCGCCCTCGGGCAGCGCCACGCCGTGGGCATCGCGGATTTCCACGGAGATCGTGGGCAGGGGCTTGCCCACCGAATCCGGGTAGCGCTCCAGGAACTCGCCGAAGTTGAGGGTGGCCAGGGCCGTCGACTCGGTGAGTCCGTAGCCCATCCCCATCTGACCGCGGATGTTGGGGAAGGCCTCGCGCATGCGCTCCTGCAGCTCGCGCGACACGGGAGCGCCGCCGGAGCCCACGTTCTGCAGGCTCGAGAGATCGTACTTCCCCACGTCCGGATGGTTCACGATGCGGTAGATCATCGTGCCCATGGGCCCCCAGTTGGTGACCTGCTCGCGCTCGATGATCTGCATGGTGGCCACCGGATCGAAGCGTCCGGTGGTCCACACGGTCTTGACTCCGGTGGCCAGCAGCGTCACGGCACCGGCGTAGAGCCCCGACACGTGGAAGAGCGGCGTGTTGATGAGGGCACAGCTCTTGCCGGCGAAGGGATTCGATCCGCCGGAATCGGTCCGCGACAGGAGCGCGCGAAGTCCATGGAAGACCTGCACGCGCGAGAGCGCAATGATGTTGCGGTGGGTGTTGACGGCGCCCTTGGGTCGCCCGGTGGTGCCGCTCGTGTACAGGATGGTGGCCGGGTCATCCTCGTCGATGGGGGTGTCGGGAAGCTCCGCATCCAGATCGTGGTGCCAGAGCTTCTCGAAGCCGGATTCGATCTCCACCACCGGAACCGCCGGGTCCACGCCATCGATGCGGGCCAGCCGCTTGCGGTCGCCGATCAGGAGCACCGGCTTGCAGTCGGAAAGGCCGTAGGCGATCTCGTCGCCCGCCCACCAGCCGTTCATGCCCACCGGGATGGCCCCGAGGCAGAGGGCCGCCCAGAACGCGAGCACCCACTCGGGGCAGTTCGCCGCCAGGATCGCGACCCGGTCGCCCTTCTCCACGCCGAAGCGCTCGCGAAGCGCCGCGGCCACCGACGCCACGATGCGCGCATGCTCGGCGAAGGTGATGCGCAGGTCGCCGCACACGATGTATTCGTTGTCGCCGTGGCCGGCCGAGGCCGCGAGGATTGCGCGCAGATTCGGGTGGCGGTCCACGAAGGCGGGTGTGGTTTCGCCGAAGACCGTCTCCTGGACGATCTCGAACGGACCGCCGGGTCCCGTGAGCTGGGCCTCGACTTCTTCCGGGGTGGGCACGAGCGTATTGTCTCACAGCATTGGAACGTGTTCTACTAGCGTCTCCGAGCCCCGTCCACCAGGAGGATCGATCTTGAGCACCCGACCGGATCCGGATTCCAGCGAGGCCCGCGTGGCGCGGGTTCCCATCGAGGCGGGGTTCTTCCGCATTCCCGACGACCCGACCGAGCCGCCCCGCCTGCTGGGCTCCCGCTGCAAGAGCTGCAGTGAGGTGTTCTTCCCGCGCCGCCGGGTGTGCGCCAGGTGCTTCGCCCGCGAAACCGAGAACGTGGAGCTGGGAACCCGCGGAACGCTCTACACCTATACCTACGTGCACTTCCCGCTCTTCAACACCCGGCGCGCCGACCAGGGCGGCTACGGAGTGGGCCAGGTGGACCTGCCCCAGGGGCCGCGGGTGATGTCGGTGTTGTCGGGCGGCCCCGACGACTTTCGGATCGGGATGGAGATGGAAGTAGAGCTCGAAACCCTGCGCGAGAACAAGAACGGCGAACAGGTGGTGATCTATCGCTTCCGACCCGTCGCCGGGGCCGAGGCGCTGGCCGGGGAGGCATCGTGAAGCTCGAAGACGTGGCGGTTCTGGGCGTGGGTACGACGCGCTACGGCCTCTATCCGGACCGCTCGCCGGCCGACCTGGCTCTCGAGGCCGGGCTGCGGGCCCTGGACGACGCCGGGATCTCGTTCAACGAAGTGGACGAGGCCTTCGTCGGATACCTCTTCCACCCGGTCATGACCGGAATCCGGGCCATGAAGGAGTTCGGGCTCACTGGCCTGCCGGTGACCCACGTGGAGAACGCCTCGGCCACGGGGCTCGTGGCCTTTCGCGATGCCGCCTACGCGGTGGCCAGCGGGCGCGCCGACGTGGTGATGGCCCTGGGCTTCGACAAGATGAGCGAGGCGTCGCGACACGCGCCTGGCCGCGGCGACCAGGGGCGCGATGCCATCGACAACGTGATCCTGCCCGCGGCCTACTTCTCCCTGTGGGCCATGCGTCGCATGCATGAGCGCGGCACCAAGCCCGAGCACTTCGCGAAGATCGCGGCCAAGAACTGGAACCAGGGCGCGAAGAATCCCTTCAGCCACCGACAGGCAGATCACGTAGTGACCGTGGAAGAAGTACTCGCGTCGCGCAAGATCGCCGAGCCCGTGACATCCATGATGACATGCCCCGTGGACGACGGCGCCTCCTGCGCAATCCTGGCCCGCAAGGATTTCGCCCGGAAGAGACGGCCGTACCGCCCGCTGGTGGTGCCGGTGGCCTCGACGCTCCAGACCGAGACCTACGAGCGTGGCCATACCTTCATGGGGCCCGTGGTGGGTCCGCCTTCCATGACCCGCGACACGGCGCGCCAGGCCTACGAGGAATCGGGCATCGATCCCCACGACGTGGACGTGACGCTGGTGCACGATGCCTTCGCCAGCGAAGAGCTCGAGTATTACGAGCTGCTGGGCTTCTGCGCCGAGGGCGAGGCGGAAAAGCTGGTGGAGGCGGGCGACACCGCGCTGGGCGGGCGCTTCCCGTTCAACACCGATGGTGGCCTGATCGCCCGCGGCCATCCCGGCGGCCCCACCGGCCTGGCCCAGATTCACGAGCTGGCGCTCCAGCTGCGCGGCGAGGCGGGTCCGCGTCAGGTGGAGAACGCCCGCATCGGCATGGCTCACCTGGTGGGTGGCGGCAGCGTCTGCACCATCAGCCTGCTCCAGCGCGAGGAGCGCTGACCAGGATGCGCACGGGCGACGGCTCGATCGCCAGCTCCACCGGGGTGGTGCCCCAGGCGTCGCCGTCCACCTGCACCGGCACCGGTTCGCCGGAAGTCACCACGATCCGCCGGGCCGAATGATACGACACGCCAGGCAGGGCCTCGAGCCGGCCGCGGCGGGACGCGGCCGCGGCGCGCACCAGATCGCGACGACGCGCGCGCGTGAAGACGCAGACCTCCAGGTGGCCCGAATCGCAGCGGGCTTCCGGCGAGAATGTGAAGAGGCCGCCGTAGTTGCTCAGGTTGCTCACGACCACCCAGCCCGCGAGACGAGGCGCCCCGCCATCCATGCGCACCTCCAGCAACGGCTCGCGGTAGCGCGAGAGCACCCGGAAGATCGGCGCCAGGTAGGCGCGGAAGCCCAGGGTTCCCGCGCGGCGGCGTGCGATGTCTGCCACCACCGCCGCATCGAAGCCCACCCCCACGTTGCCGAAGAACCGGTGTTTTCCGATCCGCGCCAGATCCACGCTCCGCGTGGTTTCGCTCTCCACCAGAGCGGCGGCGGCACCGGGTTCGCTCGGGAGATCGAGATCCCGGGCCAGCATGTTCGCAGTGCCCACGGCCAGGAGCGCCAAAGGCACCCGCGAGGGGTCCTCCAAGCCGTTGAGCACCTCGTTCAGGGTGCCGTCCCCGCCTACGACGAACAGACAGTCACAGGCGGACTCGGCAGCCGCCGCCAGGCGCTGTGCGTCACCCGCGCCCCGGGTGAAGTGGCATTCGACCCGGTGGCCCCGCCCGCGCAGCATCGCCGCCACGCGCTCGGCCGAGTCGGCTCCGGCGCCACCGCCCGCGATCGGGTTGGCAATCAGCTGGACGCGCACCTGGCTCAGCCCCTTCCCAGCCAATCGTCGTACCAGCGATCCAGGTATACCTGGGGAACCTCGCCGAACGATTCCTGGAAGGCCTGATCGAAGGGAGCGCGGGGATCTCCTTCCAGCCGGCCCAGGAACCAGGCCACGCCTTCCCAACCGAACATGTCCACCAGGTCGCGCGACATCCAGTACGCCTGCCGGTACGCCAGCTCGGCCCGATCCTGGGTCATGCTCGAGTAGCCCCCCGAGAGTTCTCGGAGGTCCGGAAGCACCTGGCGACCGAGCAGCCCCTCGAGCATGGGCCCCGAAGCCAGCAGCTCACTGTCCAGTCGGATCTTGCCGTCGAAAAGCCCTGGTATCCAGCTGGGTGTACCGGTCACGTGATTCAGGTCGCCGCCTTCGTAGATCACCACCGGAATCAGGCGATCCGAGGCGAAGCCGGTCACCGCGTCAGCTTCGCGGCGCGCGTAAGACAGGGCAACAGCTCGATGGCATTCTTGACCAGGTTAAGCCGGTAGAAGAGGTCCGCCAGGACGATGCAGGACGCTTCGTCCTCCGGCATCGCCTCGTGGGCCGCCGAGAGATGAGGGGCCGCATCCCAGAAATCTCCCGCCTCGAGCAGGCCCACGCCCTGCCGGTAACGCTCCATCCCCTCGCTGCGAGAGAGCCCCGGGTCGGGGGCCGGAAGCCGCGGCACCAGGGACTCCTCGCGCGACCGCCGCTGCCGGGCCTCGCGAGCCACGCGCACCCGCTCGAGTCTCGCGTCCGATGACTGCGGCGTCGGGTCGCCCGCAACAACAGCGAACCACGCTGCGGCGAGCACACAGAGGATCACCACCCAGAGAGCGAATCGACGCATTCCGATCGAGTATATCCGCAGCCGTGCGAACGGCCGATCTGAACTCAGTCGGGCGCCGGCCCCAGAGCCAGCTTCACATCGGCCTGGCGTTCGATCAGCTCCACCAGATCGCTCCAGTCGGCGTCGGCCAGGCCCGCCGCCACGCTCGAAACCAGCACCTGGGCGATGGAGGACGCCACCGGAGTGGGCACACCGAGGTCGCGGGCCACGTCGAGGATGAGACCCGCGTCCTTGGCGGCGAGCCCCAGCGCGAACTGGGTGGGCCGCCCACGCTGGTTGATGCCCTCGACCATGCGATCGATGTAGAAGTTTCCTGCGCCACCGGTTCGCACGGCCGAAACCAGCACGCGAAGATCGATGCCCGCCTTTGCAGCGATGGCCAACCCCTCGAGCGACACCCAGGTGGACGTGAAGGCCAGCAGGCTGTTGACGAGCTTGGTGGTGTTACCGCTCCCCAGCGCTCCCATGTGAAAGACCGCCTGCCCCAGCTGCTCGAGAATCGGGCGACAACGCGCGAAGATCGCGTCATCGCCTCCCACCAGGAAGACCAGCATGCGACGCTTTGCACCCGGCGCGCCGCCGGTGAGCGGGGCCTCCAACAGGTGAAAGCCGGAAGCCTCGAGGCGCTTGCCCAGCCCACGCACCCGGTCCGGCGCGTTGGTGGACAGGTCCACCAGGATGTCGTCTCTGGCTGCGCCTTCCAGCCAGCTCTCGGCCACCTGATCCACGCTGTCGGGCGTGGGAAGCGACAACAGGGTCACCTCGCTGTTTCGAGCCACCTGCGGCGGATCTTCGGCCCCCTGGGCTCCCGCCCCGGTCAGCGACGCGCATCGGGCCGGGTCGAGATCGTGCACCGTCACCGTGTGCCCGTCGGCCAGCAGGTTGACTGCAATGGGTCCGCCGATGTTGCCGAGCCCGATCACGCCAATCCGCATCTCCGGTTCCCCGTCCTGCCGATTCTGAACTACGATCGGTGAATCCTGACACAGTGTCGGAATCCGTGTAAAGGCAGAGACATCTTCCCCGACACCCAGAAAGGAGCGCCGCAGATGGGACCGCGCGGATTCTGGCTGTGGGCCGAGGCGGAGCCCACGCGACCTGCGCTCGTCGCAGCCGACGGGCACACCACGCCGGCGGGTGAGCTGCTGGCCGCATGCAACCAGGTGGCCCACGGCCTGCGCTCTCGCGGCCTCGAAACCGGCGATTGCGTCGCCATGCTGCTTCCCAACGGCAGCCCCACCGTCGAGGTGCTGCTGGCCGTGATGCAGATGGGTTGGTACGTGACCCCCATCAACACCAACCTGGCGGCGCCGGAGATCGCGTACATCCTGGCGGACTCGGGTGCCAAGGCCCTGATCGCCCACGAGAGTTTCAAGGAGAAGGCGGCAGCGGCGGCGGACGAGGCCGGCCTCCCAGGCGAGAGCCGCTTCGCCGTGGGCACCATCCCCGGATTCGTGGACTACGCGGAACTCAAGGCAGGCCAGCCGGTGGCGCGCCCCGACAACCGGGTGGCGGGACAGTTCATGCAGTACACGTCCGGCACCACCGGGCGCCCCAAGGGCATCAAGCGCGATGTGATTCCCATGGATCCAGACACCATGGCGCAGATGATCTCAGCCCACCTGCTGCGGTTCGGGATGGAGCCCGGCGGCGAGAACGTCCATCTGTGCACGTCGCCCATGTATCACGCGGCTCCTCTCGCCTTCAATTACTTCTCCCTGAGCTTCGAGCACGCGGTTCTTCTGATGGAGAAGTGGGACCCAGAGGTCGCGCTTCAGCTGATCGAACGCCACCGCGTGACCACCACCCACATGGTGCCCACCCAGTTCCATCGGCTGCTGCTGCTGGATGAGTCGGTGCGGTGCCGCTACGACGTTTCGTCGCTCACCCACGTGCTGCACGCCGCAGCGCCCTGCCCGGAAGACGTGAAGCGGAAGATGCTCGATTGGTGGGGCCCGGTGATCTACGAGTACTACGGTGCCACCGAGGGCGGCGGCACCATGGCGACGCCCGGCGAGTGGCTGCGCCATCCGGGCACGGTTGGGCGCGCGTGGGCCGAGGCCGCGATCCGCATCCTCGACGACGACGGCAAGGAGTGCCCCGCAGGCCAGGTGGGCAGCGTCTACATGAAGATCCTGCAGGACTTCCGGTACAAGGGCGACGAGACCAAGACCCGCGACAACCGCCGGGGCGACTTCTTCACCGTGGGCGACGTGGGCTACCTGAACGACGAGGGCTTCCTGTTCCTGTGCGACCGCAAGATCGACATGATCATCTCGGGCGGCGTGAACATCTATCCCGCCGAGGTGGAGGCCGCCCTCTTCTCCCACCCCCAGGTGGGGGATGCGGCGGTGTTCGGGATTCCCGACGACGACTGGGGCGAGTCGGTGAAGGCGGTGATCGAGCCGGCGCCGGGTGTCACGCCCGGGCCCGAGTTCGAACGCGAGCTTCTCGGCTTCTGCAGCGAGCGTCTGGCGAAATACAAATGCCCACGCTCGATCGACTTCACCGACGCCATGCCCCGGGATCCGAACGGAAAGCTCTACAAGCGCTTGCTGCGCGATCCCTACTGGAAGGGCCGCAATCGCAGCATCTAATGCTCGAAGAGCACCTTGACGGCCCCGGTTGCGCCCTGGTCGTAGCAGGTGAGAAACGCCTTCCGGTAGTCCGCGAGCGGGTAGCGGTGGGTGATGATGGGCGTCACATCGAGGCGCCGGGTGCGGATGAATTCGAAGTACCACTCCATGGCGTGCTGGCGGCGCCCGTCATACTCCTCGATGGCGAAGGCGTTCGAGCCCACCAGGGCGATCTCCTTGAAGTAGAGGGGCGTCCACTCGAAGCGTCTGGGCACCTCGACCCCCAGGGCCACGATCGTTCCCCGCGACCGCACGATCCGGAGCCCCACCTCGAGCGTGCGGGGCGCACTCACCGTGTCGTAGACCACGTCGACGCCACCGTTCAGCATGGGGAGTCCCCGCCACGGCTCCTGGGTCTCGATCTCAAGGGCTGCCGCCACGGCGTCGATCACGCCCCGCTCCGGCCGATGCGCGATCACGCTTTTGGCGCCAAATTTCCGGGCCAACGCCGCCTGATGATCGAAGCGCGCCACCGCCAGCACCCGCACCCGCGGGTGCAGTGCGCGCAGGATCGCGATGGCCAGCAGACCCAGCGTTCCGCAGCCGTAGACCAGCGCCACGCCAGCCTCGGGCGGGGGGTGATGGAGAATGGCGTGGAGCGACACGGCGAACGGATCCGCCAGCACGGCCTGCTCATCGCTGATGCTGTCGGGAATCGGGATGCACTGGGATTCGTGGGCCGGCAGGCGCGGTGCGAAGCCCCCCGTGGCCTGGCTGCTGTTGCCGTGGTGGATGCCGGCGGAGATCACCCCGCGCGTGAAGTTGCGGCACTGGGCGAGTTCGCCGCGCCGGCACCACTCGCAGGGTTCGAGCCCCCGAGGCGCGCACGAGAGCCAGGGATTCAGCACCACGCGCTCGCCCACCCGGCGCGCGCCGGCGCCCGGGCCCACGGCGTCGATGCGACCCACCACCTCGTGACCCAGCACCTGGGGAAACGAGATCAGCGCAGTCATGGGATTGTCGGTGGCGCCGTTCAGGAACACCTGCTTGGTATCGCTGCCGCACACGCCGCACAGGCGCGTGCGGATCGACACCCAGTCTGGTGCCGGCAGCACGGGATCCGGGATATCGCGCATCCGGATCGGAGCCGCAGGCCCCACGAAGGCCCGCGGGGTGAGCATGGACAGGATCTTCGTCACGACCAGCCGGGGCAGACTGTTCTCGAAGACGAGGGCACGCATCCGGGTGCATGCTACCCGAAGCCAGAGGCCGCGGCGTGGACGGATCTCAGGCGGGTGCCGCCCCCCGCCTCCAAAGCACGACGACGGCCGTGAGTGCCAGCAATCCTGCGAACGCCACCAGTGCGACCCCCCGCAGTGACGGCAGCGACAGCGCTCCCGCGAACAGGTGGCCCCGGATCTCGCCTCCCGGGTGTGCAGCAGTGTGGATGTTCAGGTACCAGAGCTGGCTCTTGAGTTCCGTGGCGAACGCCTCCGAGATCGTGGTGGATCCGATCGAGGGGCTGGTGAGTCCGCTGATGGTGCCCACGTTGACCCGAACGCCCGCACTGCCCCCCGGCGCGGACGGCCCGTGGAAGTGCATCAGGGTCGCGGCACCCGTGAGTCCGCTCCAGCTGATGTCCCACGAAAGCAGGTTGGTGTCGTCGTCCAGGGTCGCGATCACCGTGCCGGTCCCGCTTTCGCCGGTTCCGGACTGGGTGCCGTCGATGGGCTCCTCCCAGCGGTAATCCTCTGCGGTCGCGGCCTGGGGGAGCCACAGGACCAGGGCGGTGATCAGTGCCAGGGTGTCTGTTCGCATGACGAATCCTCCAGGGGAGAATTGCAAGCAACTTGTGTGCCTTGCCCCCACCGTCCGAAAAACGCTTGCATCCCGCGGGTCGCCGCTCCGGGCCGCCGGAAAACCGGGAAACGCCTTCCCCAGAATGAAGAAAGTTTTTCCTACGAGCGCGCCGCGCGCCGCGCCTCGTCGAGGCTCTCCGGCGACACCGGGTCGTAGCCAGCGGCGCCCCGGCGGAACACGCCGGGCAGCAGCAGCTTGAGGAGGAACACCCACCACAGGGAACGCGGCACGGTGGCTTCGAAACGGCGCTTCTCGATGCAGCGGAATACCGCTTCCGAAACGATCCGCGGCGGGTGCTTCACGCCGCGAAAGCGCGCCGGCGATTCCAGCTTGTCCCAGATCTCGGTGTCGATGGGCCCCACGTGGATCACCACCGGGTGGATGTGGGATCCCTCCAGATCCAACGCCAGTCCCTCGCTGAAACCCGTGAGGGCGTACTTCGAGGCGGCGTAGACGCTCTCGCGGGGCGGGGGCACGCGCCCTGCCGCCGAGGAGATGTTCACCAGATAACCGCCACCCTGGCGAAGCATGGGCGGAATCGCCGCCACACAGAGATAGGCCGGCGCCAGGAAGTTCACCCGCAGCGTGGCGTCCACGTCCTCTGGCGTCACCTGGAAGATCGGCTTGTGCTTGGGAATCCCGGCATTGTTCACCAGGATGTCCAGACGCCCGAAGCGCGCGAGCGCGCGCGCCATCAGCGATTCGGCGAACGCACGCTCGGCCAGATCGCCCACGCAGACCTCCACCTGGACGCCGCCCTTGCGGCACTCCGTGGCCACCTGCTCGAGAGCATCGCCACGGCGCGCCGCCAGCACGAGGTTCGCGCCGCGCTCGGCGAAGTCGAGCGCCAGCTGTCGTCCGATTCCGGAGGACGCGCCGGTCACGATCACCACGCGCTCGCGGTAGTTCACGAGACCTCGACCTGCCAGGCCAACTACGCCAACTCGATGCAGCGAGCCGTCTCCGAGGTCGGAACGGCGTCGGGGTCGGCGGCGGTGTGCAGCCAGCGATCGCCGGAGAGCATGCTGACGCCGAACCAGTAGTGTTCGTTCTTGAAGTGGTGGAGCCGGTGGTTGCGCCACAGGCGACGGTAGATCTCGTGCTTCGGCTGGTAGCGGGTGTGGATCAGGAAGTGCACCCACTCGTAGTGAAGGGAGAGTGCGAAGTAGACGGCGAGCGCCGTGAGCACCACGCCGGGCGCGGGCCCCCCCAGGACGAGCACAGCGCCGACCGCGATGGGCACGTACAGAAACACGTGGATCGGCACGAAAACCAGCTCGGGACGCCACGGCTCCCGGTGGTGGGCGCGGTGAAGACGGGGAACCCGGAAGTCGAGGCTGCGACCGAGGACCTGCCGGGGCTTGAAATGGAGGATGAAGACGTGGATCCACCACTCCTGCAGGGGCCAGAGCACGACGATGGCGGCCGCCGTTGCGAAGTCCCACATGGAGGCGCCGCCGACGCCGATGCGGGCCCCGATCGAGCCCAGCACAAGCACTGTGAGCAGGCGCGGGCTCCAGTGGGCGTAGAACAGGCGCGCCGCGGGGCGGAGGTCGTCGGGCAGCTGGTGGGACGCAGCGTTCATCATGGCGCCTCTGCCGGAAGTGTCAGCCCCGGGTCAGCAGAAGGCAACCGGCCAGCGGCCCGCCGCCGGCGGCGGCCACCGCCACCTGGGGGTCCCCCGGCACCTGGCGATCGCCGCCCTCGCCCCAGAGCTGCAGACAACTCTCGTGCAGGAAGCCATAGCCGTGCAGCCGGCCGCCCGAGAGCTGACCGCCGTTGGTGTTCAGGGGAATCTCGCCGTCGAGGGCGATGCGCTTGCCGCCCTCGATGAAGGGGCCGCTCTCGCCCTTGCCGCAGAAACCCAGGGCCTCGAGCCACGTCATAGTGATGAAGCTGAAGCCGTCGTAGAGGTTGGCCACGTCCACGTCGGCGGGCTTCAGATCCGTGCGCTCCCAGAGCATGGCGCCGGCGTCGCGGGAAGCCATGGTGGTGAGATCGTCGAACTGGTCCCACGAGGGCCTTCCGCGCAACGCCGTACCCACCGCCTCTACTCCTATGGGCGGACGGCGCAGATCGCCCGCGGCGTCGCGGCTCGACACGATGACCGCGGTTGCCCCGTCCACGGGAACGTCGCAGTCGAACAGGCAGAAGGGCGTCGAGATCATGCGCGCGGCGAAGTAGTCGTCCAGGGTCATGGGGTCGCGGTAGATGGCCCTGGGGTTTCGCCCGGCGTTGCTGCGAGCATTCAGCGCGATCCAGGCCATCTGCTCCCGCGTCGTGCCGTATTCGTGGAAGTGGCGCTGGGCATTGAGAGCGATCCAGTTGGCCGCCGAGTAGGCCCGGAACGGCAGCGTGAACTCTGTCATGCCGCTGGCGCGGTAGCCGCGACCGCCGCCACCGCCCCCACCCACGCCGATGCCGCTGCGCCCCCCCAGGCCCTGGGCCGTGGACTCCCAGACCGAGCGGAAGCAGAGCACGTGACGGGCGAGCCCCGCGGCCACGGCCGTGACCGCGTTGATCACCGAGCCCAACTGCCCCGGCATCTCGAGGCCGCCGGTGAACCAGTCGAGCTTCAGACGCAGGGCGTCGTGCACGTCGGTGATTCCGGCGCCGGTGAAACCCGGCGCCCCACCCATGGAACCCGGATAGGTGGCGAGTCCGTCGATGTCGTCGCGCGTCAGACCCGCGTCTTCGATGGCCGAAAGACACGCATCCAGGGTCAGCCCCAGCGGATCGCGATTCAGGCGGCGCCCCACGTCGGACTGGCCGATCCCGGTGATGGCGGCGCGGCGCTCCAGGATCTCCATCAGGCGCCCACGGGCTCGAAGAGCGGGATGTAGACGTCGTCGTGCTGCTCGAACACCACCTGCACGGGCATCCCGATTTCCACCTGCTCGGCCGGTCAGTTCACCACATTGGTGGTGATCCGGACCGAGGGGTCTTCCTCCAGCTCCACGATGGCGATGCAGTAGGGATGGTCCGGCGCCGGCACCCACTCCTGGTGGTTGAGTGTGTAGGTCGCCACGCGAGCGCGCCCCGAGACCGCCTCGGGCGACACATCGCGCGAGAGACACTCGGGGCACAGGGGAACCGGGGGGTGAACGTAATGGCGACAGCTGCCACAGCGAAGCAGGTGGAGCCTTCCGTCGGCCCCACCCTGCCAGAAATGCTCGTTCAACTTCGTGACCCGGGGCAGCACCCGGAACGGCTTCTCGGGCACGGGACTCCTCTCGGCGGCGACCCGGGCAGCCTACCCGAGATCTGACACACCGTCACATTTCGCAGCGAGTCGTCTAGACTGGGCGCCATGGCGGAGCGGCGGGCGTACGGCGAGGGGATCTTCCGGCGGCGGTTCCGGATGCGCGGCGAGCCGGGTCGGGTGCGGGCCGACATGGAGGACGACTTCCACCGGTTCGGCCTGGTGCTCGAGCACGACGGCGAGACCGTGACCGGGGTCAAGGGCTACGCCTCGCGCCACCCGTGGACCGAGTGCCCCGGCGCGGTCGTTCCCCTGAACAAGCTGGTGGGCATGCGCCTGTCGACCCGCTTCGCCGCCACCAGCGACCACACGAACCCGCGCGAGAACTGCACCCACCTGTTCGACGTGGCGGGCCTGGCCGTGTCCCACGCCGCGGCGGGGCGCGAGCAGCGCCAGTACGACATCAGCGTTCCCGACCGCATCGAGGGGCGCACACGAGCCAGCCTCCACCGCGATGGCGAGCTGTTCCTCGCCTGGGAGCTGGACGGCATCCAGATCACGGGGCCCGAGCGCCACGCGGGGGTGCGGCTGCTGGGATCGAAGTTCCTGCGCTGGGCGGAGAGCGAGCTCGATGCCGATACCGCCGAGGCCGCGGTGGCGCTGCGACGGGCCAGCTTCATCGCCATGGGCCGCGCGCGCAACCTGGACGACGCCCCCAGTGCACTCGTCTACATGGACATGGCCGGGGGCAGCTGCCACAGCTTCACCCCCGGCATCGCCGAGAAGGCGATGCGCGTGATGGGCAGCACCCATGACTTCACGGAGTCGGCAGATCCGTTGCTCGCGGATCTGGAGAACTAGCCGGATCTCACGGTGCCCATGCTGTCAAGGGGCAGCTTCGCATTGGGATCCAGGTGGCCCTTGCCCGGCACGAAATTGGCCTCGATCCGCAGGCCGTCGGGATCTTCGAACAACACCGAGTAGTAACCGGGGGCGAAACCGTCCTCCTGGGGGGGATGCACGATCTTCGCACCCAGCTCCACGGCCACGCCGTGAATGGCGTCCACGTCTTCGCGGCTGCGCGCCCGGAAGCAGAAGTGGTGAAGACCGGGCCGGCGCTGGTGGAAGCCGTCGCCCGCGAGTTCCGGATCGGCCGGAGAGATGGCCACGCCCGTGCGACTTCCCACGCAGTAGAAGTACTCCGGCGACTTGATGATCGTCTTCATCTCGAGGAAATGGAGAAGCTTCTCATAGAAGGGAGTGGATTTCTCCACGTTGCGAACCGTGAGCTGGATGTGCGCCATACCGTTCACGCTGACCATGGGTGGAACCTCCACGCGCACTCTACGACGAACTCGAGCCCATCGAAACCTCTCAGTAGGGTTGGGAGCCCGGCGAGCGCTTCCACTCCTCGAACAGGCCCCGACACGCTTCCTCGCACAGCCCCGGCACCAGGACCACCGGACTTCCGCCCTGTTCCAGGACCCGCGATGCCGCCAGGACCCGCGATGCTGGAAGAGTCAATTCGTTGAAGCCCGCGTCCCGGGCATCCGCGATGGTGGCGCCGTAGTAGACGGTTCCGACCTGCGCCCAGTGAAGCGCCGCCGTGCACATGGGACACGGCTCACAGATCGTGGCAACCACCGCCCCCTGCAGATGAATGGAACCGGCGCGGCGACAGGCTTCGCGCAAAGCGGTGATTTCGGCATGAGCGGTGATGTCGACGGTCTCCCGCACGACGTTGTGGCAGGCCGCCAGCAGGTCTCCGATTCCGTCCGGCCCGCCCGCCGCAATTGCGCAGCCGAAGGGGGCCTGGCCCTTGTCGATCCCCGCGCGGGCGGCCTGGATCGCGAGCCCCATCAGCGCCTCGGGGTCGCGCATCCCCGCCCTACTCCGCGGGCGTGGCGAATACCGTGGCCAGCTGGGTCGTGACGTCCCGGGTGGTGACCGGTCGGTCGTCCTCCTGGCTCGGAGGCTTGCCGCCGGCGCTTCGCAGTGCGAGATCCACGTCGGGCGACTCGGCGCGCAGGGCCGCGGCGGTGCACTTCTCCTTGGGCCGCTGCGAAAATGCATCGAGCCGGAAGTTCCGCAGGGCGTTCTCGTGGGTGATCTTGTGGATCTCGGCCTCGGGCACTCCCGTCAGGCTCCGCCACAGGATCTCCGGGGCGTTGGGCCAGGTGGTGTCCGAATGGGGGTAGTCGCACTCCCAGGTAATGGTGTCGAGGCCCACCTCGTGGCGCATGCGAACCCCCGCCGCGTCGTCGATGAAGCACGTGATGATGTGCTCGCGGAAGACTTCGCTGGGGAGCTTCTTCCCGAAGTCTTGATGGGTCCACGGATGATGGTGCTTGTAGACGTAATCGGCCCGCTCCAGGAAGTAGGGGATCCAGCCGATGCCGCCCTCGGATAGCGCGAACTTGAGTTTTGGGAACTTCCGCAGGGCCGGGCCCCACAGTAGATCGGCGGCGCATGTCACGATGCTGATGGGCGTGACCGTGATCATCACGTCCACAGGCGCGTCCATGGACGAGAAGACCATCCCGGCCGCCGAACCGATGTGGATGGCCACCACCGTGCCCTCGTCGCTGCAGGCCTGCCAAACCGGGTCCCAGTGATCGCTGTGGAGGCTCGGGTAGCCGAGCTTCTCCGGATTCTCGCTGAAGCTGATGGTGTGACAGCCCTTCTTCGAGACGCGCCGCACCTCGTCGGCCATGAGCTGCGGATCCCAGATGGCGGGCAACGCCAGCGGGATGAAGCGGCCCGGGTAGCTGCCGCACCATTCGTCGATGTGCCAGTCGTTGTAGGCCTGCAGCATCACGCGGGCCAGGGTCTTGTCCTCCTGGCGCGCCCACAGGGCCCCGGCAAAGCCCGGGTAGGACGGGAAGCACATGGAGGCCAGGACGCCGTTGGCGTTCATGTCGCGCACGCGCTCGTGGATGTCGTAGCAGCCTGGCCGCAGCTGCTCGAAGGCGGTGGGCTCCATGCCGTATTCCTCCGGCGGACGCCCCACTACCGCGTTCAGGCCGATGTTGGGGATCTGCGCCCCCTGGAACACCCACACGTCGCTGCCGTCGGGCTTCCGCACCACGTGGGGCGCCTGCGACTTCCACTCGGCCGAGAGATGGTTCTCGAACATGTCGGCGGGTTCGACTACGTGGTCGTCCACACTCACGAGGATCAGGTCATCGGAACGCATGGCGTCCTCCTAGCTTGCCGGCGCGGTACGGCCGGTGACGGTCTGGAACAGGATCCGGGCGCACGTCTCGATCAGGTGATCACGGGTTGCGCCGAAGGATTCGATCTCGCGGTGGTGGGCGGAGAGACGCTCGAGCATGGCGGCAAGCGCCGCGGCCGCCGCGTAGGGGTGCATCTCGTCGGCGATGCGCCCGGCCTGCTGCGACTCCTGCACCCGCCGGGCCAGGTGCTCGATCACCGGCGTCAACGCCTCGCGACGCACCTTCTGGAAGCGTCGGTCACCCTCGTCGGCGGCCAGGTTGCGCACGAGCAGCACCGCCCGGTTGAGATCCCAGTGCTCCACGAAGGCCGAGACGATGTCGCGAGCGTTTTCCAGGCCCTTTTGCCCGCGCCAGGGGCGGTCGATCAGCTCCACCAGGGCGGGCGTTTCGGCCGCCGCCTCTTCGGCGAGCCGCAGGGTCGCCTCGCTCACATCCTTGAAATACTGGTAGAACGTGGCGGGTGAGGTACCGGCGCGCCGTGCGATCTCCACCACCGACGCGTCGCGCACACTCTGGCGATCCAACAGGTCGTGGGTGGCCTGGAGCAACCGCTTGCGCGTCTGCATGGCCCGCGGGCCCAGCTCGCGCCCGCTCTGATCCAGGGTCTTGTACGCCTGCCGCGTCTGCATCCGAGACCCTGGGGATCAGGTCCTCATGATCTGCCCGCCGTCGACGGCGAGGATCTGTCCCGTGATCCAGGTCGATTCGTCGGAGAGCAGGAACAGGCAGGCGCCCACCATGTCCTTCACTTCGCCCATGCGCGAGAGCGGCATGGAGCCCACGATCTGGTCGCGAATGAAGTCGGGCACCACCTTGCGTGTGGCCTCGGTGTCCGTGGGCCCGGGTGCAATGGCGTTGACCCGGATGTTCTTCGGCCCGAGTTCCCGGGCCAGGCTGTGGGTGAT
>JAQBHB010000046.1:0-27551 GCA_032128115.1 Deltaproteobacteria bacterium | reverse complement strand
GGACGTGGAAACCATCTTCATGATGACCAGCCCGGAGAACCTCTACGTGAGTTCATCGCGGCTCAAGGAGCTGGTGCGGTTCGGACGCGACGTCTCCGAATTCGTGCCCCCGGCGGTAGCCAAGATGCTTCGCGAGCGCCTCGCGCGCGACTGAGGCCCGCCGGCGGGCGGTTTCCGCCGCTACGGGTTAACCTCGCAACAAAACAGGGGTTTTTCAGGGCTCTTGCCGATGGCGCAACGTCGAATTCTGCTGGCGGTGACCGGCGGCATCGCGGCCTACAAGACGCCCGAACTCGTTCGGGCGCTTCAGAGGTCGGGGCACGCCGTTCGTTGCATCGCGACCCCAGAAGCCCTGCGCTTCGTCAGCCCGCTCGTTCTACAGTCGCTCAGCGGTGAGGCCGTTCGATCCGACCTGTTCGATCCGGCCGAGGAAGGAACGATTGGCCATATCGAGCTGGCGGATTGGGCGGATCTGATGATCGTGGCACCCGCGACCGCCAACCTGATGGCCCGACTCGCCCACGGGTTGGCTGACGATCTGGTGTCGACGGTGGCCCTGGCAACTCGGGCTCCCATTCTTCTGGCACCCGCGATGAATGTGAACATGTGGCAAAACCCCGCCACCCAGGCGAACTGGAGCCTGCTCCAGTCTCGGGGCCTGCGATTCGTCGGACCCGAGTCCGGCGAGCTGGCCTGCGGCTGGGAGGGAGAGGGGCGCATGTCCGACCCGGGCGACATCGCCGATTCGGCGGCCCTCGCCCTGGGCTCTCAGACGTTGGCGGGGCAGGTGGTTCTGGTGACGGCGGGCGGGACTCGCGAGCCGGTGGATGAGGTGCGCTTCCTGGGCAATCGCTCCTCGGGGAAGATGGGCTTTGCCGTGGCGGGTGACGCGGTCCGACGCGGTGCGGAGGTGGTGCTCGTGACGGGGCCCTCGGCACTGGCCACGCCTGCCGGTGTGCGGCGGGTGGACGTGGAGACGGCCCTCGAGATGCGACAGGCCGTCTTCGCCGAACTTCCCAGGGCCACGGTCGTGATCAAGGCGGCCGCAGTGGCGGACTTTCGCGCAGCCGAGCGCGTCGAGGGCAAGATCCGCAAGGAAGACCTCCCGCCCGACGCCGGGATGACGCTCGATCTGGTGCGCAATCCGGACATCCTGGCGGAGATCTGCCGGGAGCCGGGCCGCCGGGTGGTGGTGGGCTTCGCCGCGGAAGTGGGGGATCCGGTAGAGGCGGCGAGGCGAAAGCTGGCGCGCAAGGGCTGCGACCTGATGGTGGCCAACGATGTCTCGGGCGCCGAGGCGGTGTTCGACGCGGACCGCAACCAGGTGGTCTTCGTGTGGCCGGGGGGCGACGTGGAGCGGCTGCCCTCGCTTTCCAAGGCCCGGGTGGCCGAGCGCCTGCTCGACTGCGTCGAGAAGCTCTGCGAGGACACATGACACGGGCGAAGATTCGGGTTCTGGCGGCACTGCTGGGGGCGCTGGCGATCGCTGCGCCGGCGCTGGCAGCGCTGCTGGGGGCGCTGGCGGTCGCTGCGCCGGCGCTGGCGGCGCACGTCAACGTGGTCGTCATCGACGGCTCCATCAATCCGGCGTCGTCCGATCACATCCAGAAGGCCATCACCCTGAGCGAGAGCGACGGAGCCACGGCCGTGCTCATCGAGCTGGACACACCCGGTGGGCTGCTCTCGTCCACGAAGGACATCATCCAGGCCATCCTCAACGCCGACGTGCCGGTGGTGGTGTACGTCTCTCCGCAGGGCGCCTGGGCCGCCTCGGCTGGAACCTTCATCACCCTGGCCGGGCACGTGGCGGCCATGGCTCCGGGCACGAGCATCGGCGCGGCCTCGCCCGTGAGCGCGAGCGGGGGAGGGGGCGAACGGGACGAGAACAACGAGCGCACGGACGTCTCTGCGCAGAAGGCGGAAAAGTTCACCGCCGCCTTCATCGAGTCCATCGCAAAGCAGCGCAAGCGAAACGTGGAGTGGGCCGTGCGCTCGGTGAGGGAGGCGGAGGCGATTGCCCAGGACGAAGCGCTGGAGATCGGCGTGATCGACCTGGTGGCCAACGACCGCGAGGATCTGCTTGCGCAGATCGACGGCCGGGTCGTCGAGATCGATGGAGTTCCGCGGACCCTGGAAACCGCCGATGCCGAGGTCCGGATGTTCGAGATGGACAGCATGACCCGGTTCTTCAACTTCCTGTCCAGCCCGGACATCGCGGTGCTGCTGGCCATGGCCGGGTTGATGTGTCTCTACATGGAGTTCAACCAACCGGGCCTGATCGTTCCGGGCGTGATCGGCGCGATCTGCCTGATCCTGGCTGCGATCGCCTTCCAGATCCTGCCGTTCTCGTGGGTCGGAATGCTGCTGATGTTGCTGGGACTGGGGATGTTCATCACCGAACTCTTCGTGACCACCTATGGACTCCTGTTCGCCGCGGGAATCGTGTGCTTCCTGTTGGGAGGCTCCATGTTGTTCGACATGCCGGAGGTGAGCGATTTGAACGTGTCCTTCTGGTCGGTGCTGGTTCCCATCACGGTGGCCTTCGCCCTGTTCGCCGCGCTGGTCGTGTTCGCCGTGGGTCGCACCTTTTCGCGGGCGCAGACGGCGGGCGTGGACGAGATGATCGACATGGTGGGAATGGCCCAGACGGCACTCGATCCGGACGGGCGGGTCTTCGTGCGGGGCGAGTACTGGAATGCAAGCGCGAACGAGACCATCCCGCAGGGGGAGCGCGTCGAGGTGGCGGCTGTCGAGGGCATGCGGCTGCGCGTGCGGCGCGTCGCGCCGAAATCATGACCGCCCGCGGGCGGAAACCAAGGAGGGGTCGATGCAATTGGGAATCCTGGTAGTGATCGGGGGAGTCGTGGCGCTCGGAATCCTCGGGCTTCGCGTGCTGAAAGAGTACGAGCGCGGCGTGCACTTCCGGCTGGGTCGCTTCAACGGCGTCAAGACTGCGGGCCTGCGCTGGATCATTCCCGGAATCGACCGCCTGGTCGTCATCGGCCTGCGCGAGATCGTGATGGACGTGCCGGCGCAGGAGGTGATCACCCGCGACAACGTCTCGGTCAAGGTGAACGCCGTGCTCTATTTCCGGGTGCTGCACCCGGAGAAGTCGGTGATCCAGGTGGAGAACTACCTGTACGGCACCTCCCAGCTGGCGCAGACCACTCTGCGCAGCGTGTGCGGTCAGGCGGAGTTGGACGAACTGCTGGCGGAGCGGGAGTCGATCAACCAGAAGCTCCAGGAAATCATCGATCTGCAGACCGAGCCGTGGGGCGTGAAGGTGCGCGCCGTGGAAGTCAAGCAGATCGATCTGCCCCAGGAGATGCAGCGCGCCATGGCCAAGCAGGCGGAGGCGGAGCGCGAGAAGCGAGCCAAGGTGATCCACGCCGAGGGCGAGTTCCTGGCCGCCCAACGCCTGTCCGAGGCCGCCCGGGTGCTGGCCTCCGAGGAATCCGCGCTCCAGCTCCGCTACCTGCAAACGCTCGCAGAGATCGCCACCGAACAGAACTCGACGATCGTCTTCCCGATCCCGATCGACATCCTGCGCCCCTTCTACGCGGTGAAAGCCGATCCGGACGCCAAGGGCGGCCGGAGCTGATCGATGGCCGACGGCGAGAACGAGGATCTCACGCCGGACGAGGAGGTCCACCGATCGGCGAGCCGCACGCTCGTCAACCTCCTGATCCTGGCCATCGTCGTGCTGGGGGGACTCACGTGGACCCTCATCGACGGCTTCTACACCCTGCAGCCGGGGCAGTCGGCGGTGATGCTGCGGTTCGGACGTCACGTGGGGACCGTGACCCAGCAGGGGCCCCATCTCTCCCTGCCCCGACCGTTCGTCGTGCGGACGATCGTGAATGTGAGCGAGGTCCAGAACGAAGACTTCGGCCTGCGGTCGCCCGAAACGGCGGATTCGCCCCGCGAGAGCCTGCTGGAAGCCACCATGCAGACCAGCGACAACAACATCGTGCGGGTCGGGTTCGCCGTGCAGTTCCGGATCAAGGATCCTTTCAAGGCGCGCTACCGAGTGGCGAACCCGGAGGCGGTAGTACGAGATGCAGCCCAAGCCGCCATGCGCGAGGTGGTCGGTCGAGAATCCGTGGACGGCGTGCTCCGCGACAATCGCGCGGTGGTGACCGCCGAGGCCGCCCTTCTGCTCCAGGAGATTCTCGACGCCTACGAGTCGGGCATCGACATCGACAAGGTGCAGCTCCAGGACGTGCAGCCGCCCGAGCCCGTGCGCGCTGCCTTCGAAGACGTGGTCTCGGCCAACCAGGACGCCAACCGGGTCGTGGACGAAGCCGAGGGCTACCGGAACGAGGCGATCCCCGGCGCGCGCGCCGAGGCCGTCGAGGTGGTGGCCGCGGCCTCGGGCTATCGCGACGCGCGCATCGCCGAATCCACCGGTGAGGCAGCCCGGTTCCTGGCGCTGGTCGCGGAATACCGCAAGGCCCCGGACGTGACCCGGAAGCGCCTGTACCTCGAGACCATGGAGCAGGTGCTGCCCGACGTGGAGAAGGTGATCATCGAGCCCGGAGCCGCCCAGGTCCTGCCGTATCTGCCGCTCGGTGGCTCGAAGCCGGAGGCCCGGCCGTGAGGCGCCTGCTGGTGGCGGTGGCGCTGGTCGTCGCGATCTTCACGGGGCTGGTGGCTGCCGGAAATCTCGGCGTGGGGCCGGTGGTGATCACCCGGGAAGACGAGCAGAAGGTCATCCTGATCCTGGGGAACGTCTGGACCGTGACGGACCCGGGCATCTGGGTGCAGGTTCCCCTGTTGATGGACGTTCGCACATACGACCGGCGCTGGCTGTATCTGAACACCGAGGCGCTGCCCATCCAGACACGCGATGGCGAGCAGCTCACCGTGGACAACTACATCATGTGGCGGATCGTCGCCGCGGAGTCGTTCTACGAATCGTTCCCCGGCGGGATGTCGGATGCCACCGAGCGGATCGACCGGACGGTTCGCGACGACGTGCGCGAGGTGATCGGGCGCCACGAGCTGAGTGAAGTGCTCAAGGACAAGCGCTCCGAGATCATGCACGAGATCACCCGCCAGAGTGGGGCGGCGCTGCGCGACATGGGAATCGAGATCGGCGACGTGAGGATCAACCGCACCGAGCTGCCCGAGGGAACCGAAGAGAGTGTGTACGCGCGCATGAAGGCCGAGCGCGAACGTCTGGCCAGGCGGAATCGCGCCGAGGGCAACGAGCGCGCTCGCCAGATCCGCGCCGAGGCGGATCGCGACGCCCGGGTGATCGTGGCAAACGGCACGCGCGATGCGGAGATCGCCAGAGGGGAGGGCGACGCCGAGTCGGCGCGCATCTACGCCGAGGCCTACTCGACCGACCCCGAGTTCTACGCCTTCGTGCGCAGTCTCGAGGCGTATCGCAAGACCATCGGCAAGAACACCACGCTGGTTCTGTCGCCGAACACGGAGTTCTTCCAGTTCTTCGAGGGCGCGTCTCCCTCCCGAATGAACGGACCCTCGGGGCGCTGAAGGGCCTCCCCGCGGAGTTCAACGCGTGCGCACGGTACCCGGAAGCGGAGCCCTCGAAGAGGCCCTGACCCGGCCCATCGTGACCGTCGGCAACTTCGACGGGTTGCACCTGGGCCATCGGGCCATCCTCGACGTGGTGGTGCGTCGCGCCAGGGATCTTGCCGGCGATGCCGTGGTCTACACCTTCGATCCTCATCCCCGGAAGGTGCTGCACCCGGATCGGGCCCCGCACCTGCTCACGACCCTGGATCAGAAGCTGGAGCTGCTGGAGGAGGCCGGCGTGGACGTGGTGGTGGTGGAGCCGTTCACAGCGGACTTCGCCCGGACCCCCGCCGAGTCGTTCATCCGCGAGCAGCTGAACCAGCGGATTCGGCCCATGGAAGTCTACGTGGGATACGACTTCCACTTCGGAAGGGATCGTGAGGGCTCCATGCGTCTGCTCACCGAGTTGGGGCCGCTGCTGGGATTCTCCGTCACGATCATTCCCGAGGTGACGGTGGACGAGGGCGACGTCAATTCCACCCGCATCCGGGAGCTGCTGGCCGCGTCGCGCCTGGAGGAGGCGTCCGTGATGCTGGGTCGCCCCTACACGGTGCGCGGGGTCGTGGTGGAGGGCGACCGGCGGGGCCGCAGCCTGGGCTTCCCCACCGCCAACCTGGATCCCGAGAACGAAATCCTCCCGGCGGCTGGTGTCTACGCCGGCAGGCTCCGTTTCCTGGACTCCGGCGAGCCGTCTCGCGGGGACGTGTTTCCGGCGGTGATCAACGTGGGCACGCGGCCCACCTTCGACGATTCGGGCCGGATCGTGGCCGAGGCCCACCTGATTGATTTCGAGGGAGCTGTGTACGGACGGCGCGTCGAGCTCTCGTTTCGCTATCACTTGCGAGCCGAGCGCCGCTTCACCGATGTGGAGGCGCTCAAAGACCAGATCGGTGCCGACGTGGCCGAGGGCCGACGGCGGCTGGAGGCTCTCTGAGCGTTCCCGCCCCCCCGCAGAAGGCACGAGCCCGGGGCAGCCGCTTGCGGGACCCGCGCGTGTGGTTCGGACTGGCCGTCACGGTCTTCTTCATGTGGCTCGTGCTGCGGGACGTCCCGTTCGGCGAGGTGGCCGGCGCGATCCGCCGCGCGAACTGGTGGGTGCTGCTGGGGGTTTCCCTGCCCTCGTACCTGCTGGCCGTATACCTGCGGGCCCTGCGCTGGCGGCACCTGACGGATCCGATCCAGTCGATTGCGACCGGCCCGCTGTTCCGGGCGGTCAGCGTGGGCTTCATGGCAAACAACGTCTTCCCGTTGCGGGTGGGCGAAGTGGTGCGCTCCTGGTATCTGGCTCGCGAGACGGGCGCTCCGGCCTCGGCGATCTTTGGCACCGTCGTCCTGGAGCGCGTGCTGGACATCGTGTCCGTGCTGCTCATGGCGGGCGGCGTGATCGCCCTCTCGGGCCGAAGCGGCGAGCAGATGTTTCCCGGCGATCCCCGACTCCTCCTGATCAGCGCCGCGGTTCCCGTCCTGGGACTCGTCGGTCTCCGATTGGCTCCGGATCCGATCATCCGCGTGGCCCTGTGGGTCCTGCGCCCGTTTCCCGACCGGGTGTCGGACCTGGCCGAGCGCCTGTTGAGGGGGGTGAGCCAGGGGTTGGGGGCTCTGCGCGGCGGGCGCCACCTGTTCTGGATCGCCTTCCACTCGGCCACGATCTGGCTGGTGGCCTCGACCCTTCCGATCCTGGCGGGCATGTGGGCCCTGGGAATCGACCTGGGCCCCCCGCTCCGAGAGCTCTACGCGGCCTGGATCACGCTGGCTGTGATCGGGGTCGCGGTAGCGCTGCCCTCGGCGCCCGGGTTCTTCGGGACCTACCACCTGGCGTGCAAATTCGCCCTGGAACGTTTCGGAGTGCCTCCGGAAACGGCCGTTGCCGTGGGCACCCTGATCCACGCCGTTTTCTGGGTGAGTCTCACCCTGCTTGGGCTCGCGGTGCTCCGCGCGCGTCGGACCTCGCTCGGCGAGGTGGACGAGGCCACCGGCACACCGTAGTTCGCCTTTCCCCGCGCCTTCCGGCGTAAAGCTCCTCTGCGGGTGAACCGATAACCCACCGGGTTCTCGACTGATTTCCTGGTGTGCAGGAATGCGCGCAAGGGATCGCTCGGGCTCGAGTTCTGGAACGGTATCGCGCGGGGGGAGGCCAGAAGGTGAACGAGCGGATCGGCGAACTTCTCGTCAAGCAGAACCTTCTGACGGCGGACCAGCTCCGCAAGGCGCAGGACGAACAGCGGGTCAACGGGCGGCGCCTGGGCGCGCAGATCACCGAGCTCGGCTTCCTGGACGAGGCCGACCTCACTGATTTCGTTGCCAAGCAATACGGCGTCCCCTCCATCAACATCGACGAATTCGAGATCGACCCGGCGGTCATCCAGCTGGTGCCCGAGGAAGTGGCCACCAAGCACACCGTGATCCCTGTCAATCGGGCCGGCTCGACCCTGATCCTGGCGACCTCGGATCCGTCGAATATCTACGCGCTCGACGACATCAAGTTCCTCACCGGCTACAACATCCAGCCGGTGGTGGCTTCGGAAGAGGCCATCCGACGCGGCATCGACAAGTACTACGACCAGTCCACGTCTCTGGAAGACGTAATGGGCGACTTCGATGACTCGGACATCGACCTGATCCACGGCGAGGACGACGTCGACATCGGAGAGCTGGCCAAGGCTTCCGAAGACGCTCCGGTCGTCAAGCTCGTGAACCTGGTTCTTACCGACGCGGTCAAGAAGGAAGCGTCGGATATCCACGTCGAACAGTATGAGAAGTCGTTCCGTGTGCGGTACCGAATCGACGGCGTTCTGTACGAGGCCATGAAGCCTCCCATGAAGCTCCGGAACGCCATGACCTCCCGCCTCAAGATCATGTCCGAGCTCGACATCGCAGAGCGCCGACTCCCGCAGGACGGCCGTATCAAGCTCAAGATGGGGCGCGGCAAGGAGATGGACTTCCGTGTGTCCGTTCTCCCGACCCTCTTCGGCGAAAAGGTCGTGTTGCGGCTCCTGGACAAGTCGAACCTCCAGCTCGACATGACCAAGCTCGGATTCGAGCAGCCCCAGCTCGACGTGTTCAAGAACTCGATCCACCAGCCCTACGGCATGGTGCTGGTAACGGGGCCCACCGGTTCCGGCAAGACCACCACTCTCTACTCGGCGCTCTCCGAGTTGAACCAGATCAGTGAGAACCTCTCCACCGCCGAGGACCCGGTCGAGTTCAATCTCGCCGGCATCAACCAGGTGCAGATGCACGACGAGATCGGCCTCAACTTCGCCGCAGCTCTCCGCTCGTTCCTGCGCCAGGACCCGGACATCATCATGGTGGGAGAGATTCGAGACTTCGAGACGGCCGAGATCGCCGTGAAGGCGGCACTCACCGGTCACATGGTGCTCTCGACCCTGCACACCAACGACGCCCCTTCCACCGTGAACCGCCTGCTGAACATGGGTATCGAGCCGTTCCTGGTCGCCTCGTCGGTCAACTGCATCGTTGCCCAGCGCCTCTCCCGGCGTATCTGCGAGGAGTGCCGTGAGGACGATCCCACGGTGACCTCCGAGGCCCTGGTCGATGCCGGGATGGCCGAGGACGTTGCGCGCTCGATCACGCCGGCGGTCGGTTCGGGCTGCCACGTCTGCTCGGACACGGGTTACAAGGGTCGGCTAGCCGTTTACGAGGTGATGGAGATCCGCGAGGAGCTCAAGGAGTTCGTGCTGAACGGAGCCTCGGCGCTCGAGCTCAAGCGCGAGGCGATCCGCCTGGGGATGAAGACACTCCGGCAGGCCGCCCTGAGCAAGCTCCAAGAGGGCGTGACGACCCTTCGTGAAGTCTTGCGCGTGTCCGCGGCAGACAACTAGGACAGAGAGAGGCGAAGCGATGGCGAACATGCACCAGCTGTTGAAGGCGATGATCGAGAAGGGCGCCAGCGATCTTCACGTGACCGCCGGAACGCCGCCGCAGCTCCGGATCGACGGCAAGCTCCACCCGCTGCGCATGCCGCCTCTGTCGCCGACGGAGACCAAGCAGCTTTGCTACTCGGTGCTCACCGACGCCCAGAAGCACAAGTTCGAAGAGATCAGCGAACTCGACCTTTCGTTCAGCGTCCAGAAGCTCTCGCGTTTCCGGGCGAACCTGTTCGTGCAGCGTGGGAACACCGCCGGAGCATTCCGAGCGATTCCGTTCAAGATCATGAGCTTCGAGGAGTTGGACCTGCCGCCGGTGGTCCGGATGCTGGCCGAAAAGCCGAGGGGCCTGGTTCTGGTGACGGGCCCCACGGGCTCGGGCAAATCAACCACGCTGGCGACGATTCTCGACAAGATCAACACCGAGCGAAACCAGCACATGGTCACGATCGAGGACCCCATCGAGTACCTCCACCAGCACAAGGGCTGCGTGGTGAACCAGCGCGAAGTAGGCGCGGATACCAACAGCTTCAAGAACGCGCTCAAGTACATCCTCCGCCAGGACCCGGACGTGGTGCTGGTGGGTGAGATGCGCGACCTGGAGACGATCGAGGCCGCGCTGTCGGTGGCGGAAACCGGCCACCTCTGCTTCGCGACCCTGCACACGAATTCTGCGGTCCAGACCATCAACCGCATCGTCGACGTGTTTCCGCCGTATCAGCAGGCGCAGATCCGCGCCCAGCTGTCGTTCGTGCTGGAGGGGGTGTTGTGCCAATCGCTGCTGCCCCGCGCGAACGGGCCGGGGCGTGCCATGGCGCTGGAAGTGATGGTGCCCAACCCGGCGATCCGGAACCTGATCCGCGAGGACAAGATCCACCAGATCTACTCGCAGATGCAGGTGGGCCAGGACAAGTTCGGAATGCAGACCATGAATCAAGCGCTGGCAGCACTGTACCAGCGGCGGCTCGTATCCATGGATGATGCCCTGGGTCGCAGCTCCGACGTCGATGAACTGCGCAAACTGATAGGCGGGAGCGGAGGCGTACAACAACCGCTCAAGCGAGCCGCGGGGCATGCCTGAACCAGGCCGCAGTGCGAGCAAGCCGGGATCTCCGGCGGAGGGAATGATCGATGCCGATCTATGTCTGGAAGGCCAAGACGCGACAGGGTGCCCTGAAGAAGGGCGAGATGGAGGCCACGAGCGAAGCGGCGGTTCTCACGCAACTGCGCGCCCAGGCGCTACTCCCGGTCACGGTCAAGGGCAAGGCGAAGAACCTGGAGGAACTGCTTCCGTTCCTGAAGCAGAAGATCACGACCAAGGATCTGGTCATCTTCACGCGACAGTTCGCCACGATGATCGACGCCGGTCTGCCCCTCGTCCAGTGTCTCGACATCCTGGGTACCCAGTCGCCCAACAAGACCTTCAAGAACATCATCATGCATGTGAAGTCGGATGTGGAGCAGGGCTCCACCTTCGCGGAAGCCCTGCGGAAGCACCCAAAGCCCTTCGACGCCCTGTACGTCAACCTCGTCCAGGCCGGTGAGATCGGCGGAATTCTCGACACGATCCTGAACCGGCTCGCCGTATACCTGGAGAAGGCCGATGCCCTGGCCCGCAAGGTCAAGGGCGCCATGGTGTATCCGACGACGGTACTGGTGGTGGCGATGGGCGTGATCGTCCTGATGCTGGTCAAGATCATCCCCACGTTCGAGAAGATGTTCGAGGACTTCGGCGGCCAGCTGCCGGGACCGACCCAGTTGGTGGTGAACATCAGTCACTTCATGCAGGAATGGATCGGTTTGTTCCTGGTGGTGGTCACCGCGATCGTGGTCGGGTTCGCCCAGGCGCGCAAGCGGATTCCCAGGTTCCGGCGCCAGACGGATGCCATTTTCCTGAAGACTCCGATCTTCGGAGATCTGCTCCGAAAGGTGGCCGTGGCGCGCTTCACCCGCACGCTGGGGACGATGATCGCCAGTGGTGTGCCGATCCTCGAAGGTCTCGACATCGTGGCGAAGACCGCTGGCAACATGGTGGTGGAGGAAGCGCTCTACGACGTGAGGACGGCCATCTCCGAGGGAAAGACGATTGCCGAGCCGTTGGCGAAATCCAAGGTCTTCCCGGGAATGGTGGTCCAGATGATTGCCGTCGGAGAAGAGACGGGCGCCATGGAGGCCATGCTCAGCAAGATCGCAGACTTCTACGACGACGAGGTCGACGCGGCCGTCGACGCCCTTACGGCGATGCTGGAACCCGCGATGATGGTGGGTCTGGGCGGTACGGTCGGCGGCATGCTGATCGCCATGTACCTGCCGATCTTCAAGATCGCGGAGACGATCGGCTAGCGGGCGTCCGACATGTCGCCGCTGGCGGTTGGCCTCGAGCGACGGCTGGTCGTGCTGATGGCGGCGCGCCTGGTCCTGTCGGTGCTCAGCCTGGGCATCGCCCTCACACTCGACGCGCTGGGCCACAACACGGTCACCGGGTGGAACGGCTTCTATGCCACCGTCACGCTGGGATTCCTGGCGACGGTCGGCTTCGGCGTGGTTTTGCCCCGGATCCGACGGCAGCGGCGGTTTGCAGCCCTCAACATCGCCACCGACATCGCAATCGTGAGCGCCCTGGTGCTGTTTTCAGGGGCCAACGAGTCGGTCTTCACGTTCCTGTACCTGTTGGTGGCGTTCTACGGGGCGGTGCTGTTCGAGCGCACCGGTGCCGTGATCGCCGCGGGCCTGAGCGCTCTGGCCTACGGCTCGGTGCTGGTGGCTGGGGCCTGGGACCCGCTGTCCGGGGCGTTCGCGGGCATTTCCGACTGGCCGCCGTTGCTCATGCATTGGGCGCTGCACGCGGGCGCCGTGGTCCTGGTGGCGGTGCTGGCGAGTTTCCTGGCCGGCGAGCTGCGGCGGTCGGACGAAGCGCTGCAGCAGCGCACCAGCGACCTCCACCGACTCCAGAACTTCCACCGTTGCATCGTGGACAGTCTCATGAGCGGGCTGCTCACCACGGACGGCTCGGGCCGCGTGACCTCGTTCAATCCAGAGGCCGAACGCATCACGGGTTTGTCGGCGCGCGCCGCCGCGGGCCGGGACGTGGAGGCGGTGTTGCCGGGAGCGCGTGCCGCGGCTCTGGCAGCGGCGGAAACGGGGCGCATCACGTCGGCGCGGGCGCGGATCGCCTACCGGAACGAAAAGGGCGCGGAGCGCCATCTGGGACTCGGGGGCTATGTCCTTCGCGATGATGCGGGGGCGGCGGCTGGATATGTGGTGATCTTCCAGGACGTGACCGAGGTCGTGGCCATGGAGGAGGATCTGCGGCGATCCGAGCGCCTGGCCGCCATCGGGGAATTGTCGGCAAGCATCGCCCACGAGATTCGCAATCCCCTGGCGGCCATCTCCGGCGCGATCCAGATGCTGAACCGGCCGGACGACGCCAAGGACGACGACGCGGGCCGGCTGATGGATATTGCCATCCGGGAAGCCGACCGCCTGAACCACCTGATCACCGATTTCCTGCGCTACGCGAGGCCGGGGCCCATGCGGGTCCGGAGGGTCGCCGTGGCCGAGGTGGTCGACGAGGTGCTTGAACTGTTCGGAGCGGCACGCCCGGAAGGGGTGCGCCTGGACCTGGCCATGGCGCCCGGCCTCACGGTGTGCGCCGATCCGGGCCAGCTTCGGCAGGTGCTCTGGAATCTGGTCCGCAACGCGGCGGAGGC
Organism: Deltaproteobacteria bacterium; assembly: GCA_032128115.1. Classification (GTDB taxonomy): domain Bacteria; phylum Myxococcota_A; class UBA9160; order UBA9160; family SMWR01; genus JAQBHB01. The sequence goes on along the minus strand of JAQBHB010000046.1, from coordinate 14,410 downwards.
CATGCCGGAGGGGGGGAGACTGCAGATCCGAGCCGGTGAATCCGGTGGCTCACCTCAAGACGAGCCCCCCGGGCTCCGAAACGGGAGAACGGAAGAGTCCCGGTGGGCGGAGATCTCCGTGGTGGACGAGGGCGTGGGAATCCCGCCCGAGGCCCTCGAGAAGATCTTCGTCCCCTTCTTTACGACGAAGCCTGACGGCTCGGGGCTCGGCCTCGCGACGGTCCATCGCATCGTCGAGGAACACGGAGGTAGCGTGCGGCTCGAGAGCACGGTCGGCTCGGGCACGACGGTCTGGCTGCGGCTGCCGCAGGCGGAGACGTCCCTGTGAGTGTCGCGGCGCGCATCCTCGTCGTCGACGACGAGCGCAGCATGCAGGAGTTTCTCGACATCTTTTTTCGCAGCGAAGGCTACGGGGTCGCAACCGCCGGCGACATGGAAAGCGCGCTTCTCCAGCTGGAGAACGACGACTTCGACCTGGTCGTGACCGACATCCAGATGCCGGGCGGCTCGGGCATCGAGTTGCTCCACGCGGTGCACGAGCAATCTCCGGAAACCATGGTCCTCATGATGACCGCGTTTGCGAGCACCGAGACCGCCATCGCCGCGCTCAAGAGCGGAGCCTACGACTACATTACCAAGCCGTTCAACGTAGATGAGATCCGCATCATCGTGAAGAAAGCGCTGGAGAAGAAACTTCTTTCCAGCGAGAACCGTCGCCTGCGCAGCGAGCTGCGGACCCGCGAGCGCGACCGCAAGATCATCGGGAACAGCCCCGCCATGCAGCGGGTCTACGACGTGATCGGTCAGGTGGCCGACACCAAGGCCAACGTGCTGCTGACTGGCGAGAGCGGCACCGGCAAGGAGATGGTGGCTCGCGCGGTCCACCAGGGGGGTGAGCGGCGCGAAAAGCCGTTCATTGCCGTCAATTGTGCTGCGATTCCCGAGAACCTGCTCGAGTCGGAGCTCTTCGGCCATGTGAAGGGGGCGTTCACCGGCGCCGTCCAGAGCCGGATGGGCTTGTTCGAGAGCGCCGATGGGGGAACGCTGTTCCTGGACGAGGTGGCGGAACTCACTCTCCCGCTCCAGGTGAAGCTCCTGCGAGCCATCCAGGACAAGATCATCCGTCGCGTAGGGGGGAGCGCCGACCAGAATGTGGACCTGCGGATCATCGCCGCGACCAACCGCCGACTGGAGGTGGAGATCGCAAGCGGGCGCTTCCGCGAGGACCTGTTCTACCGCCTGAACGTGATCGAGATTCCCATGCCTCCTCTTCGGGAGCGACGCGAAGACATTCCCCTGTTGGTGACCCACTTCGTGGAGAAGTACGCGGGCGAGCTTTCGAAGCCCGTCGCCGGCGTGAGTGAAGACGTCATGCGCCTGTTGATGGAGCATCCTTTTCCCGGCAACGTCCGCGAACTCGAGAACGTGGTGGAACGAGCGGTGGCGCTGACCCGGGAATCCACGATTGGCGTCGATGCACTGCCGCCCGCCGTGCTCGATCCCCCCCAGCAGAGCGCGGTCCGTCGGATCGGCCCCGGCGGCGTGGACCTCGACGCGCTGATGGCTGAATACGAACGCGGGCTGTTGCTGGAGGCGCTGGGGCCGGCACGTGGTGTCAAGAAACGCGCCGCCCAACTGCTTGGCATCTCATTCCGCTCGTTCCGCTACCGGATGGAGAAGCTCGGTCTCGATGATCGAAGCCAGGGCGACACCTGACGGACGGTGGGCTCCCATGCGCGGACTCCAGGTCGAAATCCTCGTGAGCCTTCTGGTCGTCATGCTGACGGCGGTCGGCCTTCTCGGCGTCGTGCTGATGAAGACCCACGAAGCGGACGCGCGCCGCTTCCACGAACTGATGACCCGTGCCCTGGTTGCCGATGCCCGAAACCCCGCGCCGGGGCTTCTGCCCAGGCCCCTGGGAATCCGCTGGTGGACCGCCGAAGAGGGCCAACCGCTGCGGCCCCGGGGGCCCCTTGGCGCGGCGGCGGATCCGGAGACGGAGGCGCTCGCCGCCGAGGTCCGTCGGCTCGGCGTGCCCCTGCTTCGTACGGGTCCGCCCTGGACGGGCGCCCGGTTCGCATCGCCCACGGGCGCGCCCGGGGAGGTGGCCGTTGCGTGGCTTCCGCCCACGGTACCCGGCGGACTGATCGTGGGATTGATCGTCGCGGACGTGGCCATCTTCAGCCTGTTCGGCGCGTACCTGCTGCGACGCAGGTTGGTGCTTCCGTTGCTGCGCCTTGCCGAGGCCGCCCGCTCCCACGCCGCCGGCGAGATGCAAGTGCGCGCCCCGGTGGATGGCGTGCGCGAAACCATGGAGGTTGCGCAGGCCTTCAACGATATGACCGAGTCACTGGAGGGTCGCAGCCGCGAGCTGGAGAACGCCGTGGCCGACCTCAGCGAGCGCAACCGCAGCCTCCAGGAGGCGCGCGCGGGTCTCGACCGGGCGGAGCGCCTGGCGGCCGTGGGCCGCCTGGCCGCGGGGGTGGCCCACGAGGTGGGCAATCCCATGGGCGCATTGCTGGCTTTCGTCGACCTGGCCAGACGCGACCCGGGTTTGAAGGCGGAGAGCCACGGCTATCTGGAAAAGGCCCTGCGCCAGGGCGAGCGGGTAAGGGCGATCCTGTGTCAGCTGCTCGATTATGCCCGGCCGCAACGGGCCACCCCGGAAGCGGTGGACCTGCACGCCTTGTGCCTGGAGACGGCCTCGTTGGTAACGGCCCAGCGGCGCTACGCGAAGATCGCCGTGCAGGTCCAACACGAAGGCGTGCCCCCCGCCGCCTGGGTGGATCCGGGAGGCGCCGCCCAGATCGTGTTGAATCTCCTTCTCAATGCCGCGGACGCCGTGTGCACGGAAGTTCCAGAGCCACGGATTCGCGTGACGGTGGGCGCAGTGCCTCGCCGGCGAGCGGGCGAGGGCGATCGGGAGCGAGTAGCGGTGGTCTGTACCGTGGAGGACAACGGTCCCGGAATCGCACCGGAGGACCGGGAGCGAATCTTCGATCCCTTCTTCAGCACGAAGCCGCAGGGAGAGGGCACCGGTCTCGGCCTCTCGAACGCCCAGCGGCTGGCAGAGGAGTTCCACGGGAGCCTGACGCTCGCAGCGACCGGGAATCTGTGCGGCGCAGCGTTCGCCCTTCAGCTTCCCGCCGCGTCCAAGGAGGTGAAGGAATCGTGGCACGCATGAATCGTTGGATGGGATCCGCACTGATTCTGCTGATGCCGCTGGCGGGTTGTGGCGAGGACGCCTCGAGGCGGGCCAGCGGGCGGAGCATGGATCCGCACGCCAGTCGCAATCCCGACGCGGCTCGACCGGGTCGCGAGGCGGAGCAATGGACCCAGCACGAGAACCAGGCGCCTCGCATCGTGTCCGTGCGATTCGATCCCCCTTGGCCGAAGGCGGGGCAGAGTGTAACCGCCACGGTCGAAGCCGAGGATCCCGAGGGGGGGGTGATCGCGTACGAGTACTCGTGGCGGGTGGGAGACAGCGTGCTTGCGGGTGGTGGTCCAACCCTGAATCTCCTTGGGGCGAAGAAGGGAGATCCCATCGAACTCGCCGTTGTCGCCAGCGATGGGCGCTCGCGCAGCGAGACCTTCCGCGCGGCTACGCTGCTGGAGAACAGCGCGCCCCTGATCCGGGGGCTCGCGATCGAACCGGAAGGGGCGGTGTCGGCGGGTCACGAGATCGCGGTCGATCCGGAGGGCGTGGATCTGGACGACGACCCGATCTCGTATCGCTACCTGTGGTGGGTGAACGACTCCACCGTGGATCAAGAGGGCCCGGCTCTGTCAACGGTGGGTCTGCGGCGGGGCGACCGCATCCGGGTGAGGGTGACCGGCAGCGATGGCGAGGACCTCAGCGAGGCGATGGAGAGTGACGTGATCGTCCTGGCCAACGGGGTGCCGGTGATCGTTTCGAAGCCTTCGGCCCCCGGGATCGGATGGCGTCTTCCGGTACGAGGTGCGCGCCGAGGATCCCGATGGGGACCGGCCGCTTCGCTACAGCCTGGGTACGGCACCGGAGGGCATGCTGATGGCCTCGCGGGGCACTTCGATCGAGTGGCGTCCCCGAGCCGACCAGGCCGGGAGCCACACGGTCGAGGTGGTGGTCGAGGATCCCGAGGGAGGGCAGGGAATCCAGCGTTTCCAGGTGGTGGTGGCTGCGCCCGCCGAGCCGGGCGCGGGCGCGATTCCGGCAGCGCCGGCGCCGCAGGGGCCCTAGTCCCGGATCGCGTATTCCTTGATCTTGTAGAGCAGGGCCCGGTGGCTGATCTGGAGCAGCCGAGCCGCATGGGTGCGGTTGCCACCCGTGGCGCGCAGGGACCGGCGAATCAGGTCGGCTTCCAGGGAGCGCCGCGCCCGCTTCATGCACAGATCCTGGTTGGGACCCAGCGTGGAGTCGGTCTCGGGACTGATCACGTTCTCCGGAAGCTCGCGCTGCGAGATGCGGTCGCCGGTAGCCAGGATCACGGCCCGCTCCATCACATTCTCGAGTTCCCGGACGTTCCCGGGCCAGGAGTAGGCCACCAGGCGTTCCAGCGCGTCGTCGGTCAGCGCCTGGAGCGGCTTGCCCAGGGTGTCGCGAAAGTGCGCGAAGAAGTGGTCTGCCAGGAGCGGGATGTCTTTGGGGCGCTCGCGCAGAGGCGGCACCGTCAGGCGTACCACGTTGAGACGGTAGAAGAGGTCTTCGCGGAAACGCCCATCCTTCACGTCGGCGTCCAGGTCGCGCGAAGTCGCTGCGATCACGCGCACGTCCACCGTCCGCGACTTGGTCTCGCCCAGGGGGCGCACTTCCTCTTCCTGGAGCACCCGCAGAAGCTTCACCTGCAGGGGCGACGGCAGCTCGCCGATCTCGTCCAGGAAGATCGTGCCCCCATGGGCCTCGACGAAGAGGCCGCGGCGGGCGCGATCCGCGCCGGTGAAGGCCCCCTTGCTGTGCCCGAAGAGCTCGCTTTCCAGCAGGGTCTCGGGGATCGCGCCACAGTTGATGGCCACGAAGGCCTCGTTGCGGCGCGGCGACTGGGCGTGGATCGCCCGGGCCAGCACCTCCTTCCCGGTTCCACTCTCTCCGATGAGGAGCACCGTGGACTTGTACGCGGCGGCCCGCTCCATCACCTCGAGCAGGTCGATCATGACCGGCGACGCCGCCACGATCGGACGCTCCCCCACCACGCGCTGGACGTCTCGGCGCAGAAGCTGGTTGGCGAGACGCATGCGCTCGCGCTCCCGGGCTTTGCGCAGGATGAGCAGCACCTCGGACGGCTGGAAGGGCTTGGACAGATAGTCGTAGGCGCCGCGCTTCATGGCCTCGATCGCCAGGTCCGCAGTCCCGTAGGCCGACATCAGGATGATCGTGGCGCCCGGCAGGCGGCGGGCGAGCTGCGGCAGGAGTTCCAGGCCGTCCAGGCCCGGCATGCGCAGATCGCACAGGATCGCGTCGTAGGGGGCGTCGTCCACCAGGCTGAGGGCCTGGTCGCCGTCCGCGGCCGGAACGGCCTCGTAGCCCTCCGCAGACAGCAGCAGGGTCAGGCTCTCTCGGAGGGCCTCGTCGTCGTCCACCACCAGGATTCGACCGGACATCGTGACGGCGGTATCGGAAGCCCCATGCAATAGCGTGAGCCGCCTGGCGGCGAGGACCCTTATGGAACCTTGGGCGAGCCCCTGGATCTGCCGATGTCCTGCCTGGGGGAGACATGAACCCGCGACCCCAGGAACCGTAACGCGGTCGCTCAAGTCGCTCTAAAGGCTCACCGATACTCACGAAGGTTGACTCGTGGTCCATGGGGCCCGTCCTGGGGTCGACCAGCGTGAGAGGGGAACACGTGCCCAACAACAACGTTCAGCGCTTTCGCGAGGCGCAGATGATGAGCAAGGCGGAGCTCGCCCGAAAGGCGGGCCTTTCGACGCTCACCATCGATCGTGTCGAAGCGGGGCGTCCGTGTCGTCTCGATACCAAGCGCAAGATCCTTCTCGCGCTCGGTCTCAAGATCACGGACAAAGATCAGGTTTTCGGAGGCCTCGGCGTCGCCACCGTCAGACCAGTGACGTTGGATGAACGGGCCGAGCTCGCGTAGGGATATCGGGGGCAAGCATGAGGAATCCGTTCGGTGGCTCAAAATCGATCGTCGGCCTGGACATCGGGTCCTCGACCGTGAAGGCGGTCGAGATCACGATGAAGGGCAATGACTTCGAGCTGACCCACGTGGGGATCGCGAAGCTCGCCCCGGAGGCCATCGTCCAGGGGGCCTTCTTGAACTCGAGCGCGATCGTGGACGCCATCCGGGAAGCGATCGACTCCGCGAAGATCAAGACCAAGAACGTCGCGGCTGCCGTGTGTGGCCACTCGGTCATCGTCAAGAAGGTGAGCCTTCCGACCATGACCCACGAAGAGCTCGACGAGCAGATCCGCTGGGAGGCGGAGCAGTACATCCCGTTCGATGTGAACGAGGTCAATCTCGATTTCCAGATCCTGGACGCAAGTGCCCAGGAAGGCCAGATGGACGTCCTCCTGGTGGCTGCCAAGAAGGACCTGATCGACGATTACGTGCAGGTGATCTCCGAAGCGGGCCTCACGCCGGCTGTGATCGACGTCGCAGCCTTCGCGGTCGAGAACGCCTTCGAGGTGAATTACGAGCTCAACCGGGACGAGGTGGTGGCTCTGATCAATATCGGGGCGCAGGTCGTGAACATCAACGTGCTCGTCCAGGGTACACCCTGCTTCACCCGCGACATCACCACCGCCGGAAACCAGTACACCGAAGAAATCCAGAAGGCCCTCTCGATCAGCTTCGAGGAAGCCGAGCGCATCAAACTCGGTGGAAGGGGGGCGGAAGACAGCCAGGAGGTCGTGCCTCAGGAGGTCGAGAAAGCGATGCAGGCGGTCACCGAAACCGTGATCAGCGAAATCAGCCGTTCTCTCGATTTCTTCTCGGCCACGAGCGCCGACAGCCGAATCGGCCGTGTGCTGCTCTCCGGGGGAAGCGTGAACGTGGCGGGGTTCCTAGCGGCGTTCCGCGAACGAACGGGGCTCGACTGTGAGGTCCTGAATCCCTTGAACCGGATGACTCCGACAAACAGGTTCGAGCCGGAATTCCTGGACGAGATCGCTCCGTCGCTTGGCGTGAGTGTTGGGCTTGCCGCCCGTCGATCGGAAATCCGATGATCGAGATCAACCTACTCCCGGTTCGCGAAGCCCGGCGCAAGGCCGATCTGCGCGAAGTGGCGATGCAGCTGGCCCTGGTTCTGCTGATCACGATCGGTGGCGCCACGATCGTTCACTCGCGAATCAGCGATGAGCTGGATCTGGCAGCCGCTCGGGTGCGCCAGATGGAGACCGATATCGAGCAGTTCAAGCCGCAGCTCGCGAAGGTTGCCGAGTTCCGGAGTCGCAAGGCGAACCTCCAGAAGAAAATCGACGTGATCGACGGGTTGGATCGCGCTCGCTCGGGTCCGGTTCGGATCATGGACGAGCTCGCGAGTCGAACGCCAGAGCGCTTGTGGCTCAGCTCGCTGGTCACCCAAGGCACGAGGATCACGCTCAAGGGCGAGAGCCTGGACAACGAAATCGTCGCTCAGTTCCTGAAGGCGCTCGGTGAGTCCGAGTTCTTCACGAACGTGGAACTCGACAGTACCGAGCTGGGCAAGGAAACGAACGGCCTGCGGCTCGTCAGCTTCGACATTCACGCCGAACTCGTCACCCCCAAGGGCGACGAGAAAAAGACCGGCTGAGGAGGTCTGGACCCATGGAAGTGAGCTCCGAGGTTCAGGGGAAGCTCGACGGATTCCTGAAGCTACCCAAGGCGGCTCGGGCCGCTGTGTCGCTTGCGGTCGCCGGAATGGTGGCGGCGGCGTACTTCTTCGGCTTCCACCAGAGCTCTCGCGAGGAGCTGGTGCGACTCCACGGTCAGGAGCAGGAGCTGCAGCGCAAGCTCAGCGAGGTGCGCTCGGTGGCTTCCAATGTGGAGGCTTTCGAGGCGGAGATCGGGCAGCTCGAGACGCGCCTGAAGTTGGTGATCCGGCAGCTTCCCAACAAGAAGCAGCTGGAGGTCCTGCTCACGGACATCAGCAATCTGGGCAAGACGGTCGGCATCGAGATCAAATCGTTCCGGCGCCAGGATGAAGTGGTGCGCGGCTTCTACGCCGAGGTGCCGATCTCGATCGCGATCGAGGGCACCTATCACGACATCGCCCGGTTCTTCGACATGATGGCGCGGCTTCCCCGGATCGTGAACATGGGGGCCCTCACCATGGGCGTGGTGCGGGAGAACACGCAGAACACGTGGCTCAAGATTTCCGGCACCGCCACCACCTTCCGATTCGTCGAAGGCGGCAATGCGTAGGTGGAATCGGGAAGCGAGTGTCATGCGCGCGAGGGGTAGCGTGAAAATCATCCAGACGTTGCTGGTTCTGGCCGTCTTGGCACTCACCGGGTGTCAGGAAGAACTCCAGTCAGGCCCGACGACGACCGAGTTCGACCAGCGGCGGAGCGAGTTGAAGGAGCGCCTTGCGAAGAACGAGGTTCGCAAGAAGCAGGGCGCGAAGCCGGCTGAAGACGTCACGAAGTTCGCCGCCGTCGCGTCCGGGTACTCGTATTCCGCCAAGGGAAAGCGCGACCCGTTCCGCTCCTTCATCTGGGACACGCCGGACGAGTCAGCGGAGATGCGAGGGCCGCTCGAGCAGTTCGACGTGGCCCAGCTCTCGGTTCTGGCAGTGATCTGGTCCACGGGCAACGCGCGAGCGTTGGTCCAGGACCCCTCCGGCCAGAGCTTCATCATTGGCCGTGGGACCCGGGTCGGCAAGAACTCGGGTGAAGTCACGAAGATCGAAGACAACTTGATCGTGGTCAAAGAGACCTACGAAGATTTCGGCGGTCAGAAGACGACTCGGGACGTCGAAATGCGAATTCGTTTGGACGAAGGGGGGTGAGTTCCGATGCTGGGACCCAATAGCGGCATCGTCAGGCGGTACGTTGGACTGGCGGCGGCAGTGCTGCTGGTGGCTGGCGTGGTTGCTTGCGCGGCGTCGAAGGGCAAGGCTCCGTCTGGGCCGGAAGTGATGAATTCTGGGTTCGGCGTAAGCGTCGAGACCCTGGGCGGGTCGACCGTCGTCCACCTTACGGGCCTGGATCAACCCGTCTTCACGGCTTTCGCACAGGGGAATCCGAATCGGGTGATGGTGGATCTGGCGTCGGTTCCGCCGGTGGAACCGATGGAGCCCATGACCGTCCAGGACGGACTGGTGGAGCAGGTCTCCGTGAGCGCCTTCGCGACGGGCATCGGCGACGCCATGACACGCGTCGAGGTTCTGCTCGCGGTTCCGGCTGACTTCAAGGTGGTGACCCGCGACGGGGTCCTCAGCGTGGAAATCGTACCCCTGACGGGGAACGCCGGCACCGAAGAGTTCGGCGACGAGACGCTGGGCGACGACCCCTGGGCGATGGAGATGGAGAGCCCGGCTGAGTCCGAGCCGTCGATCACCTGGAATGCTCCGGAGGCCACACGCCTGCTGGGTGTCGACGTGGAGGAGACGGGGGACGGCGCGCTGATCCATCTTCGCGGAGATGGAAGCATTGCCAGCGCGGTGACCTTCACGCTCGAGGACCCGCCGCGGCTGGTGGTGGACCTGCCCGAGATGCTGAACGAGATGAAGAAGGGAAGCATCGACCTGGACCTGCCGCAGGCGCGACGTGTGCGCGTGGGACAGCACGCCGGCATGGTGCGCGTGGTGATCGACGCGGGTGAGGCGGTTGGCCCCTTCGAGACCCGGATGATCGTCCCGGCACCGGATGGCCTGGCCATCGCCCTGGGTAACGGCGAGTCGATGGATGCGGCGATTGCGGGGATCGGCGTTTCGGCGCCCTCCTTGGATGAGCCCGTGGCATTCGACCTGGAGGGCTCAAGAACCGAAGCTCCCGAAATGGCGGGCGCCTCGGGGGGCGAGGGCTCCGAGGCCGACTGGGCGCAGACGACGGCCGAAGAATGGCCGGCGGCGACCGACGGGGATGTCTGGGAAGAGGCAGCCGACGGCAGCGAGGGGCTTGCGCAGGCCGAAGACGCCGCGTCGGCAGCCGAGCCCGGGCGGATCGGGGTCGGTGACGGCGGCGTGGTGACGATCTACGGCGTCGAGTTCGACAACCAGGCCGAACGCGACCGGATCGTCGTCGTGGGTGATCGCCCGGTGGACTACGTGGTCTACGAGCCGAACCCGGAGACGATGGTTCTGAGCTTCTCAGGCGCGAACATCGATCCCGAGGCGGAAGTCCGGATCGCACCGGAGGTGCCAGGTCCGGTTTCTCTCGTCACCGCATTCTCCCAGCCGGAAACCGGGTCGCCCGAGGTTCGCGTCGTGATTCAGCGAGCTTCTGGCCTGATGCCGGACATCACGCGACGGGGCCCCATGCTGTTCGTGGACTTCCCGCGCACGGCCACGGCGGCTCGCCCGCCGATTCTCTCGGCCGTTCCGGGCGTAGCGGAAGAGTCGGAGTGGGTGGTCGACGACTCCTTCGTCGAAGCCCCGAGCCTCGAGACCGGGCCCGGGTCCATGCCCGACGCACCGGTGGTTCGGGACGCGCCCGTGGTGGCTGCGGTCGGCGTTCCCGGGCCGGGCGGCCTGTCCGTGGGCGATCTGCCTCCGATGCCGGCGTCGATCATGCCTGCGACCATGGGAGGCGGCGCTCCGCCGGCATCCCTGGAGCCGCCTGCGGCGATCGATCTGCTGCAGGAGGGTGGTCTCGTCAATGGCAAGGAGTACATGGGCCGCCGGATCTCACTCGACTTCAAGGAAGTCGACATCGCCGACGTGCTTCGCTTGATCGCAGAGGTCTCCGACCTCAACGTGATCGCCGGCGACGAGGTCAAGGGCAACGTGACGATCCGCCTGGTGGACGTGCCGTGGGACCAGGCCCTGGACGTAATCCTGCTGACCAAGAACCTGGGATTCATGCGGATCGGCAACGTGCTCCGCGTGGCGCCCGCTGGCGTGATCAAGTCGGAAGACGAGTCGCGCCTCCAGGATCGTCGGGCCAAGGAGAAGCTCGAGGATCTGGTGGTCAAGCTGCAGCCGGTCAACTACGCGAACGTGGGCGATGTGTCGTCCATGGTGCAGCGTCTGCTGACGGCTCGCGGAACGGTCAACACAGACACGCGCACCAACACCCTGATCATCAAGGACATCGCATCAGTGGTCGACGAGGCCACCGCCCTGGTGAAGGCGATCGACACCCAGACGCCGCAGGTGATGATCGAGGCGAAGATCGTCGAGGCCAGTCTCGACTTCTCCCGGGAGTTCGGTTCCGTGTGGTCGGTTGGCGGCCAGCCGCTGGTCGATGGTTTCGATTCGGGCAGTGGCGCGAGCCAGGACCTGGGTTATCCCCAGTTCCGTCTCCACGACACGAACAACTTCTCGAGCGCCAACCCGATCACGGCGGGGCCGACGGCCCTGGCCAACCTCGGTGCGTTCCTGCTGGATGAGCGCATCAACCTGGACGTTCAGCTCCAGGCCGCCGAGGTCAATGGTGATGGCAAGGTCATCTCGAGTCCGCGGATCGTGACCCTCGACAACACCCAGGCGAAGATCGAGCAGGGCGTGTCGATTCCGTTCCAGACGTTCGAGAACGGAGACGCCGGTCTCGAGTTCGTGGATGCGGTGCTGAAATTGCAGGTGAAGCCGCACATCACGGCCGATCGCAGCATCATCATGGAGATCGAGGTGAGCCGGAACGCGCCGGACGACAGCGTGTTCACCCTGACGGGTTCACCGGCCATCGCCAAGAACCAGGTGAAGACCGAGACGCTGGTCAAGGACGGCCGCACCCTGGTTCTGGGTGGCATCTACGTGATAGACAAGTCGCAGCGCCAGTCGCGGGTTCCGTACCTTCACAGGATCCCGATCCTTGGAGGGGCGTTCCGGAGCGATGAGGTCAGCGAAAGCCGCAAGGAACTGCTGATCTTCGTGTCGCCGACGATCGTGACATCGACCCCGATTTCGGGCGGCTGATTCCAGTCGAATCGAAAAATACCGGGGGGAGCTTTCGGCTCCCCCCGGTTTTTGCGTCTATACTGCGGCCAGTGAGGGGAAAGCGGACGGTGTGGCTCGTCGGCATGATGGGCTCGGGCAAATCCGCCGTCGGCCCGGAGCTGGCACGGCGCCTGGCGTGGCGCTTCCTGGACACCGATGCGCAGGTCGAGCAGGAAGCCGGCTGCAGCGTCGCCGAGATCTTCGACCGGGAGGGCGAGGCGGCCTTCCGGGAGCGGGAACGGCGGGCGCTGGAGTCGGTGGCGGGGCGCAAGGCGGTGGTGGCCCTGGGTGGTGGCGCGATCGCCGAGTCCGGTGTTCGCGAGATCCTTTCCGGATCCGGCACGGTCGTGTATCTCCGGGCGCGGCCGGACACCCTGCTTGCGCGCCTGGGAGATTGCGACGCCCGCCCGCTGCTGCGCGGCACGGCGCCCGGGGAACGACGGGCCCGGCTGGTCGGCCTGCTGGCGCAACGGCGAGCGGCGTACGAGCTGGCTGACGTCACGGTGGACACGGACGACGCCAGTGTGGTGCAGGTGGTGGAGAGGGTGATGCAGGCGTTGGACGAAGCGCGGGGCGTGGAGGCGCGGACGTGAAGGGCGCGTGCTCCCGATCGAGAAGCGTCGAGGTTCGCCTGGGCGAGCGCAGCTACCCGATCGAGATCGGCGTCGGAACGCTGCCGGCCGCCGGCAGCGAGATCGCGCGCCACACCAAGGCGACCTCTGCCCTGGTGGTGACCGAGCCGGCGATCGGGCGTCGCTACGCCGGAGTGCTCCTGCGCTCGCTCCGCGAGGCGGGCTTGAAGGCCCACCGCATCGACGTACCCACCGGAGACGCCAGCAAGAACCTGAATCAGCTGCGCCGCCTCTACCAGGCCTTCCTGGATCGGGGAGTCGACCGCAACACCGTGATCGTGGCGCTCGGGGGTGGCATGGTCGGCGATCTGGCGGGTTTCGCGGCCGCTAGTTTTTTGCGCGGCGTCTCGTTCGTACAGGTCCCGACCACGCTGCTGGCCATGGTGGATTCCAGCGTCGGGGGCAAGGTCGGTGTCAATCTGCCTCAGGGCAAGAATCTGGTGGGAGCCTTCCACCAGCCCCGTCTGGTCTGGATCGATGCGAACACCCTGCGCTCGCTTCCCGCGCGCCAGCGGGCTGCGGGCTTCGCGGAGGTAATCAAGACCGCCGCGATCTCGGACGCAGATCTCTATGCGGTGCTGGAGCGCGATGTGGACGCCATCCTGGGCCTCGACCCGGAGCGGCTGCTTCCGATGCTGGAGCGCACCTGCGCCATCAAGGCCGACGTGGTGAGTCGGGATGAGCGCGAGGGCGGCTTGCGCATGCTCCTGAACTTCGGCCACACCCTGGGCCATGCGGCGGAGACCCTGGCCCGCTATCGCAAGGTGTTGCACGGGGAAGCCGTGGCCATGGGAATGGTCTATGCGGCGCGGCGCTCCGAGGACCTGGGGCTGGCCCCGGCGGGAACGGCCGAGCGGATCGAGTCGCTGGTGCGGCGGTCGGGTCTCCCCCATGAGCTGCCGGAGCACCCTCGCAGCGCTTATCTCTCGGCGCTGAAAGTCGATAAGAAGAGGCGGGATTCGCGCATCCGGTACATTGTGCTTCGCGGGATCGGTCGGGCCGAGACGGTGCTCCTCACGCCGAACGAGATCCTGGCCCGGCTGCCCGCGAGGATCGCCCGCAAGTCCCGGGCCCGACAGGCCCGGCGCAAGCGCTGAGGGAGCCACGTGTCCGACGCTTCGAAACACGAACGCATCGCCGCTCTGGAAGCCCAGACGGCCCACGACGCGTCCGCGTGGCCCCTGTTGGCGGAGACCCTGCGGCGAAGCGAGCTGCTGCTGGAGGCCGAGCAGGCGGCCCGCGAAGGGCTGGGAGTCGAGCCCGGGAACCCCATCGGCGTCATGGCCCTGTGTCTCGGCCTGATCGACCAGGGGCGGCTCAACGAGGCTCGCCAGGTGCTGGTGGAGGCGCTGGCAGACGAGCTGGGTCTCTCGAGATCCGAAGAGGAGGTGATGCCCCTGGGCCCGGTGGGATCGCTGCCGAAGCCCGACGCCCTCCAGACGGACTTCGAGAAGATCGTCACCGACCAGGAGCTGGAGTCGGCCTTCAACCGCGCCGAGGCGGAACGGGACGAGATGCTGGATGCCGACCGGGTGGCGGCCGATGTGCTGCGCTACACCGACCCCCGGCCCGGGTCGGGCTTGGAGGTCTCGCCCAGCTCGGCTTTCGCCACCGAGACGGTGGCCGATCTGCTGGAGCAACAGGGCGATCCGCAGGGAGCCTCGAACGTGCGCGCGGTCATGAAGGGGCGGGAGCGCGAAGCGTGGGCCGAACCGGTGTCCGCGTTCGCCGCTCCCGATCCGGGCCGCTCTCGGAAACTCGCGACG
>JAQBHB010000045.1:0-58751 GCA_032128115.1 Deltaproteobacteria bacterium | reverse complement strand
CGGCGGAGCGTGCCGCCCGCTCGGATGCGCTCCAGGGATTCGCGCGCGACCTCCGCGACGCTCACTCCGCCGCGTCTCGCGCGATCTCCGGCTTGAGGATTTCACCTCCTCCGGGCACGCGGAAGCGGGTCCCGCCCGCCTGCCCGGCGCGCTGCCACTGCGCGTTGCCCTCGACTTCGAAACCCGCCTCTTCGATCATCCGGTACGTATCCGCCACCGCGTCTCCGCGCGTGGTGAGGTAGCCGTCGACGAAGAGCGAGTTGGCGGGGTAGAGAGAGAGGGCTTCCTGCGATCGCAGATGGCCTTCGCGCCCCGCCGCCACGCGGATCTCGGCGCGCGGATTCACCAGCCGCAGCATGGCCAGGGCCCGCAGGCAGCGCTCGGGAGTGAGCGAGCCATCCGAGAGCACCCGGTTGCCTTCAATGGGAATCAGGAAGTTCAACGGGATCGACGGCACCTCGAGCTCGCGCAGCTCGAAGGCCACCGAGACCAGGTCGTGGCTCGCCTCTCCCATTCCCATGATGAGCCCGCTGCACGGCTCGATCCCGCACTTCTTGGCGGCCTTCAGGGTGCGAACCCGGTCTGCGTAGGTATGGGTCGAGCAGATCTTCCCGTAATGGGACTCGCTCGTGTTCAGGTTGTGATTGAGCCGATCGAGCCCCGCCTCTGCCAGGATGCGCGCGTGTTCCTCTTCCAGCAGCCCCACCGACAGGCACACCTCGATGGGGTAGAGCTCCTTTACACGCCGAATCGTGGCGGCGAGCTTTCGCGTCTGCGCCAGGCTGGGCCCGCGCCCGGAGAGCACCATGCAATAGCGCGAGGCCCCTGCGCGGGCGGCGCGATCGGCCTCGGCCAGGATCTCGTCCTCCGGCTTGAACGGGTACTTGCGGATGGCGGCGCCCGAATCGCGCGACTGGGAGCAGTAGCCGCAGTCTTCCGGGCAGAGCCCGTTCTGCACGTTGTTGAGAACGTGCACCATGACGCGGCGGCCGAAGTGGTGATGACGCGGCTCGAAGGCGGCCTGCAGCAGCGGCAACAGGGCCACATCCGGGTCGTCCAGGACGCGGAGGGCCTCTGCCCGGCTGGGCGGCTCGTCGCGCATCGCGCGCCGTGCCAGATCGGAATAGCGCTCGAACACGGACACCTCCGGGGAGTGGGGAGCGGACCGAGGCTAGGCAGGCCTCCGGGTCGCTGTCAACCGAGCGGTCCGAGGAGGTTGACGGTGGTGGATCCTGTCTACGGCCGTTCACGCGGGTGAGGAGAACGGATATAAACACCTGTTTTTTCTCATCTTTCTATCATTTCGCCTTTGACAGAAATCGAGTGGGTGGCTAGCGTGGCCGGCAATGGAGACGCCCTCGTCGGATGCGTTCTCGGCGGCCTCGGCCCGCATCGCCTCCCGGCTCGATCTGGTGGATCGCGCCATGGCCGAGCAGCTCCACGCCGCGGCGGCCCTGGTTCCCGAGCTGGGAGAGCACGTGCTGGGCTCGGGCGGCAAGCGCATTCGACCCATGCTGTTGATGCTGGCCGCCGAGCTGTGCGGCTACACGGGGCCGCGTTGCATCCAGGTGTCGGCAGCGGTGGAACTGCTCCACACGGCGACCCTGCTCCACGACGACGTGGTGGATCTGTCGGAGCGGCGGCGGGGACGGCCCTCGGCCAACGCCATCTGGGGCAACCGACGCGCCGTGCTGGCCGGCGACTTCTTCTACGCCCGCGCCTCCGCGATGATCGTCGAGGACGGCAACCTGGACATCCTCTGGGTCTTCGCCAACACCATCCGGGGCATGGCCGAAGGGGAGCTGTTGCAGCTGGAGCGAAGCTTCGATCCCGCAGTGACCGAGGCCCACTATTTCTCGGTGATCGAGCGCAAGAGCGCGGTGCTGCTGTCGGCCGCCTGCGAGGCCGGCTCGATTCTCGGAGGTGTCACTCGGGCCGAGCGCCGGAAGCTGGCCGAGTTCGGCTGCGAGCTGGGGCTGGCCTTCCAGCTGCGCGACGACGCACTCGACTACCAGGGCGAGGCGGTCCTCGGGAAGACTCCCCAGGCCGATCTGCGCGAAGGCAAGGTCACGCTTCCGCTGATCCTGACGCTCAAGCGTTGCGCCCCCGCCGAGCGGGAGCAGATCGCCGCCCTGATCAAGAGCGTGGCCCACGAAGACGAGGGCCGCGGGAGTGCTGCACCCAACGAGAACGAGCTTGCAAGTATCCTGGAGCTGGTGGAGCGCTACCGGGGTGTGGCCGACACCATCCGCCGCGCCGAATCCCATCTGGCCCGGGCCACCGCCGCGATCGCGCCCTTCCGAGAGGGCCGAGCCAAGGAAGATCTGCTGGCCACCGCCGCATTTGCCGTGGCCCGGGATCGCTGAGCCCGGATCGCACTCTCTCGCCCCCCGTCGGTCCCGGGAGAACACCCACATGATGAAGATCCGAACGCGCACCGCGCGGGCGCACGCCCTCGCGGTGTTCACTGGCCTGGCCCTGGTGCTGGTCGCCACGGCGGCCCTGGCCGACAAGGACCCTGCCCTGGGCGGGGTCGTAAACGTCAACACCGCAACCGTCGCGGAGCTGATGCTCCTGCCCGGCATCGGTGAGGCTCGGGCACAGGCCGTGGTGGCCATGCGCAAGCAGCGCGGCGGCTTCAAGTCGGTCGACGACCTGCTCCAGGTGAAGGGCATCGGGGAGGCAGGGCTCGAGCGCCTGCGTCCCCACCTGACCCTGACGGGCCCCACCACCGCACGCGCCGACTGAGTCCGGCAGCTACGGGGCCGGCGGTCGATCTGACCGTCGGCCCCCAGCGGCGAGGCGGGTCCGAGCCCAGCCCAGTAGAGTCGCGTCATGTCGCCCGCGTCGCGCCGGCTCGGCTGGGCCGTGGTCCCGGTGCTGCTTTGCCTGGGAGCGAACGCGGTGCGGGGCGCGGATCCGAGCCCGGAGGATCGCGCCGAGCGCGTGGTGTCGCTGAACCCGTCGCTTACCGAGATGCTGCTGGCTCTCGACGCCAAAGCGGCGCTCGTCGGGGTGGACGCCTACTCGGCGCAGCTCCAGCCGGAGGTTCGCGATCTTCCCAGGGTCGGGGGTTTGTTCAACCCGAGCCTGGAGGCGGTGGTGGCGCTGCAGCCGGATCTGGTCGTGATGGTGCCCGGTGCCCGACAACGCGATCTGGCCGAGCGCCTGGGCGCACTCGGGGTGCGGGTGCTCGAGCTTCCCAACGTCACCCTGGAACAGGTTCTCGACTCCCTCGACGCGCTGGGCCGCCACGTCGGCCGAAGCAGCCAGGCCGCCGCCCAGATCGCGACGATCCGATCGACCTGGCGCGAGATCGAGCATCAGGCCTCGGAGCGTCCCAGCGTGCGTGCGGTCCTCGTTCTGCAACGGGATCCGCTCTACCTGGTGGGGCGCGGCAGCTTCATCGACGACATGCTGCGGGCCGCCGGGGGCGAGAACGCCGCCGCCGTCTTCGATGAGCCCTATCCGCGCGTCACCATGGAGTGGCTCATCGAGGCGGCTCCGGAGGTGATCCTCGACGCCACGGAAGACGGGGGCGACGCGGGCGTGCACTGGTCGCGCTGGCCCTCGTTGCCCGCCGTGTCGAGCGGGCGCGCCGTCGGCATTCCCCCGGCGGTGATGCGACCGGGGCCGCATCTGGATCGCTCGCTCCGCATTCTGGCCGCAGCACTCGAGGATCGGGGCCCCTCGCCCGCCGAAGGCGAGTCGCCGTGAAGGTGCTGACCCGGCGCCGCGTCGTCGCGGTGCTGGCGTGCATGCTGCTGCTTCTCGTCGCCGTCTGCATTTTCGGGCTGGCGGCGGGGCCCAGCGCGCTCGCACCCGGCCAGGTCCTGGCCGTGCTCCAGGGCGAAGACGCCCAGACTGCCGCCGCCGACATCGTGCTGCGCGTGCGCCTGCCCCGGGTCGTACTCGCCATGCTGGTGGGGGCGGCCCTGGCGGTGGCCGGGGTGCTGTTCCAGGCCCTCTTGAGAAACCCATTGGCGGATCCGTTCGTGCTCGGGGTTTCGGGCGGGGCGGCCCTGGGGGCGATCCTGGTCCTGAGCCTGGGAGGGACGGCCGGCATCGGCTACAGCGCGGTACCGCCGGCGGCGTTTGCGGGTTCGGTCGTGGCGACGCTCGCGCTCTACGCCATCGCGGGCGTTCGCGGCAGTGTCTCGGCCACGAACCTGTTGCTCACGGGCGTGGTCTTCAACGCGTTCGCATCGGCGGCCATCGTATTCCTGGCCTCCCTGTCCGGCCTGACCGAGAGCGCCAACATCTTCCTGTGGCTGATCGGGAGCCTGTCGGCCGCCCGCGCGGACGTAGCGGGTTGGGTGGGGTTGTTCCTGGCGGGCGGCCTGGCCTGCGCCCTGCCCCTGTCGCGAAGTCTCAACCTGCTCACCCTGGGCGAGGAATCCGCGCGCCAGCTGGGAGTCGACGTGGAGCGCAGCCGGCGCGTGCTGCTGCTGGCCACGTCGCTCATGGTGGGAGCCGCGGTCTCGGCGGCGGGTCTGATCGGTTTCGTGGGACTCATCATTCCCCACCTGCTGCGACTGCTCCTGGGTCCGGACCACCGACTTTTGGTTCCCGCAGCGGCCCTGGGCGGGGCCGCCTTCCTGGTGGTGTGCGACACGCTTGCGCGTATCCTGCTCGACGGCCGTGAACTTCCGGTGGGCGCCATCACGGCTCTGGCTGGCGGCCCATTGTTCCTGTACCTGCTGCGCCGCCACCACATGCGGGCCTTCGCCGCGTGACCGGCTCTACCCCCCAACCGGCCGCGTTGGCGCTGCACGACATCCGCGTCCACCTGGGCGGGCGGGAGATCCTGCAGGGCGTGACCCTCGAACTCGCCGCGGGCGAGATCCTGGCGCTCGCGGGTCCCAACGGCTCGGGCAAGACCACGCTGCTGCGCGTGGCCTCGGGCGTGATCGCCGCAGACGAGGGTCAGGTGTGGGTGGCGGGTCGCGAATGCGGGTCGCTATCGGCCCGCGAACGGGCGCGCGAGATTGCCGTGGTGCCGCAAGACGCGCACATTCCCTTCCCGTTCCGGGCGGGGGAGATCGTGCTGATGGGCCGATCGCCCCACCTGGGTCCGCTGGGATTCGAGTCCGCCGCCGATGTGGAACAGGCTCGCCAGGCCATGGCGCGCGTGGGCATCGAGGATCTGGCCGAGCGCTCGATTCTCGAGCTTTCCGGAGGCGAGCGTCAGTTGGTGCTGGTGGCGCGCGCGCTGGTCCAGGCCTCGCGAGTGCTGCTCCTGGACGAGCCCACCGCCCATCTGGACCTGCGTCATCGCATCGAAGTGCTGTCGCTGGTGCGGGAGCTCGCCCGAGAGGGTCGCAGCGCTCTGGTGGTCTCCCACGACCTGAGCCTGGCGGCCCAGACCTGTGACAGGATCGCCCTGCTGCGGGAGGGCTCGTTGCAGGCCATCGGAGCGCCCGCCCAGGTGGTGACCCGCGCGAACGTGCTCCACACGTTCGGGATCGACGCCCAGGTGCTGGAAGGCCCCGACGGCGTTCCGCTGGTGATTCCCCGGACCGGTCCCGCCACGGGTGTGCGCTAGCCTCGCGCGGCTCGCTGGCCCCGGCGTTCGGGGAAGCTCGGGAGAAGACCTGGCAACGATCCAATCGGTACAGGCGCGCGAGATCCTGGATTCGCGCGGAAACCCCACCGTGGAGGTGGAAATCGCGGCATCCGACGGTGCCCGGGGCCGCGCGGCCGTTCCCTCCGGAGCCTCCACCGGCTCGCGCGAGGCTCTCGAACTTCGCGACGGCGACGCCGCTCGCTACGACGGCAAGGGCGTATTGCAGGCCGTGAGCAACGCGCGCGGCGAGCTGGCTGGCGCCGTCACGGGCTGTGCGCTCGGAGGTCTGGACGAGCAGGCTGCGCTCGACCGCATCCTGATCGAGCTGGACGGCACCGACACCAAGTCGCGACTCGGCGCCAACGCCCTGCTCGGCGTGTCGCTTGCGGCCGCCCACACTGCGGCGGCATCCGCCGGGCTACCCCTGTACCGCTTCCTCGGTGGGAACGAGGCTCGTCTCCTCCCCACGCCCATGATGAACGTGCTCAACGGTGGCGCCCACGCCGACAACACGGTGGACCTGCAGGAATTCATGCTGTTTCCGGTGGGCGCACCCAGCTTCCCGGAGGCGCTTCGTTGGGGGGCCGAAGTGTTTCACGCCCTCAAGCGAGTGCTGCACGAGAAGGGCTACGCCACGTCGGTGGGCGACGAGGGCGGCTTTGCCCCCGATCTGAAGACCAACCGCGAGGCCATCGAGCTGGTGCTATCGGCCATCGAGCTGGCGGGTTACCGCCCGGGTGAGCAGATCGCAATCGCCCTGGATCCGGCAGCCAGCGAGTTCCACCAGGATGGGCGCTACGTGTTGGAGGGCGAGGGAGCCAGCCTCAGCAGCTCCGAGATGATCGCCTTCTGGGAAGACTGGGTCGGCCGTTATCCAATCGTATCCATCGAGGACGGCCTGGACGAGTCGGACTGGGATGGCTGGAAGGAGCTCACCCGCAAGCTGGGCTCGAAGCTGCAGTTGGTGGGGGATGATCTGTTCGTCACCAATCCCGCAATCCTCTCGCGCGGGATCCGCGAGCGGGCGGCGAATGCCATCCTCATCAAGGTCAACCAGATCGGCACGCTCACCGAAACACTGGAAGCGATCCGCGCCGCCCGCGAGGCGGGTTGGGCGGCGGTGGTTTCGCACCGGTCGGGCGAGACCGAAGATACGACGATCGCCGACCTGGCCGTGGGCTCGGGCTGCGGCCAGATCAAGACGGGGTCGCTCTCGCGCTCGGACCGGGTCGCCAAGTACAACCGGCTGCTTCGCATCGCAGAAGAGCTGGGTGACGATGCGCGCTACGCCGGTCGCACGCGCCTGGCGGGTGCAGGAGGGAATCTCACGTGAGCATCCGCCGTGGCGTCCGCCTCGGGATCGCGTGCGCCCTGGCGATCTCGTTCGGGAGCGCCCCGGGACGCGCTTATATCCCCACTGCGACCAAGCTCGCCGACGCCACGGCCGAAGCCAATCGCGTGGCCCGGCGCAATTCGCCGCTTTGGTTCGAGGTGAGCCTGCGGATCGGAGACGGTGATCCGGTGGCAACCGGGAAGCTCGCGACCCACCCCACGGGCCTGGCGCGGCTCGAGCTGAAGAGTCGCCGCGGATTCGTCGAGCGGCACCTGCTGCAGGGCGATGCCTACAGCGCCAGTCGTGACGGGCGCCCCATCGATCACCCCCGGCCGTTCCTGCCGCCCCTGTTCCTGTTGCAAGCCACGTCGGGAGCGGCGCTCACGGCTGCACTCGAGAGCTTTGGCGTGGCCCCGGACGTGGTAGCCCTGGGCCGGGTGGAGGACCACGACTGCTACGTGCTCGGGGGCCGCATCCCCCGCAAGCCGGGCCAGGAGGAGCAGCGCCTGCCCTCCCTGTGGATCGACATGGAGAGCTTCGAGGTGGTGCGCATCGACCGGAGCGACGGGGTCCGATTCCGGTTCGGCCCGAGCACCCAATTCAACGACCGCATCCGGGTGCCGGCCTGGATCGCCATCGAGGCGCCGGGCCAGGCACCCGCGCGGCTGGAAGTGACGCGGGTGGCCCCAGCCGACGCCCCGGCCGCAGCCTTCGGCATCGACTGGCTCGCGGGTCCCAGCGAGGATGCCTCGGATTCCCCCAGGGGCGATTCGGGACTCATGGAAAGAGATAGAAATACCGAATAGGCCCGCCAGGACACCGGCCGCCCGCTTCCCGTGTGATTCGAGGGACTTCGGGAGCCTGCCTACTCACCACTGGGGGGCGTCATGACCGCCAAGCAACAGCTCCATGTTCTCGTCTTCGATCGCGACGAGGGCAGCAATGCAGAGATCAAGGACCTCCTGGCAGAGGACGGCTACCGGGTCGAGGTTCTGACCGACCCGGATCGCGTTCTTCCGGCGATCAGGAATTCGAACATCCAGTTGGTGTTGCTCGACGTGTCGCCTCCGGGCGAGGGCGTCGACCTGCTGCAGCAGATTCGCAGCGCCGACTCGGACCTGTGCGTGATCGCGATGACGTGCCTGCCCACCGTCGAGGTGGCCGTACGCACACTGAAGAGCCAGGCCTTCGACTACGTCCAGAAGCCCCTCGAGCCCGAGGAGCTGCGCATGGTGATCCAGGCGGCAATCCGTGAGAAGGGTCTCCTGGTGGATCTGGAGACCCGTCTCAACCTGACCGTGGGCTCCAGGATTCGCGAGAAGCGCGGCAGCGAGGGACTCACTCTCAAGCAGCTCGCCAATCGCACCGGTCTGTCCGTGAGCCTGATTTCGCAGATCGAGCTGGGCAAGAGCGCTGCCTCCATGTCGACCCTGCACAAGCTGGCCACGGCGCTTGGGATTCGGATGACCTACTTCTTCGAGACCCTCTGAGCCGGCCTTCGGCGCTGGCGGCATGCCTTTGGCGCTGGCGGCCAGCGCGCTCCGATCTACCCTAGGGAAACCGTGAGGTCTGTCGAAGATACGCTGCCTCGCCGCGGGCTCTCGGTGCCGGTGGTGACGGTACTCGACGGCGACGGGAATCTGATCGAGCCCGACCAGCGCAACGCGGTGCGCTTCGTGATCCAGGCAGGGCATGGCGCCGACGTGGTGTTCGCCGCCGGTACCACCGGCGAATGGGGTCAGCTGCCCAATCCCCTGCGCCAGCGGGTGATCCAGGTATGCGCCGAAGAAGTGGCCAAGGTCAACGCTCGCCTGGGTCCGGGACCGGTCCGCAGGGTCGAAGCCTGGGCGGGGATCACGGCGCACACGCCCGCCGAGACCCTGGAAAATCTGGAGTTCGCCATCGAAGCCGGCGCCGACGCCGCGGTGCTTGCGCCACTCTCGATCCGCGGCGTCGACGATCCGGTCCGGTTCGTACAGCGCGAAGTTGCCGACCTGCTGGACAGGCGAAACCGGCGCATTCCCGTGTATCTGTACGACAACGCGGACATCGCCATCGATCCCAAGGCCCTGCACATCCGCACCAGCCAGGTAAAGGCCATGTCACGCCTGGATTTCGTGCGCGGCATCAAGGTCTCGGGCAACCGCAGGGTGTTGGGCAACTACACCCGGGCGGCGGCAAGCTTCCGGGAGCGCGGTGAGTTCGGGATCTACATCGGCAACGCCATGCTGATCTTCCGCATCTACCGTCCGCGAACGGGTTGGCGCGGAGCGATCTCGGAGCGATGGAATCAGTATCGACTGTCCGGCGCCCTGCCCATCGGCGTGGTGTCCGGGCCGGCCAACGCGCTTCCCCGGGAGTGGGCGCGAGCGTGGCAGGTGTGCCGCGGAGGCGACTCGGAACGCATCCTGCTGATCCAGAAGGTGGTGACCGACTTTCGCGAAGCCACCCACGAGGCCGGCCCCGGTCGCGCCATCGCGTGCTTCAAGCGGGCCCTGCTTTCCATGGGAGTCATCTCGAGTGCGGCGGTCGCTCCTGGCACTCCCCAACTCGAGCCGGACGCGGCCGAGCGTTTCGACGCGGCCTTCGCCGCGATTCAAGAGCAGGCAGTCGAGACGATCGGATCGCCCTGGGTGTCGGTGGCCCGCGGCGAGTTCGGAGAGCTGCCTTCGGGGGCGTTGCGATGACGAAGCTCGATGCAGTGGGCATCGGCAGCATGGTGGTGGACCGGGTGCACCGGGCAGCGCGCATCCTCGGCGGCGACGAGAAGGGCATCCTTCGCAGCGTGGAGGGTGCAGGCCCGGTTCGCCTCAGCGTGGGCGGCGTGGTCTTGAACCACCTGGGTTGGGCCGCGGCCCTGGGTCTTCGCGCGGGCATCTTTGGCCGCCAGGCCCGCGACGAGGGCGGCCGCTTCCTGCGCGCCGCCATGGACGGGGCCGGCATCGAGCACGACCTGATCCTCGAGGGCTCCGCCACGTCGTTGGCGGAGATCTTCGTGGACGACGAAGGCGGCCGCGCCATCTACATGGCACCGGGTGCCACCTCGGAGACCACCGCCCTGCACGTGCGGCGCGACCACGCGGACTTCATCCGGCGGGCCCGGCGCCTCACCACGGAGGTGTCCCAGCTGCCGCTGGCCGCGGCGCTCGAGGCTCTCAGCATCGCGCGCGAGGCGGGTATTCCGACCGTCGTCGACCTGGACGTACCGCCTTCGGATGCCGTGGCGGGCCTCGGCAGTGCTGGCGAGCTCGATGGGGTGTTGCGCGCCGCAGACCTGCTCAAGCCCTCGAAGAGCGCGGCGCGCGAGATCGCGCCTGCGGCCGGCGACGATGCCCTGGCGCTCGCCCGCGCCGTCCGCGAGCGCTTCGGAAACCCGGTGGTGGTGCTCACCGATGGCGAGGCCGGGTGTGCGATTGCCGCGGATGGATTCGAAGGCAGCGTCAAGGGCTACGCGACTCGCGCGGTGGACACCACCGGCGCCGGGGATGCGTTCCTGGGTGGACTGTTGGCGGCCCTGCACCACGGACTGGGCTGGGAAGACGCGGGACGTCTCGCGAACGCGTGCGGTGCGGCGTGCGTGGAGAAGCTCGGGGCCTTCCCCGACGACCCGGTGGCGGCACGCGCACGAGTTGTCCAACTCTACGACGGCGGCGCTCTCGAACTGTCCGGTTCGACGGCGGGCGCAAGCCCCGTCCTCTCGGGTTCGGGAGCCGAAGAGGCACTGGCCGCTCTCGACGTGGCAGTGGAGGAGATGGCAGCCCTGCGGCGTCGCCTGGACGTGGGGAGCTTCGAGAAGGCCATGGATCTGATTCGCAGCGCCGAGGCCGGAGGCTCACGGGTGCACGTGACGGGCATCGGCAAGCCGGAACACGTGGCCCACTATGCGGCCTCGTTGCTGTCTAGCACGGGCACGCCCGCCACCTTCCTGCACGCGACCGAATCCGTGCACGGGAGCACGGGACAGGTGATGCCGGGAGACGTGGTGATCGCCATCAGCAACAGCGGGGAAACCGCGGAACTGCGTTTTGCCGTCGAGACCGTGCGAGGCATGCAGGCCCGGGTGCTGGGGGTGACCGGGAACCCGGATTCGTGGCTGGCCCGCAACGCCGACGCATTCCTGGACGCGGGTGTGGCCCGGGAGGGAGGCGCCCTGGGACTCGCTCCGCGCGCCAGTGTCGCCGCCGAGATCCTGGTGCTGGCGGCCCTGGCTGCCGCCCTGGAGAAGGAGAAGGGCTTCACCAAGGCGGACTACAACCTGCGCCATCCCGCCGGAAAGCTCGGACAACTCTCGAAGGGCTAGGTGGGGACTAGGTGGGGACGGGGTTGACTATTGACTTTTTCACGGGGGCGAGGGCCGTGCCAATCCGGTTGCGAAAAAGTCAATAGTCAACCCCGTCCCCATTGACTGCGCTCGCCTCCAGCGCTGCCAGGTCCGCCTCCCAGCGCTCGATCTCGCGCCG
Source organism: Deltaproteobacteria bacterium (assembly GCA_032128115.1). Lineage (GTDB taxonomy): Bacteria > Myxococcota_A > UBA9160 > UBA9160 > SMWR01 > JAQBHB01. The sequence goes on along the minus strand of JAQBHB010000045.1, from coordinate 47,392 downwards.
CAAGCGCTTCACCACCTCGGGGTGTGCGTCGGCCACGTTCTCCTGCTCGTCGGGATCCGCGTCCAGGTCGTAGAGTTCCTCTTCGCGATCGATGTACCACAGGTAATGCCAGCGCGGGTCGCGGGCGAAGCGGCCACCGTCGGTCATGCCCTTGCGGTTCGGCTCGATCCAGCGACCCGTCGGCGTGTCGGCCCGCACGCGGTCCATGCGGCCCGCGAGCACGCTGCGCCCCCGATCGTCGCGCCCCTCCAGCAGTGAGCGCAGGCCGCGACCGGGGCGATCCGACAGGGGCTCGACGCCGGCGTACTCGAGCAGTGTGGGAAAGACGTCCAGGATCGACACCAGGGCCGGACGCAGCTGGCCGGCTGGGATCCGGCCCGGGGCGTGGAACACGATGGGTGTGCGGAATCCCAGCTCGTAGAGCGAGTTCTTCCCGGCGGCGCCCCCCCAGCGGCGGTTGCTCGGGTGGTACGAGCCGCCGGCTTGAAAGCCGTTGTCGGCGAGATAGACCACCAGGGTGTGATCCAGCAGGTCGCGCTTCGCCAGGTGATCCAGCAGCGTGCCCACCCCCGCGTCGAACTGGGAGATGCTCGCGTAGTAGCGCGCCACACGCGGCGGAAGCCCTGCATCGCGATAGATGTCCTGAAAACGCTCCGGTGCGTCGTGAGGCGCGTGCGGAAGCATGGGCGCGAACCACAGGAAGAAGGGGGAGTCCAGGTGGCGGTCGATGAAGTCGATCACCGGCTCGACGGTCTCGCGCACCAGCGCGAGGCCTGCGCCGCCGGAGAGATCGTTGGGGCTCTCCTTCACCGCCGTCATGCCCTCGTCGAACCCCGCGGTCTCGTACGTGCCCTCCCAGTGCTTGCCCGCCTGGAAGCTTTTGTAGCCGCGAGCGGCGAGCAGCCGGGGCAGGGTCTGGAAATCCTGCACCTCGGTCCAGCGAGGTCGCGCGCGCCCCTCCCGCTCGCGCGCAACCAGCCGACCCTGCCACTGCACGGGATCGAGGCCGGTGAGCAGGGCATTGAGTGCCGGCCGGCACAGGCTCGCCGTCGAGTAGCCGACGGGGAATACCACGCCCTCGTGGGCCAGGCGATCCAGGTTCGGAGTCTCGATCCGCTTCGAGCCCATGAAGCCCTGGTCCCGAAAGCCCTGGTCGTCTCCGATGATCAACACCAGGTTCGGTGGCAGGGCGGGACCCAAGGCGCGGCTGCGATAGCCGCGGAGTTCTTCGTCCCACTCGTAGCCGGCTTCGAAGTCGGGGTGGGCCCAGATGTCGAGGATTGCCCCGGCGCGCCCGAAGCGCAGATCGCCGCGGGATTTGTCGGGAACCAGGATGTAATCGGGGTGCTTTGACAAGACGAAATCGGCGTTCGAGCGGTGATGCCCCGGCAGTCGGCGCGCGTCTGGCAGCGATGGAGACGCGGGTGAACGCGCCACGACCGGATCGACGATGCCCAGGTAGTCGAGAATGGGAAGGCGCGAGTAGTAGCCGAACGATCCGATGGCTCCGCCGGCGACGAGCCGCGGCGTTTGCGTGCGCGCCGCGAGCACGCGGGCCCGGCGCCGTCCGATTTCCTCGAAGTTCCGGTTGCCGACGTCGATGCGATCGAGGGTAGCCGCGCGGCGCGAACCGTCGAACGACACGCTGCCGGGAATTCCCCCGAACAAGAGCCACGCCAGGGCACCGGGAATCGTCAGACCCAGCGCCACGCCCGCCCACGGCGTCGCCGCCGCGGCCCGCTCGACACCGCGCAGGGAAAGTGCCGCCAGTACCGGCACGCACGGCAGCAGGAATCGCCACTGGCCGAAGGCATCGCCGCCGATCCCGACCACGTACGCCGCGAGGCCGGCCACCCAGGCCAGGCCCGGCCAGAAGCGCCGATCACCAGCCATCACCAGGGCCGCCGGAATCAGCAGGACCACGCCGTCGCCCAGGAAGCTCCCCAGGTAGGCGAACCCGGACTCGATCGGGATTCCGCCCACCTTGGCGTAGAAGGTGTTGGGGAGCGGATCGCCGTAGTAGACCAGGCGAAAGACGGTGAGCCCGATCGGCACCGCCAGGTACGCGAGCCCGGCCCGGAAATCGGAACGATTCAGCCCGCGGACGGCAACGCTGTGGACACCAAAAACCAGGCCCGCGAGCAGAGCCCCCTCCGGCCGCGTGAGAGTCGAGACTCCCAGGGCCCCGGCCGCCCAGCCCATGCGGCCGCGAGCTTGAAACGCCAGGGCGGCGGTGGCGCTCGCCAGGAACAGGGGGGTCTCCAGGCCCGAAGTCGCCCAGGCGGGAAACGGTGTGCAGGCCAGCAGGATCCAGGGGGCCAGTCCCGCCAGCCAGCGTCGCGACGCCGGAAGGCCCGTCGCGGCGTACGCGTAGGTGGCAACCAGGGCCGCGGCGCCCGAGGCGAGCCCCAGTGCGTGACCCACCCCGGGCGCCTCGAAGCCCAGGCGGATGCCCAGGCTGACCAGCAGGGTCCACAGCAGGTTCGTGAAGCCCTCGACATGTTCGCCGGCGTTGTAGACGAGCCCCAGACCCTCGGCCAGGTTTTGTGCGTAGCGATACGAGATGTAGGCGTCGTCGAGCTGGGGTCGAAGACGCCAGGATTCGAGCGCGAACGCGAGCAACGCCAGACCGGCGATTCCACGAGGCGCCCCGTTCCGGGCGCGACCGATCCAGCGGGACGTCACTCTATTGGTGGGTCTTGACGGTCAGAACCGGGCAGGGCGCCCTCTGGACCACGCGCTCGGCGATGCTGCCAAGCAACAGGTGCCGGATCCCCGAGAGCCCGTGCGTGCCGATCACCACCAGGTCGGCGGGCAGGCTCGCGGCCTCGTCCACGATCACCGTGGCCGGGTAGCCCTCGCGCACCACGCAGTCGACCGTGAGCCCGCGGCTCGCCAATCCCTCGGCGTAGCGCGACAGGGACTGCTCGGCCTCGACCTTCACGTTGGCCCAGAAATCGGGCGGCAGATAGGCGCCTTCGAGCTGTTGGAACTCCACGGGCAGGTGATAGGCGTGGAGCAGCACGATGCGAGCCTCGTGCTCCTCGCCCAGGTGTGCGGCCCACTCGAGCACCGGATTGGCGTGCTCGGAGAAGTCCACCGGGACGAGGATCTTTCGGATGTCGATCGGCACCAGCCAGAGCGTGCCCCGCTTTTGCACGATCCGTCTAGTGGTTTGTTCCGCCCACTTTTTACGCCTCGGCACGGAGTTGACGCCTCGGCACGGAGCGGATGCCCCAGCGTGGAGCGCGTTGACGCGGGCGAACCCCCGCCTTACCGTCTCCGGCTCCTCGAGAGCCTCTCTCGCGGATCCCGGGGCCGTAGCTCAATTGGGAGAGCGCCGCGTTCGCAACGCGGAGGTTGGCGGTTCGATCCCGCTCGGCTCCACCACCTCTTCCCGTTGGTTTCCTGCCCCCTGTTTTCTTTTGCGAACATATTCGCCTTTCGCGTTGGCGCCGCCCCCATTAGATTGGCGGGTTGAGGGCCGAAGCAGGAGATGGCTCCCGAGCAGATTCCGGCGGTTGTATTGGCCGGCGACCAGCGCGCCGCGAAGTCGATCTATGGCGAGAGCAAGGCCTACCTGGAGATTGGAGGGCGGGCGCTCGTCGCCCACGTGGTTGCCGCGCTCCAAGGCGTTCCTGAGGTGTCGTCGGTCTGGGTGATCGGAGACTGCGAGCGCCTGGGAGTAGTCCTGGCGCCGCTCGATGCCGCCGCCGAACTCCGAAAGCCCCTGCACCGGGTGGGCCAGCACCGCAACCTTCTGGAGAACGCCTGGCAGAGCTATCGCCGGTTGCTGCCGGGGGCCGACACCCTGGGCCGCGACCCCGAGCCCGAAGACCTGGACGCGCGAGTCCTCTACGTCTCGAGCGACCTGCCTTTCACCACGTCCGAGGAGATCTCCCAGTTCGTGCGCCGCTCCCTGCGGCTGGACTGCGACTACGCCCTGGGCCTGGTGACCGAGGACTCCATGCAGGCCTTTTATCCCACCGGATCCGGCTCCGACGGAATCCGGATGGCGTACTTCAACCTGCGGGAGGGGCGATTCCGCCAGAGCAACCTCCATCTGGCGCGGCCCGCGCGCGTCGCCAACCGCTACGCCATCGAAGAGATGTACGAGAACCGCTTCCAGCGCGAACTGGGAAGTGTGGCGAGCCTGGCCTGGCGTCTCCTGCGGCGAGGCGGGCTGACCGTGTTGCTGTACTACGCGCTCATGCACCTGGCCGGAGCCACCGATCGCCTCGGCCTGCCGCGGCTTGCCGATTGGTTGCGTCGCTGGATACCCATCGCGCGCATCGAGCGCGGCATCAGCAAGCTTCTCGGCACGTCGTTCCGGTTCGTGGTGACCGACCTGGGGGGTTCGGCCGTCGACGTGGACAACGAGCACGACTACGACGTCTCGAAACGCCGCTACGACGAGTGGATCAAGGCACAGGCGGAGAGGGCCCAACGCATGTTCGACGACCGGTCGCCAGTGCGCAGTGACGAAGAGCCGCTGTCATGACCCCGCCGGACACCGCCAGCGTGCGGCGCTCGGCCGGATTGTTCCGCCTGCCGGATCGCGTCGTGCTCCGGGTTCGTGGCGCGGATCGAGTGCGCTGGCTCAACGGCATGCTCACGAACGACGTGTCGAATCTTTCGCCGGGACCGGAACGCTCGGGATGTCACGCCCTGCTGCTCACCCACCAGGGACGCGTCGTGGCGGATTTCCACGTGTTGTGGCGCGAAGCCGAACTCTGGCTCGAAACGGCAGCGTCGGCCCTTCTGCCGGTGCGCGAGCGCCTGGGCCGCTTCATCGTGGCAGATGCCGTGGAGCTGTCCGAGCCCACGCCCGCCCTGGCGCGCCTGGCGCTCGAGGGTCCCGGGGCCGCTTCCTACCTTGCGCGGGTCACTGGCGTGCGGCCGGAGCTCTCGCCGGGTTCCTGCGCCGACGTGACGATCGCTGGCGCTGGGGCGGTCGTGGCCCGCTACGGGTTCAGCGGTGAGGACGCCTACCAGCTCTTCGTCGCTGGAGATCACGTCGAGTCCGTGTTCCAGGCGCTCGCGGAGGCAGGCGGAGACGATCTCGTGCTGGCGGATGAGGTGCTGCTGGAGGTGCTCCGCATCGAGGCCGGCCTGCCGCGCATCGGCGCGGAACTCGACGAGAGCGTGCTGCCTTCCGAGGCTCGCCTGGACGCCGCCGTCTCCACCACGAAGGGCTGCTACACGGGACAGGAGGTGGTCGCCCGCATCGCGTCCCAGGGGCGTGTCAAGCACCTGCTGGTGGGCCTGCAGGCGCAGGGCGCCGAAGCCATCGAGGTGGGCGGAGCGGTCTTTGCCGACGAGAAACGCGTGGGCGAAGTGACGAGCAGCTGCTTTTCTCCGGACGCGGGCGCGATCGCACTGGCCTTCGTGCGACGGACCCACGAGGCGCCGGGAACCGAGCTTCGTGTGGGCGAGCGTGCCGTGCGCGTGACCACGTTGCCGTTCGTTGCACCGCGATCGTGACGGCAGCCATCGCCGGCGTGGTGGTGGTGTTCGCCAAGGCGCCGCGGCCGGGCCACGTGAAGACGCGCATGGTTCCGCCGCTCAGCCCCGACGAGGCGGCCGGCCTCTACGCGCGCATGCTCGACGACGTGCTGGCTTCGACGGCGCGCTTCGCCCGCGAGCTGGATCTGCGGGCAGTGGCCTGTCTGCATCCCCCCGACGCCTGCGGCGAGATCGCCTGCTCGGTCCCGTCGCAATTCTCGGTGGTGCGCCAGCGGGGCGCGAACCTGTCGCAACGCATGACCTGGGCCGCGCGCGAGGTGGCGGCCAGCGGCGCGCGGCGCATCCTGCTGCGGGGCAGTGACAGCCCCGGCCTCGACGGGGAAACCGTGGCCCGCGCACTGACGGCCCTGGATAGCTGGGATCTCGTGATATGCCCCGATCGGGACGGGGGCTACAACCTGGTGGGCATGCGGGCGCCGGTTCCCGGCCTGTTCGACCACCCCATGAGCACCGGCTCGGAGCTGGAAGACACCCTGGCCAACGCCCGTGCCCTGGGACTGCGCGCCCACGTGCAGTCGGCGAGCTTCGATCTCGACACCATCGAGGATCTCCACTGGCTGTCGGAGAGACGCTCGGACTCGCTGGCCCGGCTCTGCCCGGCAACCCTGCGTTATCTGGACGAGAATGACCTGTGGCGGCGCGCCGCGCCCGCCCGGCGACGCCGCGACGACTGACTCCATCCGGTTTCAGGTCCCTCGTTTTCGCTTGCAATCACGGTTTTCGCCCGTCCAGAATTCGCGCCAGCGAGGGGAAATCCCGCTTTCCCAGGGGGCCGCTCCCGACGGAACTGGGACCTTCCCGAAACCACGGGCGTAGATGTCGCGAGTTTGGCCCCGGACTTGCAACGTCGTCGCGAAGCAAACCGGACCCTACACGACCCAGGAGGGATCAACCCAATGCGACTCCAGTGGAAGACTCTCGCCGGAAGCCTGACCGGCATTCTCTTGCTGCCCGCAGTGGCGGCGGCAGACGACGTGGCGGACCAGCTCCAGAAGATGCAGGAGCGGATGGAGCGGATGGAGGAGAAGCTCGACGCCCAGGACGAGCAGCTCGAAGCCGCCGAGCAGCGTGTCAAGCAGCAGGAACGGGTGATCCAGGACGCCGGAATCGCCGACGAATCGGCGGCCTCGGGACTCTCCCGCTTCCTGGAGATGACCGAGTTCAGCGGCGTCATCGCCGCCAGCTACAACTTCAACTGGAACAGCCCCAACGCGCCGACGATCGCCTGCGCGAACAACCCGGCCGTCCCAGGTGGAGCAACGCCGTGCGCGACCGGCTTCGGGGGATCCGGAGCCGGCACGACCACCGGAGGCCTCAACACTGGCGCCTTCGGGCTGACGGCCCCGTTCACCCAGAGCCCCAACAACTTCCAGCTGGATCAGGCCTACTTCTCGATGCTGAAGCCCTCGACGGTGGAGAGCCGCGGCGGCTTCGGCGTGGATCTCATCTACGGAGCCGCGGCCGACGCACTGGGCGGTTCGGGCGGCAGCTCGGGCGATCTCTCCATGCTCTACCAGGCCTACGTGTCGTACCTGGCACCCATCGGCAACGGCATCCTGGTGCAGGCCGGGCGCTACGAGACCCTGCTGGGCGCCGAGGTCCTGCGGGCCGACGCCAACATGAACGTCACCCGCGGCATCGTCTACTCCCTGCAGCCGACCAGCCATACGGGTGTGCTCTTGTCGGGCGACGTCGGCGGGGGCGTAAGCTGGGCCGCAGGCGTCGCCAACGACTACCTGAACACCATGGCCGACAGCGACAATGACAAGGTCTTCCTGGGCCAGTTGGCGTGGGGCGGCGACACCACGAGCCTTTCCTCCAGCTTCCTGGTGGGCGGCGACGTGGCCAATCCGTTCGGGGCGATCGTGGTGAATCCCGTCGGGCGGAACAACGACCGGTTGTACGTGCTCGACCTGGTGGCCACCTGGGATCCGTCGGACAACCTCGCCATGTGGGCGAACTTCGACTACTACTGGCCCGAGGCCGACGGCCTGGCCAACCAGAACTACTGGGGTCTGGCGGCTGCCTCGCGGTTGGGAATCACGGAGACCATCGGTGCCGCGCTGCGCGGTGAGGTCGTGAAGGGCAACAATGCCAACGCCCCCGGTGGCGCCGACACTGTTCTCTGGGAACTCACGGCCACCCTCGACTGGGCGCTCACCGACAACCTGAAGGTCATTTTCGAGACTCGATACGATCACGGCAGCCTGCAGGGAGTCGCAGGAAACGGGGTCTTCTTCAAGAACGCGGTTGTCGCCGGTGTGCCGGCCCCCGTCACGAGCGACCAGGTCCTCTCGGTGCTGCAGCTGCTCTACACGTTCTGAGCGGCGACGCAGGCCCAGCCGACCCGACGGGGCGCGGCGCCGAGTGGGCGCCGCGCCCCTCTCGGCGGCTGGCCCGGGGGCCGCAGGGCCGGGCTCGGATGCCCAGGAATCCGGCAGGAGCTGCCGCTTTTCCGGGCAGATCCGGCGCGGGGCGGCGCCTGGAACGGGCTCTCGGGGCCCGGGAGCGGCTGGGAAAACGCGCCAAGTCCGGCACGCCCCTTGCTCTGTTCTAATGTTCCAGCCGGGGGCCGTGTGCCCCCTGCCCCACGGAGGGTCGGTTCATGCGAAAGATCGAAGCCATCATCAAGCCGTTCAAGCTCGACGAGGTCAAGGAAGCCCTGCACGGCATCGGGATCCAGGGCATGACGGTGACCGAGGTGAAGGGCTTCGGTCGGCAGAAGGGCCACACCGAGCTCTATCGGGGCGCCGAATACGTCGTCGACTTCCTGCCCAAGATCAAGATCGAGATCGCCGTCAGCGACGAACTGGTGGACAAGGCCGTTGCGGCCATCGTGCAGGCGGCGAACACGGGCCGCATCGGCGACGGCAAGATCTTCGTCCTCCCGGTCGAGGAGGCGATCAGGATCCGCACGGGTGAACGGGGTCCGGACGCGGTCTAGTTGCGATCGAATTGCCTCCCCCAACCCCCTACAAGGGACACGGAGAATCCCCACAATGAATCCCAAGCAGGTTCTCGAGTTCGCGAAGAAGCAGAATGCGGTGATGGTGGACGTGAAGTTCACCGACTGGCCCGGAATGTGGCAGCACTTCTCGGTACCGCTCCACGAGCTGGAGGAATCCAACTTCGAGGACGGCTATGGCTTCGACGGTTCTTCGATCCGCGGCTGGCAGGTCATCAACAACAGCGACATGCTGGTGGTGCCGGATCCGACCACGGCGATCATCGACCCGTTCTGCAAGGACACCACCCTGTCGATGGTCGGCGACATCGTGGATCCCATCACCCGCGAGAGCTACAGCCGCGACCCCCGCTTCATCGCCAAGAAGGCGGCCAACTACGTGAAGAGCACGGGTATCGGCGACACGATCTATTTCGGCCCCGAGGCCGAGTTCTTCGTGTTCCACTCGGCACGCTTCTCCACCACGACCAACGAGGGCTTCTACCACATAGACTCGGTGGAAGGCGCCTGGAACTCGGGGCGCGAGGACGACTTCGGCGGGCGCAACCTGGGCTACAAGCCCCGCGCCAAGGAGGGCTACTTCCCGGTTCCGCCCACCGACAGCATGCAGGACCTGCGCACCGAGATGGTGCTCGTGATGGAGAGCCTGGGCCTGGTGATCGAGTGCCAGCACCACGAGGTGGCCACGGGCGGTCAGGCCGAGATCGACATGAAGTTCTCGCCCCTCGTATCCATGGCCGACCAGCTCATGCTCTACAAGTACGTGGTGAAGAACGTGGCCCACCGCCACGGACTCACGGCCACCTTCATGCCGAAGCCGCTGTTCGGCGACAACGGGTCGGGCATGCACTGTCACCAGTCGATCTGGAACGGAGACAAGCCCCTGTTCGCCGGCGACAAGTACGCGGGCCTGTCGGACATGGGCCTTTGGTACATCGGCGGCATCCTGAAGCACGCCCAGGCCCTGGCGGCGTTCACGAACCCCACGACCAATTCGTACCGGCGTCTGGTCCCGGGTTACGAGGCGCCGATCAACCTGGCGTACTCCAGCCGCAACCGCTCGGCGGCCTGCCGTATCCCCATGTACTCCCAGAGTCCCAAGGCCAAGCGGGTCGAGGTGCGGTTCCCGGATCCGGCCTGCAACCCGTATCTCGCCTTCGCCGCCATGGCGATGGCGGGAATCGACGGCATCGAGAACAAGATCGATCCGGGCTCGCCGCTGGACAAGAACATCTACGCGCTCTCGCCGGAAGAGGCGGCCGGGGTGCCGACCATGCCGGCGGACCTGTCTGCGGCGCTGACGGCGCTGGAGGAGAACAACGACTTCCTCCTGAAGGGCGACGTGTTCACCCGCGACGCCCTGGAGATGTGGGTCACCTACAAACGCGAGCACGAGGTGAACCCGATCCGCCTGCGGCCGCACCCGCACGAGTTCGAGATCTACTACGACGTCTAGGTCGATGCGCATCTACGACCTGCGTTTTCGGGATTCCGCATCGGTGGCTCGAGCCTTCGAGCGATTGATGGAGTCTTCGCGGGTGGTGACATGCGAGGCGGAGCCGGAGAACGTCCGGCTCCGCTTCCTCGCCCCCGCGCTGGCCGCCGCGAACCTCCTCGCGCGAATCTATCTGGACGGTGATCTGACCTGGTGCAGCAGCCACGATCTGGTGGTGGGTGCGCAGGCACAGGACACGGAGAAGTCCGTGGGCGCAGACGCGCCGATCTGAACCCCCGACCCTTCGTCGGGCCCGCTATTCGCGCTATTCGCGTTCGACGCTCGATCCGCGCCCGATGTCGCCCGTGGCGTCCTGGGGAATTCCCCAGCTCGGCTCCAGACCCAGCTTTCGCATCTTCGAGTAGAGGGTGCGTCGGCCGATCCCCAGCTGTCGGGCAGCTGCGGCGCGATTGCCCCGCGCCGTACGAAGGGCCTGCGCGATTCGCCAGGCCTCCGCCAATGCGACCCAATCGCGCAGCGGGAGACCCCGGCCTCCCGAACTTTCACGCGCCCGACGTTCGAGTTCTTCCAACGTCAGGTTCGTGAACGCATCGTCGTATGCTTTGCTTGTGCCTTTACTCATGGTGCGAGCGGGTCTTTGCAAAAGCAGTGCCGCTTTGTTCCGTGCAGTTTCGTTTTCCTACGTACATCGTTGTGCGTCGACGCCCCGGGGGCCTGCCGGCGTGAGAGTGTGCAATGCCGCCTCGTGTGTGCGCAATGAATTGCGGTGTAACGGAACGCCTTTTCCACCGACCCGATGGACTTCGCTCGCTGCCGTAGCGCTGCGCAAGAAACCGTTGTTCGCGTGCGATTGCAATGCGGTTGAAACCCGACGCATAGGCACAGTTCGCGCTCAACTGTGCAAAGACCTGCCCACAACGACTGTCCGTCGCTCGGTTCGCGCGGCGAACCTGCGTGCTTTCGGCTCCGCACGGGAACCGTTCAATCGTTCTTGCTGCCGAGTCCCAGGACCTGTTCGAAGACGTAGCTGCCCGGCTCGCGGCCGCACAGCCAGGCGGCGGCGCGCACGGCGCCGCGGGCGAAGTGATCGCGGGTGCTGGCGCGGTGCACCAGCTCCAGGCGCTCTCCGCGCCCGGCAAAGATCACGGTGTGATCCCCGGGGCAGTCGCCGGCGCGGAGTGATTGGATGCCGATGGCACCCTCCGGGCGCGCGCCGATCTCGCCTGCGCGCTCGAGAACCGCGACATCCTCCAACGTCTGACCCCGCGCCTTTGCGATGGCCTCTGCCAGCCACAGCGCCGTACCGCTGGGGGCATCGCGCTTCGCCCTGTGGTGGATCTCCACCAGCTCCGCGTCGTAGTCCGGGCCCAGGCGCTGCGCCGCCTGGCTCACCAGCCAACCCAGCACGTTTACCGCCACCGAGAAGTTGGCGGCCAGCATCACGGGTACCCGCTCCGAAAGGCTCGCGAGCTCCTCGCGCTGGGCGTTTGAAAATCCCGTGGTGCCAGCCACATAGGCGGTCCCTGCGGACGCTGCGGCCCGCAGCGTGGCAAGCGTTGCGGCCGGAAGCGAGAAGTCGATGGCAACATCTGCGCTCGCGAGCGCCAGCTTGGGGTCGTCTGTCAGGACGACGCCGTCGCCGAGGGCTTCGCCCAGGCTCGGGTGGCCGCTCGCCTCCAGGGCCGAGGTCAGGCGCAGCGTGGGCTCTTCCGCCAGCGCTGCGCGCACCCGCTCCCCCATGCGTCCCAGGGCGCCCACCACGCAGACTCCGCGCGCCTCGCTCATGCCGAGATGCCCATCTCCTTCAGCACCACGCGCAGCCGCTCCCGGTGGGCTTCGCCCAGGGGCGTCAGAGGCAGGCGGATCTCGTCGCTCACCAGCCCCAGGCTCGCGAGCGCCGCCTTCACCGGAATCGGGTTGGTCTCGCAGAAGAGCGCGTCGAACAGCGGCAGCAGGCGTTGGTGCACCCCGAGGGCTCGGGCGTGGTCGCCCGAGCGGAAGCTGCGCACCAGATCCACCATTGCGGCCGGCGCCAGATTGGCGGTGGTGGAGATCACCCCGTCGCCTCCCACCGCCAGCAGGGCCAGCGTGACCGCGTCGTCACCCGAGAGCACGCAGAAGTCGTCGGGACACAGGGCCACCACCGAAGAGATCTGCGACAGGTCGCCGCTCGACTCCTTGATGCCCACCACGTGGGAAAGATCCGCGAGCCGTGCCGTGGTGGACGCGAGGATGTTCGAGGCCGTGCGTCCCGGGATGTTGTAGACGACCAGGGGAAACGAGGTCTGGCGGGCGATCTCGGCGTAGTGCGCGTAGATGCCTTCCTGGGTGGGCTTGTTGTAATAGGGAGAGATCAACAGCGCGCCGTCGGCGCCCGCCTCGCGCGCGTGTCGGGTCAGCTCGATGGCCTCGCGGGTCGAATTGGATCCCGTCCCCGCCAGCACCATCACCCGGCCGCGGGCAGCATCCACCACCACCTCCACTACGCGCCGGTGTTCCGCGTGGGAGAGTGTGGCCGACTCGCCGGTGGACCCGCACGGAGCCAGACCGTCGACGCCCGCCTCGATCTGACGCTCCACCAGTTGGCGAAGCGATTCCTCGTCCAGCTGGTCGCCGCGAAACGGGGTAACCAGAGCCGTGATCACACCTTCGAACACCGCGATCTCCCCCCGCGCCGATCCCTATTCGAATTCGGCGTATTCGGCGGTATCGGGCAGTTCCACCTGCCCAGTGAAGACCTCTGCCGCCGGGCCCGTCATCAGCACCTGGGCTTCGTTGCTCGGCCACTCGATCTCGAGCTCGCCCCCGCGCAGCTCGATGGTGACCACGCGGTCCACCAGATTCCGGAGCATGGATACCACCGCGACGGCACAAGCGCCGCTCCCGCAGGCGAGGGTTTCGCCCGTGCCGCGCTCCCACGTGCGCTGACGGATGCGGCTCCGCCCGACGGGCGTCACGAACTCCACATTGACCCGGTTCGGAAACGCCGGGTGGTTCTCGATCCGGGGACCGAGCATCGCGACCGGCGCCGTGTCCGGATCGTCCACGAACACCACCGCGTGGGGGTTGCCCATGGAGACGGACGACACCCGCAGGCCCTCGGCGCCCTCGCCGAGCAGGGGGAGCGGCACGTCGAGCACGGGCCCGTCGCCCGCGCCCAACGTGGTGGGAATCTTTGCGGGAGTCAGGACCGGGCGTCCCATATCGACGCGCACGCGATCGCGGCCGGCCCAGCGGGGCCGAACGACGCCCGAGAGTGTCTCGACCCCGATCTCCTCGTCTCGGGTGATACCGCGATCGCGCAGGTATTTGTAGAAGACGCGGATCCCGTTGGCGCACATTTCCACCTGGGAGCCGTCCGCGTTGTAGATCTCCATGCGGAAGTCGGCGGCTCGCGACGTGCGCACCACCAGCACCTGGTCCGCTCCCACCCCGAAGTGGCGGTCGCACAGGAAACGCGACACGGCCTCGAGCGGCGGAAGCGCTTCGTCGCGGCCGTCGAGCACCACGAAGTCGTTCCCGGCCCCGTGCATCTTGGTGAAGTCGATAGGCGTACTCACCCGGTGAGCTCCTTCGGCACCGATTCGCCGCGGATCATGTCCTCGTGGTTCTCCCGCTCGCGCACCACCTGGAAGCGGTCGCCGCGCACCAGCACCTCGGCGGCACGGGGTCGCCCATTGTAATTGGAAGACATGGCGAAGCCGTAGGCGCCGGACGAGTGCACGGCCAGCAGGTCGCCGGACGCAACGCGAGCCAGCGGTCGGTCCCTGGCCAGGAAATCACTCGACTCACACACGGGACCCACCACGTCGACCGTGCGCTCGGGCCCACGGATGGGGCCCACCGGCTCGATGCGCTGGTGCGCCTGGTAGAGTGCGGGGCGCAGCAGGTCGTTCATGGCGGCGTCCACGATCACGAAGTGCTTGTCGCCGTTGCTCTTCTCGTAGAGCACGCGCGCCACCAGCAGGCCGGCGGGGGCGCTGATCCAACGGCCGGGCTCCACCACGATCTCGCAGTCGAGGTCGCCCACGGCCCCGATCACCGCGTTGGCGTACTCGGCGGCGCTGGGGGGCTCCTCGTCCCGATAGCGGACGCCCAGGCCGCCCCCCACGTCGATCATTCGGATGTCGTGGCCGGCCTCACGCAGCTCCCGCACCAGGTTGCGCACCAGATCAAGGGCGGCAGAGAAGGGTCCGGTGCTCGTGAGCTGCGAGCCGATGTGGCAGTCGATTCCCAACACCCGCACGTGGGGGAGCGCCTTGGCTTCCGCGTAGGCCCCGGGGGCCTCGCCGATGGGGATCCCGAACTTGCTGGTACTGAGCCCAGTGGAGATATAGGGGTGGGTCTCGGGATCCACGTCCGGATTGACCCGGAAGCAGATGGGGGCGATGGCCCCCAGGGCTCCTGCCCGGGCATCGATCCGCCGCAGCTCCGCGTGGGATTCCACATTGAAGGCCTTAATGCCGGCCTGAAGGGCCTGGTCGATCTCGCGATCGGTCTTGCCCACCCCGGAGTAGACGATCTTTGCCGGGTCGGCACCCACCTTGAGGGCCCGGAACAGCTCGCCCCCCGAGGTGGAATCGATGCCGGCGCCCCGAGCCACCAGGGTGCGCACCACGGCCAGATTCATGTTCGACTTGATGGCGTAGCAGAGCAGGTGGGGAACCCCGGCGAATGCCGCGTCCAGGGCGTCGTAGGAGTCGCACAGGGCCGAGGCGCTGTAGATGAACACGGGGGTGCCCACCTGGTCGGCGATCCGCTCGATCGGCACCTGCTCCACCTGGAGTCGATCCTCCACGCGATGAAAGACCTGGCTCATCGCTCCGCATCCCCCGGTTCTTCCTGACTCGTCGGGTCCATCGGATCAGTCGGGCCCATCGGATCAGACTGGCCAGGCGGGGCGGATACGCTCCGGACAGGCGGCCCCGCCTTCCCGCAGGCCACCAGGGCCAGAGCGCATGCCAGCGTCACGAAAGCCGCCGAGTGCGTCATGAATTCCGTTCTTCTTCGCCGAGTGCGTCAAGATCGGCGGCGATGCGACCATCGGCGTCGTCGAGAGCCGCTTCCACCCGATCGCGCGAGGTGCCCCCGGGCAGGGATCGCCCGTCGACTGCGCGCTCGAGGTCCGCAAGTTCTCCGACGCCGGCCCGGAAGCCCTGGTGGAAGGCCTGCAGATCCTGATGGGAGAGCGTGCGCAGATCCAGCTCCTTGTCCAGGCAGTGGTGCACCACCCGACCCACGGCTTCGTGGGCCTCCCGAAACGGCACCCCGGCGAGCACCAGGGCCTCCGCCAGGTCGGTGGCCAGGAGCAATGGATCGTCGGCGGCCCGGGCCATGCGCTCGCGATCGACGCGAAGCGTGGCCAGGGCTCCGCTCATCACCTCGAGAGAGTCTCGCAAGGTGGCCGCCGAATCGAAGACCGGCTCTTTGTCCTCCTGGAGGTCCCGGTTGTAGGTGAGTGGAAGCCCCTTCATCACCGTGAGCAGCGACATCAGGTTTCCCACCACGCGACCACTCTTGCCGCGCACCAGCTCGGGCACGTCCGGGTTCTTCTTCTGGGGCATCAGGCTCGACCCGGTGGAGTAGGCGTCGGCGAGCTCCACGAAGCCGAACTCGCTGGTGGACCAGATCACCAGCTCCTCGGCCAGGCGCGACAGGTTCACCATGGCGATGGCGGCCGCGGCCAGGAACTCGAGGGCGGTGTCGCGCGAGGCCACTGCATCCATACTGTTGAGGCTGGGTCCCTCGAACCCCAGGGCCCTGGCGGTCCGTTCGGGATCCAGGGGCAGGGTCGAGCCGGCCAGGGCCCCCGCCCCCAATGGCGAGCGGGCCAGGCGCCGCCGGCCGTCCCGAAGCCGCTGGGCATCGCGCCCGAACATCTCTACGAAGGCCAGCCAGTGGTGGGCGAGCCGCACGGGCTGGGCGCGTTGCAGGTGGGTGTAGCCCGGCAGGATCGTATCCAGGTGTTCGCGGCCCCTACCGCAGAGCACCTGGCGCAGCTCGTGGAGCCCCCGCTCCGCGGCCCGGGAGGCGTCGCGCAGGTAGAGGGCCAGGTCCGTGGCCACCTGGTCGTTGCGGCTGCGGCCCGTGTGGAGACGGCCCGCGGTGGGACCGATCCGCTCGCGCAGTCGCGCCTCCACATTCATGTGGATGTCCTCGAGCGAGGGGTCCAACGGGAACTCACCGGATTCGATCTCGGCAGCGATCGCGTGGAGCCCGTCGAGCAGCTGGGCCTCGTCCGCCTCCGACACCAGTCCCTGACGGGCCAGCATGCGGGCGTGCTCGATCGAGACCCGGATGTCGTAGTGGGCCAGGGCCCGATCAAAGTGGATCGAGGCCGTGAAGCGTTCCACTGCCGGACTGGTGGCTTGCTGGAAGCGCCCGCCCCAGGGCTTGTCCTTCACTCGCGTCATGGCGGCAAATCTCGGAGAGAAAAGGGGATTTCGCAAGGCTCTGGCGCTAGCCTGCGCTAGTCCGTCGCTTCGGAGAGCCCGTGATCATCGTCATGAAGGCCGACGTCAAGCCCGACGCGCCAGAGGTGCTGCGGGTTGTGGAGCTGGCCAGGAGCTACCCGGGCATCACCACCGAGTTCCACCACATCCGAGGGGCTACCCGGAGCCTGACCGAAGTCTATCTGTTGGGTCCCACGGGGGTGGTTCCCACGGAGCCCTTCCGAGAGTTCGCGTGCGTCGAGAAGGTGGTCCGGATCACGGAGAAGTTCCGGGCCATCGGCCGACACGGGGGTGACCTGGAGGCGGTGGGCTTCGAGTACAACGGCGTCCGCATCAGCCAGGACAGCTTCCACGTGTTTCCCGGCGTCTGCGCCGTCGACACCCGAGAGAACGTGGAAAAGATGTTCGCGGCCCTGGCAGAGCACGGGATCACCACCACCCGGGCGGGAGCCTACAAGCCCCGGACGAGTCCCTACGACTTCCAGGGCCGGGGAGCCGAGTGCTTGCCGTACGTCTTCGAGCTCGCGGGCAAGTACGGCATCCAGATCGTCTCCATGGAGATCACCCATGAGTCCCACCTGGAGGAGATCCAGAAGGCATTGCTCGAGGCCGGCAATCCAACAGGAGTGATGCTCCAGATCGGTACGCGCAACGCCCAGAACTTCGAACTGCTGAAGGCGGTGGGCCAGCAGCAGGAGCTGCCGGTGCTGTTCAAGCGCGGAATGGGAATCACCCTGGAGGAGTCGCTCAACGCCTGCGAGTACGTGGCGTCGGGGGGCAATCGGCGCATCGTGTTCTGCCTGCGGGGGATGAAGACCCAGCTGGGAGACCCTCACCGCAACTTCGTGGACTTCGCCCACGTTCCGGCGGTGCGGCGCCTGACTCGGCTGCCCGTGTTCGTGGATCCGTCCCACTCGGTGGGGAGCCGGACGCGTTCGCCGGACGGACTGCTTGACGTCTTCCACGCGACGGCCCAGGGTGTGATCGCCGGGGCCAATGGCGTGCTTGTGGATTTCCATCCCAACCCCGCCGAGGCACTCTGCGACGGGCCTCAGGCCCTGCGCCTGGATGAGCTGGCGCCCTTCCTCGAAGACGTGAGGATCGCACGCGAGGCGTACGAGGCGCGTCTCGAGCGCGTGGTCGCAGCTCTGCCCACCTCCTAGCTTTTCAGGGTTCCAAGGGGGTCGATTGCCGAAAGCCCGGCGAAGCGGATCGGGCTCGCGCCGCAGGCCGCGCGACGCGAACGAGAGGCGTGCGCGCCCGCGTTCTCGCATCGGCGGCTGGCGCCGGATGACCTGGGCCGTCGTCTTTCTCACCTTTGGCGTGGGGTTGATCACCGGCAGCTATGTGGCAGGGCTGGACACGATCGTGCGGGACCGCTTCGAGGGGCAGCACTTCCGGGTTCCGTCTCGGGTCTTCTCGGCGCCCACCATCCTGTATCCCGGGCTCGACTGGCGGCTCATCGATCTGCGCGGGACGCTGGAACGGATCGGGTATCGCCAGGCGCCCGGCGTTCGCGATCTGCCTCCGGGCCAGTTCGTGTGGAGCCCGAGCCGGGTTCGCGTGCACCTGAGGGCTTTCGACCACCCGAGCCGGCCCGAGCCGAGTCACGACGTGGTGATCCGGTTGCGCGGAAACCTGATCGACGAGATCCGCACCCTGCCCGGCGGTCGCGAAATGGCCGCAGTGCTGCTGGAGCCCGAACAGCTGGGCGCCTACTACGGGCCCGACCACGAGCAGCGCGAGCTGGTGACCCTCGACGAGGTGCCCCGATACCTGGTGGACGCGATCCTTTCCGTGGAGGACCAGCGCTTCGAGACCCACCCCGGGATCGACGTGAAGCGCATCGGGGGCGCGGCGCTGGCCAACCTGCGCGCGGGCTCGATCCGGGAGGGGGGCAGCACCCTCACCCAGCAGTTGGTGAAGAATTTCTTCCTGACGCCCGAGCGGAGCTACCGACGCAAGGCCCAGGAAGCCGTGATGGCCCTGTTGGTGGAGCTCCGTTACGACAAGCGCTCCATCCTCCAGGCGTATCTGAACGAAATCTATCTGGGCCAGCGGGGCACCACCGCTGTGCACGGAGTGGGCGAGGCCACTCACCTCTACTTCGGGAAGACCGCCTCCCAGCTCACCCTGGCCGAAGCGGCCCTGCTGGCGGCGATCATCCAGAGCCCCAACGGACTCTCTCCGTATCGAGAGCGGGAGCGCGCCACCCAGCGCCGCAATCTCGTGCTCGATCTGATGAAGCGCCAGGAGCGAATTTCCCACGAGGCCCATACCGCGGCCCGCGTCGAGCCGTTGCGGCTGGCCTCGGTGAACCCCGACCCGGGCGACGCGCGCTACTTCCTCGATCTGCTCCGGCGCCAGCTGTCGGAAGCCTACGACGCGGGGGTGCTGGCATCCGAGGGCCTGCGCATCTACTCGACCCTGGATCGCAGGATGCAGCGCCTTGCGGCGATCGCGCTGAGCGAGGGTCTGGACCGTCTCTCGGCCAGCTATCCGCAGCTCGCCGTGGATCGCTCCGGTGCGTCACTCCAGGGCTGCCTCGTCGTCATGCGACCCCAGACCGGTGAGATCGTGGCTTTGGTGGGAGGCCGCGACTATCGCGAGTCGCAGTACGACCGCTGCACCCAGGCCCGCCGCCAGACGGGAAGTGTCTTCAAGCCCTTCGTCTACATCGCAGGACTCGAGCCCGAAGGCGGCCCGGTCATCACCCTGGCCAGCTTTCTGGACGATTCGCCCCTGGAGGTGCACACGCCCAGTGGCCCCTGGCGCCCGGAGAACTACAACCGCGAGTTCAACGGCAGGGTGTCGGTCCGGAGCGCTCTGGAGCGCTCGCTCAATGTGGCCACGGCGCGCCTGGCCCAGAAGGTGGGTCTGCCTCGGGTTGCCGACGTGGCGCGACGCATGGGTGTGACGAGCCGCCTGCCGGTGGTGCCGAGCCTGGCGCTGGGAACCGCCGAAGTGTCGCCGCTGGAGATCGCAAGGGCCTACGCCACCCTGGCCAGCGGGGGCGTGCGGCCTCGCACCCAATCGATCGAAGACCTGGTGGATGTGGACGGACACACGCTCGAGCGCCGCCGCCTGCGCTTCGAGAGGGTTCTGGACCCCGGCACTGCGTTCCTGGCCACGTCACTTCTCGCCGGTGTCGCCGACCGCGGGACGGCGGCGGCCGTGCGCAGCACGGGGTTGCGCGGTCCCATCGCGGCCAAGACCGGCACCAGCGACGGGGAGCGCGACCTGTGGTTCGTGGGCTTCACACCGGAGCTGGTCGCGGTGGTGTGGGTGGGTTTCGACGAGCCCCGGGGCCTGGGGATCCCAAGCAGTGTCGGGGCGCTCCCGATCTGGCGGCGTTTCATCACGGATCTGACCGGCGGAGAGATCCGCGGCGAGTTCCTGCGTCCGCCCGAGGTGGAGGTCGTGGACATCGACCCGGCGACCGGGGCGCTGGCGCTGCCCGGGTGCCCCGAGCGCCGCAGCGAGTACTTCCTGCCCGGTACCCTCCCCACGCAGGTGTGTCCTTCGGACGCCGTCGCCGGCGCGGGCGACGACGCGGGCGCCGCCCGCGACGAGCGCTTTCTCCACTGGCTGCGGCAGCAGCTGTGATCCGCGCCGGTCGAGGTACGGCATGGCTCCTGGCACTCGCCGCTGCCGGACTCGCCGCCTGTGGTGGGCTCCCTCGTCGCTCGGATCCCGGCGGGGCGCTTCGCATCTCCGAGATGGCAGCGACCGGAGACGCTACCCGCCGCGCCTCCACGCGCCTGGTGGTGGACGGCCTGGATTCGGAGGTGGAAGGGCGGCCGCGCATGGCGCTCAGCCAATACGAACGCGCGATCCAACTGGACGCCACCAACCCCTACGCCTACCTGGCGCTTGCGCGCTACTACGCCGACCGCCCGGATCCGGACCGCACTGTGTCAGTTCTGGACCAGACCACGGTGCTGCTGAATTCCCAGGGGGCGCAATCCCCTCGGGTCGAGCCGCACCTGGTGGGCCTGCGGGGCAACGCGCTCTACCAGGCCGGGCGCTTCGAAGAGGCGCAGCCCCTGTTGGCTCGAGCCCACAGACTGGCGCCCGCGGTATGGGCCGACGGCCGCCTGGCGCCTGGGGAGCTGCGATAGCCCCTGTGGGAAACCCTGTGATACGGTGAGCCGCCCATGACACCCAAGCTTCGCATCGGCATGCTGGCGTTCGTACTCAGCGTCGTCACCGACCAGCTCACCAAACAACTCGTGATCTGGAATCTCAGCTTCTCGGATCGTGTTCCGGTGATCGAGGGGTTCTTCTACCTCACCCACGCCCGAAACACGGGCGCCGCCTTTGGCTTGTTCGCAGACGCAGATCTGTGGATCCGCCTCTTTTTCTTCGTCGGTGTCACCCTGGTTGCCATCGGGATCATCATCTCGTTCTTCCGGAAGCTGGCCCCGGGGGACCGCCTAGCGGCGTTGGCGCTGGGACTGATCCTGGGCGGCGCCGTCGGGAACCTGCTCGACCGCTTGCGCCACGGCGAGGTCGTGGATTTCCTGCACTTCCGTCTGTGGGGCGGCTACTCGTGGCCCGACTTCAACATCGCCGACAGCACGATCGTCGTGGGCGTCGCACTTCTGGTACTGGAGCTGCTGGCCAGCGAGGGCGAAGACCGCGCGCAGGACACCGCCGTCAACACTTCTCCGGTCGACGGTTCGCAATCCGGCTGAGGGTCACCCGGGTTTACCCATGGTGGGCGGCCCAGATTTCTTTCGGTCGTCGGTAATTGCCCCCACACCCGAATTCATGTTTTCCGTCGGTGGCCTGCGACCGATCTATCGCGGAGTGAAGCCGATCACGCGAGTTCGGACCCTTCGATGTGTGCAGTTTTCTTGACACTCCGGCAAAGCGTGGGATATTGGTTCTCCGCTCGTTCTCGTCGGGGAGAGGTCGTCGCGATCGCGAGCAGACTTCGGATCGATTGCAGCAGCTATCATCGGCATCGGACTTCGTCGTGATCCTGGACTTTGTCGTGATCCTGAATTCGCACGTTCCCGACAGATCGGAAAAGATCGGAGAGCCGACGCGTGTCGGAACCGATGGGACTTGGGTGGCACGCCCCCACGCCACCCGGGGCCGTTATCGACGCGATCGAAGCTGAGGGCTTGGAGACCCAGGCGGATGAAGAAGCCCAGAGGTGAGTACGCGATCCAGGCCGTGATCAATGCGCTCCGCCTGCTCGAGGAGTTCCGCGACTCCGAGGAGCTGGGAGTGACCGAGCTCTCGCGGCGACTGGGGCTGCACAAGAACAACGTGTTCCGGCTGCTCGCCACCCTGGAGCAGCGGGGCTACATCGAACAGAGCGCGGAGAAGCGCTACCGCCTGGGCTACAGGATCCTCGAGCTGGGGCGCTCCTTCTCCCGGAGCCGGAATCTCATGAAGCGGGCCCGTCCGATCCTGCTGGAGCTGGTGGACAGGACCGGCGAATCGGCCCACCTGGGTTCCCTGCGCGGCTTTGACGTGGTCCACCTGGATGGCGTGATGGCCGATCGCCTGGTCTGCACCGGCCTTCGGATCGGCAGCAGCCTGCCTCTCCACTGCACCGCACTGGGGAAGGTGATGCTTGGCTGCTCGCCGGAGAGCACCCGCGAGGCCTTCGACCGGAGTGTGGCGGCCCGGGGTCTTGCGGCCCGCACGGATGCCACCGTCGTGGACCGGGACAAGTTCTTCGAGCAGCTGCGCAGCGTGGCCGTACAGGGCTTCGCGGTGGACCGGGGCGAGTGCGAAGAGGGACTGTGCTGCTCCGCGGCGCCGGTCTACGACGCCGGCGGGGATCTGGTGGCGGCGATCTCGGTCTCGGGCCCGTCCTTCCGCATGGACGAGGATCGGCTGTTTGGCGAAATCGCCCCGCTGGTGGCCGACGCCGCCGACCGTTTGTCCCGGGAGCTTGGCGCCGCCAGTTGAGGACTGCGCTCGCCGGTGGCTCGCTTCGCGCGGGCCTTTCGGCCCGCTTGCGTCGGCTCTGGGGTCCGCTTGCCTGCGTTGCTGCCTTTGCATAGCCTGCGAGGACCATGGACTTCGGGCTCAGCGACGAGCAGCTGGCGCTTCAAGCGACCGCACGGCGGTTCGCGTCCGAGGAGATCGCGCCGGTTGCCGCCGGGTACGACCGCAGCGGCGAGTTCCCGCGCCACCTGATCGAGAAGGCCTGGGAGCTGGGTCTGTCCAGCACCGCCATCCCCCAGAAGTACGGGGGAGTCGGCCTCTCGTCCGTCGACAGCTGCATCATCACCGAGGAGATCGCCTGGGGCTGCTCCGGCATCGGCACCTCGATCATGTGCAACGACCTGGGTCTCATGCCCATCATCGTCTCCGGAAACGAGGACCAGAAGCGCGAGTGGCTGGAGCGCTGCGCCGGGAACTTCTCGCTGATCTCGTTCTGCCTGTCGGAGCCCGAGGCCGGATCCGACGTGGCGGGCCTGCAGTTGCAGGCCGAGAAGGACGGCGACAGTTACGTGCTCAACGGCACCAAGTGCTGGATCACCAACGGTGGCGAGGCCGACCTCTACACCGTCTTCGCCACCCTCGACCGCTCGTCGCGCCACAAGGGAATCTGCGCCTTCATCGTGCCCGCCGACTCGCCAGGCCTGTCCCGAGGCAAGAAGGAGGACAAGATGGGCCAGCGCGCCAGCGACACCCGGGTGGTGCAGTTCGACGGGGTGCGAGTGCCTTCGGCCCAGCGCCTGGGTCAGGAGGGCGAGGGCTTCAAGATCGCCATGCTCACCCTGGACCGCACCCGCCCGCCCATCGCCGCCCTGGCCACAGGAATCGCACGCCGTGCCCTGGAGGAGTCGGTGAAGTACGCCGGCGACCGCAAGGCATTCGGCACTTCGATCGGGAACTTCCAGGCGGTTCAATTCATGCTGGCCGACATGGCCAAGGAGATCGAGGCCTCGCGGTTGCTCACCCTGCAGAGCGCGTGGATGGTGGACAAGGGCATGAGAGCCTCGAAGTTCTCGTCCTTCGCCAAGTGCTTCGCCACCGACGCGGCCATGCGCATCACGACCGATGCGGTCCAGGTCTTCGGCGGCAACGGGTATACCCGTGATTATCCCGTCGAGAAGCTGATGCGGGACGCCAAGTTGATGCAGATCTACGAGGGCACCAACCAGGTCCAGCGCCTCGTGATCGCCAGGGAGCTTCTCAGGGAGTGAGCCGCCGCCCCGGGGACGGGGCTTTTCGCCTCGCGAGGGCCGGGGTCGATCTGATAGAATGCTCGGCCCGCTGCCTGGGATGGCTTTCACGCCAACCGGAATACAACGCGAGGACGCCCGATTGATCACTCGAGAGCAGGCGCTTGCGTATCACTCCGAAGGCCGCCCCGGAAAGATCAAGATCACGCCCACCAAGCCGACCGAGAGCCAGGAGGATCTCTCCCTGGCCTACACGCCGGGTGTGGCCGAGCCGTGTCGGGAGATCGCCCGCGATCCCAACGAAGCCTTCAAGTACACGGCCAAGGGCAATCTGGTGGCCGTCATCAGCAACGGCACCGCCGTGCTGGGGCTGGGCAACATCGGTGCCCTGGCAGGCAAGCCGGTGATGGAGGGCAAGGCGGTCCTGTTCAAGCGTTTTGCCGACGTGGATGTCTTCGACATCGAGCTCGACAGCCAGGACGTGGACGAGATCGTCCGCACGATCGAGGTGATCGCACCGACCTTCGGGGGGATCAACCTGGAGGACTTCCGGGCCCCCGAATGCTTCGAGATCGAGGAACGCCTGATCGAGAGCCTGGACATCCCGGTCTTCCACGACGATCAGCACGGCACGGCAATCATTTCCGGCGCGGCGCTCATCAACGCGCTGCGCATCACCAACCGCGGGTTCGAGGACACGCGCGTGGTGTTCTCCGGCGCGGGCGCAGCGGGGATCGGGTGCGCGCGCTTCTATCGTGACCTGGGGATTCCCGTGGAGAACATGCTGCTGTGCGACAGCCACGGCGTGATCTACGAGGGACGCAGCACGGGAATGAACCGCCAGAAGGCCGAGTTCGCCATCAAGACGCCGGCCCGCACCCTGGCCGACGCACTCAAGGGTGCCGACGTGTTCGCCGGGCTCTCCCAGGCGGGGCTCATGACTGCGGATATGGTCAAGAGCATGGCGCCCAACCCCATCATCTTCGCCATGGCCAACCCGGATCCGGAGATCACGCCGGCGGAGGTGAAGCAGGTGCGCAGCGACGCCATCATGGCCACCGGCCGCTCCGATCATCCCAACCAGGTGAACAACGTGTTGGGCTTCCCGTTCATCTTCCGCGGCGCGCTCGATGTGCGAGCCCGCAAGATCAATGAGCCCATGAAGCTGGCCGCGGCCCAGGCCCTGGCGGAGCTCGCGGCGCGGGGGAAGGTGGTTCCCCAGATCGTGCGCGATGCCTACGGCAACGAGAACTTCGAATTGGGTCCGAACTACATCATCCCCAAGCCATTCGACCCGCGGCTGCTCACGTACGTGGTGCCCGCGGTGGCCCAGGCCGCCATGGACAGCGGTGTGGCGCGCACGAAGATCGACATCGTCGAATACGGACAGCAGCTGAGCAAGACGGCCGTTGCGCTGTCCAACATGTAACTGGAAGTCGAAGATGTCGGCGGAAGAGAAACTCAAGCGACTGGAAGAACTGAACGCCCAGGCCCTGTTGGGAGGGGGCGAGGCGCGCATCGAGCGCCAGCACCAGGCGGGCAAGCTCACCGCGCGCGAGCGCGTCGAGCTGTTGTTCGACCCGGGCAGCTTCGTAGAGATCGGAAAATTCGTGGTCCATCGCTGTGCCGACTTCGGCATGGCCGAGACCAGGATCCCGGGCGACGGAGTGGTGACGGGCTACGGCAAGATCGCTGGACGCCAGGTCTTCGCCTTCGCCCAGGATTTCACGGTCTTTGGCGGAAGCCTGTCGGGTGCGTTCGCCGAGAAGATCTGCAAGATCATGGATCTGGCCGCCAAGGTGGGCGCGCCGGTAATCGGGCTCAATGACGGCGCCGGCGCCCGCATCCAGGAGGGCGTGGTGTCCCTGGGCGGCTACGGCGACGTCTTCCTGCGCAACGTGTTGTCGTCCGGAGTCATTCCCCAGATCTCGCTGATCATGGGGCCCTGCGCCGGGGGCGCCGTGTACTCCCCGGCCATGACCGACTTCATCATCATGGTGAAGAACACCAGCAACATGATGATCACGGGCCCGGACGTGATCAAGACGGTTACCCACGAGGACGTGACGGCCGAGGAGCTGGGCGGCGCGGTGACCCACGCCTCCAAGAGCAGCGTGGCCGATTTCGCCGCAGCCAGCGAAGAGGAGTGCATCCAGATCACGCGGACCCTGCTCTCCTATATCCCGGCCAACAACCTCGAGGATCCGCCCTTCCTCGAGACCGACGATCCGGCGGACCGCATGGACCCGGCCCTGCGCACCCTGGTGCCGGACAAGCCCAACAAGCCCTATGACATCGTGGAGCTGATCAAGCTCGTGGTGGACGACGGCGGCTTCTTCCAGGTGGGCTCCCTCTACGCCAAGAACCTGGTGGTGGGCTTCGCGCGCTTCGGCGGTCGTTCGGTGGGCATCGTGGCCAACCAACCGGCCCACCTGGCCGGCGTGTTGGACATCGACGCCTCCAAGAAGGGCGCCCGCTTCGTGCGCTTCTGCGACGCCTTCAACATTCCGATCGTGACGTTCGTAGACGTTCCGGGCTTCCTGCCCGGCGTGGCGCAGGAGCACGGCGGGATCATCAAACACGGGGCCAAGCTCCTGTACGCTTTCTGCGAGGCCACGGTGCCGCGCATCACGATCATCACGCGCAAGGCCTACGGCGGCGCCTACGTGGTGATGAGCAGCAAGCACACCCGGGCCGACGTCAACCTGGCCTACCCCACGGCCGAGCTGGCCGTGATGGGTCCCGACGGCGCCGTCAACATCGTATTCCGCAAAGAACTCGTGGAGTCCGCGGACCCGGACAGCCGCCGATCGGAGCTGGAGGCCGACTACCGCGAGAATTTCGCCAACCCGTTCAAGGCCGCGGAACTCGGCTACATCGACGAGGTGATCCGGCCGGAAGAGACGCGCCCGAGGGTGATCCAGGCGCTCGAGATGCTCTCCAACAAACGCGACAGCCTGCCGCCCAAGAAGCACGGCAACATCCCCCTCTGATCCGTGTTCGACAAGATCCTCATCGCCAATCGGGGAGAGATCGCGGTTCGCGTGATTCGCGCGTGCCACGAGCTGGGCATCAAGACCGTCGCCATCTACTCGGACGTGGATCGCGACGCCCTGCACGTGCGCTTCGCCGACGAGGCCTATCCGTGCGGACCGCCGCCGGCCCGCGATTCCTACCTGGTGATGGAACGCATCCTCGCGATCGCCGAGCGCTCGGGCGCCCAGGCCATCCACCCGGGTTACGGCTTCCTGGCCGAGAACGCCGACTTCGCGGACCTGTGCCAGAAGCGGGGCGTCGTGTTCATCGGACCCTCGAGCGACGTGATTCGCGCCATGGGCGACAAGGTGACATCGCGCCAGACCATGTCGAAGGCCAGGGTTCCCATCGTGCCCGGTACCACCGAGCGCCTCAGCGATCAGCAGATCGCCGACTGGGTGGCCGAGGTGGGCCCCCCGGTGATGGTGAAGGCCAGCGCGGGCGGCGGTGGCAAGGGCATGCGCCTGGTGCGCAAGTCCGAGGAACTGAGCCAGGCGGTGGCTCGGGCCCGGGGCGAGGCGAAGGCCTCGTTCGGCGACGACGGTCTGTACGTGGAGAAGTTCGTCGAACAGCCCCGCCACATCGAGATCCAGGTGCTGGCCGACAGCCATGGCCATGCCATCCACCTGTGCGAACGCGAGTGCTCGATCCAGCGGCGCCATCAGAAGGTGATCGAAGAGGCGCCGGGCAACGGAATCACCCCGGAGCTGCGGGCGCGGATGGGCGCCGCGGCCGTGGCCGCGGCCGTGGCCGTCGGCTACGCGGGCGCAGGAACCTGCGAGTTCCTGGTGGACGCCCACGACGACTTCTACTTCCTGGAGATGAATACGCGGATCCAGGTGGAGCACGCCATCACCGAGGAGGTGACCGGCATCGACATCGTGAAGGCGATGATCCGCGTGGCCGCCGGCGAGCCCCTGGGCATCGCCCAGGAGGACGTCTCCATCCGCGGGCACGCCATCGAGGCGCGCATCTACGCCGAGGATCCGGACCAGAAATTCGCGCCGTCGCCAGGCGACATCCTGGTCTACCGCCCCGCCGACGGGATCGGCATCCGCGTGGACAGCGGCGTCTATCAGGGCGCCACGGTCACGGTCCACTACGACCCCATGGTGGCCAAGCTGATCGCCTGGGGCGCCGACCGGACCGAGGCCATCGAGCGCCTCAAGCGCGCCCTCACCGAGTTCGTGGTGAAGGGCATCAAGACATCGATCCCGTTTCACCAGAAGGTGGTGCGCCACCCGGTCTTCCTGGCGGGTCGGTACGACACGGGCTTCATCGACGCCCACATGGACGGCGGCAGCGGAGGCGTGTCCGACGATTCGCAGACCGATGAGGCCCGGCGCGTGGCCTTCATGCTGGCCGCCATCGCGGCCTATCGCCGCGACAAAAAGCAGGCCAGCCGGGCCGCGTCGGCCGGCTCCGGGGGATCGGCCCGGGATTCCTGGAAACATTTCGGCCGACGCTCCCAGATGCGCGGGGGCACGCGGTGAACTACGACGTCTCCGAGAAGAAGGGAGAGAGCAAGCGCATCAGTCTGACCGAGAACGGCGAGGGTCTGTACGAGGTGGTGATCGACGGACAGACGGTCCATGTGGACGCGGTCAAGAGCGGCCCCACCATCTACTCGATCATCGAGGACGGTAAGCAATTCGAGGCCATGGTGGACGAGAAGGGGCTCCACGGCTTCGACGTGCTGGTGGCCGGACGCACCTTCCATCTGGAGTCGGTGGATGAGCGCACCAAGCTGCTGGCGAGCTCGGCGGCTCCGGTGGTCAGCGGCCCGCAGACGGTCGAGGCGGAGATGCCCGGCAAGGTGGTGAAGATCGAGGCTGCGGCCGGCGACATGGTGGAAGAGGGCCAGGGGCTCGTCATCATCGAGGCCATGAAGATGGAAAACGAAATCCGGTCGCCCGTCGACGGTCGGGTCACGGAGATGGCCGTTACCGAGGGACAGACCGTCGAGGTGGGGACGATCCTGTTCGTGGTCGAGCCCGTGGAGCAATCCTGAGCGCGCCCCGGCCCGTCCTGTTCGACACCGACATCGGCAGCGACGTCGACGATGCACTGGCCCTGGGCCTGATCCTCGCAGCGCCCGACGAGATCGACCTGGTTGCAGTGACCACCGTGGGTCGCGGCGGGAAAATCCGCGCCGCTGTCGCGGCGGGTCTGCTGGGTCTGGGCGGCCGCCCGGACGTGGAGGTCTGCATCGGTGAAACGCGCCCGCTGCTGCGTCCCGAGCACCGCTTCACCTGGTTCGACCACGAGGAGAGTTGCATCCCCAGCGGTCCGGTGGGGCGGATCGGGAGCGAATCGGGGCCCGAGCGCATCGTGCGCGCTGCCCGCGAGCAGGAGGGGCTCGAGCTGGTGATGGTGGGGCCGCTCACCAACCTGGCGCGGGCCCTGGCCCTGGATCCCGAACTTCCCCGGCGCGTGGCGCGGGTCACGATCATGGGCGGGCACGTGCGCGACGTCCGGATCGGCGACCACGTATGCGATCCAGGCATCGACTACAATCTGTGCTCCGATCCCGAGGCCAGCATGGCGGTCCTGGGCGCGGGCTTTCCCACCACCCTGATCACCGCCGACGTGACCCTGTCTACCTGGCTCCGGAACCGCGACGTCGAGCGCCTGGCTGGGGCCGGGCCGCTGGCGCGCAGCCTGGCGGACCAGGTGCGCATCTGGACTCCCGTGCAACAGCGCCTGTTCACGGCCCTGGGCGGAACCCTGGACGACGACAACGCCGCCTTCCTCCACGACCCGCTCACCGTGCTGGCTCTCATCGACGATCGATCTCTCGTCTTCGAGGACCTCCGCATCGTTCCCACCATCCAACAAAACACCCTGCGCACGATCGAGGCGGGGAGGCGGCCGGATCTGGGCACCGAGATGCGGGTCGCGACGGGAGTGGACGCGGGCGGCGCCGAACGCGCCATCCTGAACCGGCTCCTGCGGCTCTGACTACGGAGTGATCTGCTTGGTCTCGTCCAGGGCGCGCTTGCGCGACCCGCCGAAGAGAAACGCGACGCCCACGCCAAGCAGGTAGAGGACCACCATGGGGACGGCCAGGAGGACCTGGCTGACCCAGTCCGGCGGGGTCAGCACCGCAGCGGCGATGAAGACCGCAAGCACCGCATAGGGCGTTCCGCGCAGCAACGTGGGGGCGTCCACGATCCCGGCCAGCGTCAGGAAGAACACCAGCACCGGCAGTTCGAAGGCCGCCCCGAAGGCCAGGAGGAGTCGGGTGGTGAGCGCGAACACCTCGCGCATGGACCAGGCCGACTGCACGAAGTCGCTGTCGAAGGCGGTGAAGAAGTCGAACATCAGCGGGAACACCACCGTGTATCCGAAGGCCGCGCCGCCGGCAAAGAGCAGTGTCGAGATCACCACGAAGGGGCCCACTACCGACTTCTCTGTTTCGTAGAGGCCGGGGGAGATGAAGGCCCACAGCTGCCAGAAGATCACGGGCAGGGCCACAACGAACCCAGCCAGCACGGCACATTTGAGATAAGTGAAGAAGATCTCGGTGGGTGCGATGGCCTGGAGGCCGCGGTCGCCCAGGGCGGCCACCGCCGGCTCGAGCAGCAGGCCGAAGATGGCCTCGCTGAAGCTCCAGGCCAGCGCCGTGCCGATTCCCCAGGTGATCACGATGCGCAGGAGCCGGCTGCGAAGCTCGGCCAGGTGGTCGGTCAGGGGAAGCTTGCGTTCATCCATGGGGCGGGCGTTCGTCGGGGTCCGTGCTCTTCGCGGCGGCGACGGGCGCAGCCCCGGAGGCGGGGATCTCTGCGGGGTCGGGGGCGGGCGGATCCGCCGGCGGCTCGATCCGGACTTCCTCCCTCACGTCGAGGAATTCCTGTCGCAGATCCGTCGAGGCCCGCCGGAACTCGGCCAGGGTACGGCCCAGCGAGCGGGCCATGATCGGAAGACGCTTCGGCCCGAGCACCAGCAACCCGATCACGAAGATCACGACCAGCTCGGTCATGCCGATGCCGAACATGGGGTGAATCTACCGAAGTTCGAGCCGGGTTGGCTTGCGGGGGTTCTGGACATCTGCCAGACACCCCCGCAAGCACCCCCCCGGTTGCACTGAATCAGGCGTTCGCCGCGTTCCGCCTCGCCTCGCCCGAGGCCCGGCGCATGTGTTCCTGCGGCTCGGCCAGGAGTTCGAGTCCCAGCCAGAAGCGGCCATCGCGCTCGCTGCTGCACCACACCACTCGCTGCACCGAAGCCGGCGTGGCGCGTCCGTCGATCTCGCGAACCGTGACACGCAGCAAGGAGCCGATGGGCTCGGCCGTGTCGGCACCCAGGCAAAGGCCCGAGGGTGAGAGATCCCGGGTGAATCCCAGCTGCGGGCGCGCTTCCGGCGCCAGCCTCGGGAACCGTGTGTACTCCACGATGCGCAGAACCTCTTCGCGCGGCTCGCACCGGGCTGACTGGCTATCGATCGTCATGACAGTTGAGCCGGGGCGCTCGCATTGCCCACTTCGGAAATGATGCCTGCCAGGAACTCCGGGTCGGTGTCGCAGACGCCGAGCTCCAGGATCGCGAGGAACTCCTTGACCACGTCGGGATCGAATTGGATGCCGGCGTAGCGCCGAAGCTCCGAGACGGCCGTCTCGCGCGACAGGGCCCTGCGGTACGGCCGGTCGCTGCTCATGGCGTCGAAGGCGTCGGCCACGGCGATAATGCGAGCCACCAACGGAATGTCCGTGCCGGCGACGCCGTCGGGATAGCCGGTGCCATCCCACCACTCGTGGTGGTGACGGATCGCTTCCGACACGCGCACCGCGATGTCCAGCGGCCGGATCAGGCGAGCGCCGATCACCGGGTGCTGCTGCACGAGGGCCCGCTCCTCGCGGTTGAGGGCGCCGGGTCGCAGCAGAAGATCCGTGGGAACGCCCACCTTGCCCAGGTCGTGCAGGAAGGCCGCGAGGCGCACGTGATCGTGCTCCTCGGTCGAGAGCTGCATGCGGTAGGAAATCAGGCTCGCGTAGTAGGCGACGCGGCGTCCGTGGCCGCGCATGTAGGGGTCCTTGATCTCGATGGTCTCGGCCAGCACCTCGAGAAACTCGATCGTGCGGGCCGGCTCGAAGGCGTCCAGGTTCGGGGTGCCCCCCCGCACCTCGAAGATCCCGCCCAGACGCCCGGCCAGCTTCTCGCTGCGGCGGACGTCGTCCAGGATCGCCGGCAGGCATCGGTCGTGGCCCACCACGGCGCCCAGCTCGCTCAGGAACTCCACCAGGCGCACGCGGGCGTGTCGGCGCGAGAGCGAGCGCGCTACGGCGCCGCTCACCTGAACCACGTCGAAGGGCTTCTGGAGATAGTCGGCCACGCCGCAACGGATGCCCTCGGTGGCGCTCTCCACCGATGCGCAGCCCGTGATGATGATGATCTCCACCTGGGGCCGCTCGCTGCGGATCACCCGCATCAGCTCGTCGCCGCCCATGCCCGGCATGTGCAGGTCGAGCGTCACCAGATCGACCTCGTGGCTGCGAAGCATCTCGAGGGCCTCGGTGGCGTTGCGCGCCTGGAGCACCTCGTGCTCGGGTGACAGGATCATGCGCAGCGACTCCCGGGGGCCCCGTTCGTCGTCTACTACGAGAATCGTCGATCGTTCCGGATTCAGCAGTGTCATGGCCGGGGACAAGAGCAAGGCCCGTGCCAGAGTTCATCCGGCAGCAGAATCCGACTTCAAGCTTCTGATTTCATTTGGAAAACTCCTGTCTACCCCAGCTCTCCTCGAAGTTCCAAGATTGTTCCGAACCGAACAGAAGAATTCGGTATGGAGCCACAAGCTGTTGGAATATCTTATGTTTTAATGATGTTCCAACCGGAACATTCCGCGACCGATCGCGTTCAATCGAGACGCTTCAGGCTGTACCGGTCCATCTTGAGCTTGAGCACGCGTCGGGTCAGGCGCAGCTGGGTGGCGGCTCGAGTCTGGTTCCAGCCGCACTGCTCCAGGGTTTCCAGCAGCAGATCGCGCTCGAAGTCGGCTGCGGCCTCGTCGAAGCCGATGCGCCCGGTGCGAAGCGCCTGGCGAAGGCCTTCGATGCGTCCCGCCTGGACCAGGGCGCGGGGCAGGTTGTCCAGGTTCAGCACGTCGTCCTCGCAGAGGGCCACCGCGTGCTCGATGGCGTTCTCGAGCTCGCGCACGTTTCCCGGCCACGGGTAACGCTCGAACGCCGTCAGGGCCTCGTCCGACAGGCGCAGTCCCTCGCGTCCGGCCTCGCTGCCCACCCGCTCGAGGAAATGGCCGGCCAGCATGCGGATGTCCTCGCGCCGATCGCGGAGCGGAGGCAGGGTCACGGGCACCACGTTGATCCGGTAGAACAGGTCGTCCCGGAAGCGACCCTCCGCAACCTCGCGCTGCAGGTCCCGGTTGGTGGCGGCCACGACCCGAACGTCCACCTGGATCGTTTCAGCGCCCCCGATGCGCTCGATCGAGCGCTCCTGCAACACTCGCAGCAGCTTCGCCTGCACCGACGCCGAGAGCTCGCCGATCTCGTCCAGGAACAGGGTGCCGCCCGAGGCGGCCTCGAAGCGCCCGATGCGTCGCTCCACCGCGTCGGTGAAGGCGCCGCGCTCGTGGCCGAACAGCTCGCTCTCGATCAGGTTGTCGGGGATGGCGGCGCAGTTGACGGCGACGAAGGCCGCCTCGGCCCGCGGCCCCAGCTCGTGGATGGCGCGGGCCGCAAGCTCCTTGCCCGTGCCACTCTCCCCGTGGATCAGCACCGTGGCGCGCGATTCGGCGACCCGGCGCAGGGTGTGGAACACGTCCCGCATGGCGGGGCTGCGACCCAGGAGCCGTCCCAGGCGTTGCTCGCCCTCGACGCGGGCGCGCAGCTGCGCAACCTCGTGCTCGAGCGCCCGCCGCTCCAACAACTGGCGCACCTTGATGCGCAGCGCCTCCACCTCGAAGGGCTTGGTGACGTAGTCGGCGGCGCCGCGCTTCATGGCCTCGACGGCCGTGGCCACGGTCTTGGTGGCGGTCAGCACCATCACGAGCGGCGGGTGGGGGCTCTCGCTCAAGTCGGCCAGCAGGTCGAGGCCGCTGAGCCCGGGCATCACCAGGTCGAGCAGGACCAGATCGGGAGGATTCTCCTCCAGGTCGATCAGCGCGGCCCCTGCGTCCGCTGCGCAGGCCACGTCGTAATCGTCCTTGAGAAGCATCCGGAGGGATTCGCGAACCCCAGGCTCGTCGTCGACCACCAGGATGCGAGGCATCGGGTGGGAAGTTACCGCAATCCCTACGCCGGCAGATCCAGCACGATCACGGTCTCCTCGCCGTCACTGGTGTCCACGGCCAGGGCGCCCCCGTGGGCGCGCACCACCGTTTCGGCGATTGCCAGCTCCAGCGAGTGGTCGGCGGAGGAGACTCCGAGCACCGGCTGGCGCCCGCCCTCGGAACCCGCCCCGTCTCCGGTATCCGCCCGCTCGGGCCCGCGCAGGCGCAGCAGCACGCGCACGAAGGGCTTCCCGTCCATGCCCGCCGCGTGGTGCTTGGAAGCGATGTAGAGGTCGCCTCC
This sequence comes from Deltaproteobacteria bacterium, assembly GCA_032128115.1. Taxonomy (GTDB): domain Bacteria; phylum Myxococcota_A; class UBA9160; order UBA9160; family SMWR01; genus JAQBHB01. Next base: position 13,271 of record JAQBHB010000045.1, on the reverse strand, counting down.
CGCGGGTACCAGCTGCAGCGACTTGTCCAGCAGCGACTCGAATGCGAAGTCCAGCTGGTCGGCGTCGCCGACGGCCATGGGCTGGTCCAGGTCCAGTTCCTGGAGCACCACCAGGCGCCGCTCCCGGATCGAGCCCCGATGGGCGTCCAGGATTCTCTGCAGGATCGCGCTCACGTCCACGGGCGCGCTCGCCGGGGGTGGCAGCGCGGCCAGCTGGTCGAGCCGGCGCAGCACATCCTCGATGCGCAGGGTGTCCTGGTTCACCAGCTCTGCGAATTGCTCGCGGAACTCCGGGTCCCCGTGTCGCTCGGAGAGCAGCTGGGAAAAGGTGCGGATACTGGTGAGGGGATTGCGGACCTCGTGGGCGATGGCCCTGGCCAGACGCGGCAGGGAGGCATGCTCGGAGGTGGCTGTCTCTTCGAGCGCGACCACGGGCTCCAGCGCGTCGAGGGCGGGGGGGCTCGAGCCAGGGAGTCGCGTCGATGAGTTCGGCGTCCTCATCCGCAGATTCCGCAAGCTCCCCCTGGGCGAGCGGAATTTCGTCCGGGAGCTCGATCTCCTCGAATTCCTCCTCGAACTCGTCCGGCCCCCCGGGCCTCCATTCATCCGGAAACGGCACGGGCGTCGGTTCGGGCGCCGCCGAAGGCTTTGCCACCACGGGTACGAAGGGCTGGCCCTGATAGCGCAGGTCGGCCGCGGTCAACGGGTCGGCGATCCCGGCAGAAAGGCTCTGGACGATCACCGCCTCGAGCTCCCGCAGGTTGCCGGGCCACGGGTACTCCTCGAGGGCTGCGATGGCGTCGTCGCCCAGCTCCCGGGCCCGCTCGCCCCGCGCCTGGCACCAGGCGTCCACGCTCGCCTGTGCCACTCCGGCCACGGCGCCCGGCCGCTCGCGCAGCGGCGGGATCCGGAGGTGCAGGCTCGAAAGCGTCTGGCGCAGGCCCGGATCGAGGGCCCCGGGGTCGCGCACGGTTCCGATCCAGCGCGTTACACGCGCCTGCCGCGTACCCGCCGGCGGTGCGAACTCGATCCAGGAGTTGACGCGGCGCTGCATCGCTGGGGCAAGCAGCTCGAGCTCATACATGCAGACGCTGCCCGGCGCCTGGGGGCGCGCGTCACGGGCGGCGGATTCCAGGGTCGTGACGATCTCGGCCGGCGTGGTGTGGCGGGTGCAGAGCACTTCGGCCAGGGGGCCCGACGCCGTGTCGCTGAAGGTGTGTACGTAGCGCGCCAGCAGCGAGCGGCCGGTTCCCGGCTCGCCTTCGATCAGCATGGGTACATCCACCAGCTGGGGGTCGAGGGCCCGCAGCAGGTGGGGCAGATCCAGGTCGGCGAAGGCGCGTCCAAAGCGCGAGGCCACGGAATCCCGGGCCGGCCGCTGAGACAGGGGCAAAGGGGCCTCCCGCTGGCGGGCCGGGGCCGCGCGGATCAGATCGCGCAGTGCGGCGGCGTCCGGCGGATAGGTCAGGATCTCGCAGTCCAGGGTGTCGAACAGGCGCCGCACCTCGGACGTCTGGTTGCTCTCGGCCAACAGGATGAAGGCCGCGCCCTTTAGCCTCCGCGACGTGCGGTGGGCGAACTGGAGCTCGGGCTCGAGATCGCCGCCGAGTCCCAGAACCACCACGTCGGCGGGGGGCGCCACATCGAAAACCGGGTCGGCGGGGCCCCCAAGCACCGACTCCTCCACCGCCGCGAGCCGCGCGATGGCGATGCGGGTGCTGGGGTCGCGGTGAACGATCCAGAGCGTGGCCATGAGGGGTCGGGCCCTGCGATGGGTGCGTTGGGGCATGCACCGCACCTCGCGGTACACGCGTCCGCCGCTTTGATGGGCAAGCCTTGTGCCAAGTGCACCCGATCGGAAGCCCGTCGGCAGGAGCCCCGATAACAGCCGGAAATCGCGAGCGAAGCGACGCGATCGCGCGTCATTCGCGTGCGCTGCGGAGCGCGCGCCCCAGCCTGCGGGCCGGCCAATGGTGGTAAAATTTTGCCCTCCCGCGCGATTCTGGAGGCTTCTCCGCCCTCGCTTGCTGCGTCGGGGGGCGTCTGCGAGAGTAGCCACGACGCCGCCGTGCGGTGGGGGATTGGATTTGGCATCGATCGACGGCGGGCCCGAGGTCCGCCTGCGCAGTTGGTTCGACCGTCCCTACGACGGGGCCATCTCCGCCGCGCGCACCTGCTACTCGTCCCGGGTCATCGACCCGGACGAGATCACCGAGAGCCAGCGCATGAGCATCGGACCCCTCACCTACGAGGGGGGCCACCACACGGTCTTCCAGCACGCCAGCTTCGAATTCGCCCTGTCCGGGATTTCGCGACAGCTGGTGTGGTCGTTCCTGCACGGATTTCCCTTCTACAACACGGAGCAGCAGAGCCAGCGCTATGTGCGCCTCGATCGGCCCGCGGCCCACGTGCCGCCGGAGATCACGGGCTCGGCGCGGTCGATCTTCGTGGCGGCGATCGAGGACGCGTGGCGCAGCTACGCAGCACTCACCGAGCGCCTGAAGCCGGCGACCCTGGGGATCCTCGCGGATCTGTGGCGATTGTCGTCGCGCCAGGGCAAGGCATTCGGCCGCAACGTGGTCCGCGAAGCCGAGAAGCGCGCCATCGAGACCGCCCGCTACGTGATCCCCGTCGCCTGTCACACGGCCATGGTCTACACGATTTCCGGGATCGTGCTGCACCGGCTGCAGCGTATGGCGCGGGTGGGCGACGCTCCCCAGGAGGCCGCCCGGGTCGTGGGCCTGATGGTGGCCGAGGTGGAGAAGCGCGACCCGGACTTCTTCCAGCGCGTGGGGTCCGGCTCCCTGGCCGACGAGGCCGTGGTGGAGCGGGCGCTCGCACCCGCCGGGCTCGGCGATCCGGCGGCGCTCGAGAGCTTCGACAAATCTCTCGACGGCCGAACGTCGAGGCTGGTGGACTACAGCGCCCGGGCGCCCCAGGTGATCGCCGATGCGGTGCGCCGTGTCCTTGGCCGGATGGATCTGGACGACGACGACGCCCTCGATCTGGTGCTGAACCCCGCGAGGAACCCCTACCGGCTCGAGACCCTGAACGTGTCCACCCATTCGCCCTTGATGCGCACGCTGGCCCACTCCCACTTCACGTTCCGGAAGAAGCTCTCCCACACGGCCGACTCCCAGGACCAGCGACACCGCACGGTCCCCGGCTCGAGGCCGCTGCTCTCGCGGACGGTCCCGGCGCACGTGGACGTGGTGGAGCCCGAGCTGATCCGGGACGATCCGGCCTGCCACACCCTGTTTGTCGAGAGCTGCGAGGCCTCGTGGCACGCCCGGGCCCGGTTGCTGGAAGCGGGCGTAGCGCCGGAACTCGCGCTCTACGTGCTGCCCAACGCCCTGGCCGTTCGCTTCGAGCAGTCGGGAACACTGCTCGATCTGCTGCACAAGTGGACCATGCGAACCTGTCTGAACGCCCAACGCGAGATCTGGCGGGCCTCCATGGACGAGGTTGAGCAGGTGCGCGCGGTCCATCCCGTGCTGATGGAGCACGTGGGGCCGCCCTGCTACGTGCGCACGGGCCTGGCGCGACCGCGCTGCACCGAGGGCACGCATTTCTGCGGAGTGCCGGTATGGCGAAGCTTCCCCGAAACCGAACGCGCCATCTAGCCTCGCGCGTGGCCCGCGCCGCGCTGGCGGCCCTGGGCCTCACGCTGGCCGTTCCGACCGCGGCGTCGGCTCGGGCCGTGGACCTGATCGGCACCTGGCACCTGCTCATCCACTACCGCGACGACAACAGCACCCATCCCGACGTGGAGCGCTGGGACGACAAGATCTGGATCTTCGAGAAATCGGGGAGCCGGATCCGCTGGACCGAATATCCCATCGTGGTCTTCGTCGACGAATCGGGGCGCTTCGAGCGCCGCGATACCGGGCAGTACGCGCGCGAGCTGCACTTCTGGACCCCGAATCCGGGCCAGTTCGCGGAGATCATGGCGGGGCTCTCGTACAACTCGCGCGGCTCGAAGTCGAAGTCCCTGCGCGGCTCCGACGCCAAGGGCTGGCGCTCCCGGGAGGGCTCGAACGCGATGTCGGCTTCGGTGATCAGCTACATCGAAAGCTGGAGCATCGAGGGCATGCCCGAACTGCCCATATTCGAGCGCACCGACATCATGGGCTCGGCACGAGCCGAGACGGTGGAAGGCGGCACCCGCTACGAAACAGTGGAGGTCTCCCCAGACGGCACGCTCCTGAAGGGTCGTTTCGAACGCGACGGCACCCGCCATGGCAGCTTTCGCATGTTGCGCGCCGGGGCGGTGGCGGCGCTCAAGGGCCGCAGCCAGGAGGAGCGCCAGAAGGAGGCCCTGGGTATCCAGTCACAGGGGGCCTTCGGGGCCAATTCGGAAGATTCGGCGGGCTCGGCGGATTCGGCAGACGAACAGGGGGAGGAAGACGACGGGGTTGGTGAGCGCTGAGCGCCCCTCCACCCCGCGAGCCCCCGGCGCCGTGCGCGACGCCCACCCCCGCGACCTGGATCGCCTGGTGGTGCTGTGGTCGGATCTGGCCGCCCACCACGCGCGTGTCGACCCGCTGTTCGAGATGCGTCCGGATGCCGCCCCCCGGGTCCGCGACCTGCTGGCCGCAGGGCTTCGCGATCGAGATGCCGCGACCTTCGTGTGGGAGCTGGCAGACGGCTCGGGCCCCGTCGAACTCGTGGGTTTCTGCACGGTGCGGATCGACCGGGCGCCTTCCATCCAGCACGAAACCGAGCGCGCCGAGATCACGGACCTGGCTGTCGCCCTGGCGCGGCGGCGACGGGGGATCGGGCGGGCGCTGGTGGCTGCGGCCCGAGACTGGTTGGCCGCCCGGGGCGTTACGCGCGTCGAGGTGCGGGTCGCGACCGGCAATCCCGAGGGTCAGGCCTTCTGGCGCGCACTGGGATTCGACGACTTCGTGGACGTGCTGCACCGTCGGCTGTAGATTCCCGCGCGGTCGTACCCAGGAAATCGAGCCCGTGACAGTCCGCGAGACCCAACCGTTGAACCCGCTGGCGCAGGAACTCAACCGGCGCCTCGAGGCTGCAGCCCCCGAGGTTCTCGGGATGCTGTCGCCGCTGGGGCGTCGGCTCTACTATCCGAAGGGCATCCTCACCCAGTCCGCGGAAGCCAGGGAACGCGCCCACGTATCCAACGCCACCATCGGTATCGCCACCGAGGGGGGCGAGCCCATGCACCTGCCCTCCATCGAGCGCTACGTCCACGAGGTGGGCCCGGCCGACGCGCTCGACTACGCCCCGCCCGGTGGGCGTCCGGGATTGCGCGAGCGCTGGCGCGAAAAGATGCTCGGCGAGAATCCCTCACTGCGCGGAAAGCAATTCGGTCTGCCCGTCGTGACCGCGGCCATCACCCACGGCTTGTCGCTGGTGGGGGATCTCTTCGTTGGCGAGGGCGACCGGATCCTGCTGCCGGACAAGCTGTGGGGGAACTACCGGCTCGCCTACCAGGTGCGCTTCGGTGCCGAGATCCGGACGTTCCCGTTCTATGCGGGTGAGGGCTTCGACTGCGACGGGTTCGCGAGCGGCCTTTCCCAGGCGGCCGACGAGCGCGAGAAGGTCCTGACTCTCCTCAACTTCCCCAACAACCCGACGGGCTACGTGCCGACCGAGGCGGAGGGCGAGCAGATTGCCGACGCCCTGGTGCGCCAGGCCGAAACCGGGACGCGGATCGTGGCGGTCTTCGACGATGCCTATTTCGGCCTGTTCTATCACCTTCGCGGCCGCTCCATGACCGAGTCGTTGTTCGGCGTGCTCGCCAATCGCCATCCCAACCTGCTGGCGGTGAGGCTCGACGGGGCGACCAAGGAGCTGTTCGCCTGGGGTCTTCGTTGCGGCTTCATGACGTTCGGGCCGGGAAATCCCGAGACCTGCGACGAGGTGGTGGCGGTGCTCGACGCCAAGGTACGCGGCGCGATCCGCAGCGGCATCTCCAATGTGTCGCAGTTCTCCCAGTCCGTGGTGGAGCGGGCGTTGGGTTCGTCATCGGTTGCCGAAGAGCGCAAGCAGAAGAGCGAGTGCCTGCGGGAGCGGGCCGAGAAGGTGGACCAGGTGGCCCGCGAGCCGCGCTATCGCGAGTCCTGGGACGTGTATCCCTTCAACAGCGGATACTTCATGTGCGTGGCGATCCACGGCGTCGACGCGGAGAAGGTGCGCCTGCGCCTGCTGGACGGGTACGGCATGGGCGTGATCTCCGTTGGAAGCCGCGATCTCCGCATCGCCTTCAGCTGCCTCGAACTCGACGAGATCGAGCCCCTCTTCGAAGCCCTGCACAAGGCCGTCCAGGAATTGATCTAGTCAGTTCTCCCGGGTGTCCATGCGGTCGAGTTCTTCGATGATGGCGACCAGGGTTTCCACGCCGCGGGTCAGGTTCTCGACGGAGATGCGTTCGTTGGGGCCGTGAATGCCGCGGGTTTCGTCGGCGCGGTGCCAGCGTGGCACGAAGCCGTAGGACACGATGCCCAGGTCGCGGAAGTAGTGGGCGTCCGTGAAGCCCGCCAGCATGCGCGGCAGCACGATGGCCTCCGGGTCGCTGGCCATGGCCACCGTCCGGATCGCCTGGTAGAGGGGCGTGTCCACCGGTGAGCTGCGCGACGGAAACGAGAGCAGCGTCTCCACGCGAATGCGCGCGTCGCCGATGGTCTCGCGCACCTGGGCCGCGAAGGCGTCGCAACGCTCGATGGGAAGCAGGCGCGCATCCAGGTGGGCCGCCGCTTCGCCGGGCAGGGTGTTGGTGCGCGACGCACCCTCGAGCACGGTGATGGCCAGGGTGTTGCGCACCAGGGCGTTGTGGGCGTGATCGGCCAGGAAGCGGTTGCGGAACTCCAGATCGAGCCCAAGACTGGCCGCCAGGTCGGAGTAGCCGTCCTTGTCCTCGGGAGGCGCGATCGGTGCGAGGGTTTCGAACATTCGCTGCACCTCGGGCACCACCAGCACCGGATGCTCCATGCGGCGCACCCGATCCAGGGCTTCTACCAGGCGCGAAACCGCCGCGTCCCGCGGCGGCGCCGAGCTGTGGCCGGGGGTACCGGTGGCCACCACCCGCAGCCAGCACGGGCTCTTCTCGGTGATGGCGATGCTCCATACGGGGTTCGTTCCGTCGGCGCCCAGGCGCACGCTCCCGCCCTCGGTGACCAGGTATTCGGCGTCGTGGAGCAGGTCGGGACGCTCGCGAACCAGGATGCCGGCGCCCAGGCGGCCGCCGTCCTCCTCATCGGGCGTGGCCAGGAAGATCAGATCGCGCTCGAGCTTGTGCTCGCGCTTGGCCAGCTCGGTCACGGTCAGCAGGTGGACCACGGCCACGCCCTTGGCGTCCAGCGCACCGCGCCCGATCACGAAGCCGTTGCGCTCGACGCCGCCGAAGGGATCGGCCTCCCAGTCCGGCGGTTCGGCGGGAACCACGTCCAGGTGAGACAGCAGCACCAGGGGACGCCGCTTGCCCGCTCCCCGCAATCGCCCCCAGGCGGCGGCCCGGCCCACTTTCGAATCCCCGGGCGGAGTTTCCACAAGGGCCGCTTCGATTCCGGCCGCTGCCAGCTGGTTCGTGAAGAACTCGGCTGCAGGCCGCTCGTCACCCGGCGGATTGACCGTCCGAATCTGGATGGCCTCGCCCAGGATGCGGGCGGCGCGCTGGCCCGGCGTTTCCTGGGGGGTGGGTACCGGCGGGGTCTCCGGGGGCGCCTGGGGGATGCTGGTGCCGAGGAGCAGGCCCGAAGCGATGGCCAGGGCCACGGCTAGCGCAGGAAATCCCAGGCGGGGACGTGTTTTGCGATGCAATCTGTAGGGGAACCCCCACTTTTTGGGTCGTGTGATTTGTCGCACCTACCTGCATCCGGAACGCGTGTATCAAGTGCGGACTGGCTCGCTGAAGGCTAATTATACCGCCGCGACCCGGCCAGCCGGAGAATCGATGCGACGACGGAGCAGGCGCTCCAGCTACGCCGTCCCCTACCACAAGCACTTCGTCGTCTCGATGGCGTTGGGGGTGGGGGCAGCTTCAGTCATGGGAATCTCGCTTTCGGCGTTTACGTCGGCGGCGGGGTCGCGCCCGAGCGGCGTGCGGATGGCGGATCAACTGCCGGTGCCGCCTGCCGAACTGATCGCCCGCCAGGAGCCGGACCTGCTCGACGCCGTGGTGGCGAAGCCCGAAGTGCGCGTCGCCGAGCCGGAAATAGCGGTCGAGGCGGAGGTGCAAGTGATCCGAGGGTCGCTGGGGCGCGGCGAAACCCTCTCGAGCTCGCTCCGCGGCGAGGGCGTGCCGGAGGAGATCGTGGTGCAGGTTACCCAGGCCATCTCGCCCCTGTTCGACTTCCGCCGCTCCCAGCCGGGCCACGGCTATCGCCTGTCCCGGAACGCCCGCGGCGAGGTGGTCGACTTCCGCTACCGCACCTCGTCGGTGGTGAGCTACCGGATGCGGGTCGAGGACGGCGAGTACAAGGTGGCGCGCGAGGAGAGCGAGCTGCGCCCGCGCCCGGCCCGGATCGCCGGCGTCGTCATCTCGAACCTTTACGACGCGGTCAAGGATCTGGGCGAGAGCTCACTGCTGGCCAGCGAGTTCGCCGACATCTTCGCCTGGGATGTGGACTTCTCTCGCAACATGCACGCGGGCGACGAGTTCCAGGTGCTGTACGAACGCCTCTACACCGACAACGACGCGGGCGAATCGGTGTACGTGCGTCCCGGAAGGATCCTGGCGGCCCGCTACTCCGGAATCGTGGGGGACCACACGGCCATCTACTTCGAGGAGTCGGAGAACGGCTACGGCGGCTACTACCGCCCGGATGGGACCAGCGTCGAGGGGCAGTTCCTGAAGGCGCCGCTGCGGTACGCCCGCATCAGCTCCAGCTACACGTCGGCGCGCCACCACCCGATCCTCAAGATCACGCGACCGCACTACGGCATCGACTATGCCGCGCCCACCGGAACACCCATCTGGGCGGTGGCGGATGGCGAGGTGATCTACAAGGCGCCTGCCGGCGGCTTCGGGAACCTGGTGAAGATCCGCCACGCCCGGGGGTATGTGTCCTACTACGCCCACATGTCCCGGTACGTGAGCGGCCTCGAGGTGGGACAGCGGGTCAGCCAGAAGCAGTTGATCGGCTACGTGGGCAAGACGGGTCTGGCCACCGGTCCCCACGTGTGTTTCCGGGTCTCCCACGACGGTCGCTACGTGAACCCCGCCGAGCTGGGAACGCCGGGCGGGGCCCCCGTGCATCCCGCCTCTCGCCACGCCTTCGACAGCGCCCGCGATAGCCTGCTGGCCCTGATGAATTCCGGCACCCTGTTGGCCGCCACCGAAGAGGCGTTCTGACCTCCGACGCGTCTTTTCCAGTATCCTCGGCACATGACCATCGACCTGGGCGACCGACTCGAACACCTCGGGCGAGAGCTTGGCGAGCGCGAGGCCGCGCACCGGGGGGGACTCGACGAGGCCCGGGCCTGCGCCGAGAAGATCCGCAGTCGCGTCGGGTCGGCCCTCGAGCGCTTCCACCGGGGGGCCCACGCCGCCGGCGCCCCCCACTTGCGCGTGGCTCTTGGCGAGATCCAGGTCGACGACAAGCACCTGCGGGCCGTCGAGTTCGACCTGAGACGCGGCCGTCATCGCGCCATCGTCACGGTCAAGAGCCGGGGCGACGTCACGCTGGTGGGGCCATTCCACGTGGGCAAACCCGAGGGTCCCTGTTGCACCCTCCCCCTCGATGCGGAGGGCGAGATCGAAGCCGCCCTCGGCGCATTCCTCGAGCGCTTTCTCAGGGAAGCCGCGACCCCGTGAGCTTCGGCGCCGTGCCCGACGAGCAGACGCCCGTCGAGTCCGTCGACGAACTGGTGGCATTTCTCCAGTCGGGCGAAAAGCACCCCGAGCGCTGGCGGGTCGGAACCGAGCACGAGAAGATCGGTCTGCTCCTGACCGAGCGGCTGCCCGTGCCCTTCGATGGCGAGCGCGGCATCGCCTCCCTGCTGGAGCGCATCGCAGCGGACGAGGGCTGGACCCGGGTGCGGGAAGGCGGCGCGCTGATCGCCCTCCAGAAGGACTCCGCCAGCATCACCCTGGAGCCCGGCGGACAGTTCGAGCTCTCCGGGGTCCCGCTTCGCAGCATCCACGAGACCTGCGACGAGTTCCACACCCACCTGGCCCTGATGCACCGGGTCAGCGAGCCCCTGGGGATCGTGTGGCTGGGCCTGGGGATGCGCCCCATCCACGGCGTCGAAGCGGCGCCGCAAGTGCCCAAGGAGCGCTACCGGATCATGCGCCGCTACCTGCCCCAGCAGGGCAGCCTGGCTCTGGACATGATGCACATCACGGCGACCGTGCAGGCCAACTTCGACTACTCCGACGAGGCCGACATGGTGGCAAAGATGCGCACCGCCCTGGCCATCTCACCGGTCGTCTCGGCAATCTTCGCCAATTCGAGCCTGTCCGGGGGCAAGGCCAACGGGTTCATCTCGAGGCGCATGCACATCTGGCAACACATGGACCCGGACCGCTGCGGGCTGCTGCCCTGGGTTTTCGATCCGGATTTCGGCTACCGCCGCTACGTGGAGTGGGCCCTGGACGTCCCCATGTTCTTCGTGGTGCGCAACGGGCGATACCGGGAGGCCACCCACCTGACCTTCCGGCAGTTCATGCGAGACGGCCTGGCGGAAACCCGCGCCAGCGTGGCGGACTTCGATCGTCACCTGACTACCCTGTTTCCCGACGTACGCCTGAAGCGGGTGATCGAGGTGCGCGGCGCCGATGCCGTGCCTCCGGACCTCACGTGCTCCCTGCCGGCCCTGTGGAAGGGCCTGCTCTACGACGCGGACGCGCTCGCTGCCGCCTGGGATCTGGTGTCCCACACCCAGCCCGCGCAACGCGAAGTGGCCCGGGCCGACGTGGCGCGCCGGGGCCTGGCGGCGGAGTTCGCCGGCCGGCCGGTATTGGAGGTGGCGCGGGAGTTGGCATCGATCGCGGGGGAGGGGCTTTCGCGGATCGGTCACGCGGGCGCGAGGGACGCCGACGAGCGGCCCTTCCTGGACCCCATCCTGGCCATTCTGGAGCGGGGCGCCAGCCCCGGAGAGATCGTGCTGGAGCACTGGGAGCGCGATTGGAACCGCTCCCTGGATCGCTTGATCGAGTACGCGCGGTACTGATAGAGTCGATCGCTTGGAACGGTTTGCCGCGCCTGCGAATCCGGGAGGCCCAGATGGCAGCGAAATTCAAGGTCAGCTTCACCCTCGACGAGTCGGATGCGAACTATTTCCGCTCGCTCTACCGCCAGGCGAAGAAGGGCGCCGCAGACCAGGATCCCGCCGCCATCATCCGAGACGCCCGGGATATCGTGATGCGGGTGCGGGATTCCAAGAAGACCCCCCCGTTCGTTACCGAGGCGATCTCGGTGCTGGCGGACCTCACGGACATGATCCAGGACGACGAGTACGCGGCGCCCAAGAACGTGCGCACCCAGGTGCTTGCGGGCATCGCCTACTTCTCGAATCCGGAAGACCTGATTCCCGATCACGTCCCGGGTCTGGGCTTCCTGGACGACGCCATCATGGTCAAGTTCATCGAGGAAGAGTTCAAGCACGAGCTCTGGGGCTATCGCAAGTTCCGAAGTCTGCGAGACGTGGCCGAACAGCGGCCGTGGTCGAGCGCAGCGAAGGAGCGACTGCTCAAGCGCCTGGATGCGGACCGCAAGCGGATCCGAGCCGAAATCGCCAAACGCCAGGCGAAGGAATCGGAGAAGCGGAAGTCCGGCAGCTATCTGGGTTGGTGAGCGGGAGCCGTCGCTCGCCGCGCCTGCGAATACCATGACGGGTACAGTTCTCCCGCGCATCCTGGTCGTCGATGACGAGGAGGCCATCCTCGAGACGATGGCCTTCACGTTCGAGGACGATTACGAGGTCTACACCTCGAACGACGCCCGGGCCGCGCTCGAGCTGCTGGACGAGAAGTCGCCGATTGCGGCCGTGCTCACCGACCAGCGCATGCCCAACATGGACGGAGTCGAGTTCCTCACGGAGGTCTGCAAGCGCCACCCGTCCACGGTGCGAATGATCCTCACCGGCTTCTCCGACATGGAGGCCATCATCCAGGCCATCAACGACGGCCACGTCTACGCCTACATCACGAAGCCCTGGGAGCCGGACCAGCTGAAGCAGGTGGTGCGGCGAGCCGCCGAGCACCACGCGCTGGCCGAGGAGAACGAGCGACTGGGGGGCGACCTGCGTGGCGCCAACGTCTTCCTGGAAGCGGTGATGGACGAGCTCGACACGGGCGCGTTGGCCGTGGACGCGGACGGCGTCGTCCGCGCGGCCAACCGGCTGGCGCGCGAGTACCTGGGCTTCGGCGATGACGCCCGCGGGCGGCCGCTCGAACAGGTGCTGTCCGCCGAGGTTCGGGATCTGGTATTGCCGGCGCTCTCGCTCGACAGCGAAGCGGGCTGCTACCAGGAGATCGAGCTGCCAGTGGGGCGCGGCGTGCGGCTGCGTGTCCACGCGCGCGCCCTGGCCCGGCCGGCCGGCGGCCCACTGGGCCGCGTGATCCTCGCGCGCGAGATCTCGCACGAGCCGGTGCGGCGCAAGCTCGATGCCATCGTCGAGGGGCTGGTGAGCGCTGGCGATGGTTCGCTGCGCCAGCCGCTGGGCAGCGCGCAGAGCGATCTGAGCTCCTTGGTGCGAGAGCTCGGTGAGCTGGGGGTCACTTCGCCCGGGCGGGCCGAGCTGCGCGACCGGGCCTCGCGTACTCAAACGGCGATCGAGTATTGGCTGGCGGTGGACGACGCGCTCTCGCGCGAAGCCTTCCCGGACGCCCAGCCGCTGCTGGATCGCATGCGCCTTGCGAACCAGCGCTGGCCTCAGCAACGACTGCCTGAACGTGTACGCGAGCTCGCTCGGCGCGTGGAGAGCTACTACGAGTCCGGAGAGAACCCGAAGCAGCCCGTCCTCTGAGGTCATGAGCGGGCCGGCTGGCATCCCGCGCCTCGACTTCCGGATCGAGCGACTCAAGGCGAGCTACCGCTTCAGCTACGCCTTCCATGCGCGAGAGGTGCGCTTCGAGCGCGACACTGGCCACGGCTTCGAGAGCCTCTTTCCGGAGACCTTCTCGTTCCGCGCCGAGCGCCACGACCCCACCGAGCTCTATCTGCGGCTCGAGGACCTGTGGACGAACCCGCGCCGGCTCGCGCCGGAGGCCGGCCGCCGCGACAGCGAGGAGCTGGTGCTGCGGCTCCGGTTCGGCTTCGACGACGGTCGCGAGATGTCCCTCAAGGAGATCGGGCAGCTGCTCG
>JAQBHB010000044.1:0-31867 GCA_032128115.1 Deltaproteobacteria bacterium | reverse complement strand
CGGGCCGGCGGCAGTTCGCCGCGCACGCGCGCGTTCTCGATGTCGTCCGCGACGCGCTGGAACCAGGCATCCGCTACGAGTGCCGATCCCATGTGGCCCGCCCGACCGGCCGCTTCGCGTGCCGATCCCATGTGGCCCGCCCGGCCGGCCGCTTCGCCCGCCGATCCCATGTGGCCCGCCCGGCCGGCCGCTTCGCGCAGGGTCCACATGAACCAGGCGCCAGCATAGTCGTCGCAGACCTGCACCAGGTTGCAACTCACGTTGCGTCCCCAGCCCACCTGCTCGAGATGGGGTCGCAGCTCGCGAAAGGCGGGACTCACGGCGTAGACGCGCTCGCGCACGTCGCGGGGCACGAGCACGAATCGGCGGGGCGACGCGTGCTCGATGGACAGCAGTGCACGATTGGCCGCCGCGAAACCACCTCCGGAGAGATCCGACGTCCTGAAGACCCCGTAGTGGAGAGCGTTCATGGCGGCGAAGCCGCACGCGACACTCGCGATCGAGGCGAACGCGATGCCGATCACGCCCGCCGCGGCGGCGAGCGATGCGCGCCAACCCGAGCCGCGCGCCCGCCGAGCCAGGGCGTCGAGGCCTGCGAACACCAGCACCAGGCCCAACACCAGCGGCTTCTCGGGTCGCGTGGTCCACAGGATCCCCAGGAGAAGACCCGCCCCGCCGGCGTGCAGCCAGCGATTCCGCGCCCGCACGGCGTTCCCGGCCAGCAGCAGCAAGGCAATCGCCATCAGCAGGACCGGCAGGTAGAAGCCCGACGGCAGCAGCTCGCGATCGACCAACAGGCTATGCGGCTGCAGAACCAGCACCGCAAAGCAGCAAAAGGCCACCGACCGGGGCAGGCCCAGGCGCACCAGGACGCAGGCCAGGAGCCCGGATGCGCCGATCAGCAGCAGCTCGACGGCAAGACGCAGGGGCACGCCCACGGCGTGCACCACCGCGATGAAGACCGGATAGGACGGCTCGCGGATCAGGGTCATGGCGTCGTAATCGCCCAGCCAATGTCCGCGGATCACCTGATCGGCCATCTCGGCGTAGCGCTGCTGGTCGTGGGGAATTGCGCGCGCGGCGATGGGGGTATCGGCCACGAGCCAGAGCTTCAGCAGCGCCACCAGGGCGAGCCCCAGTGCGAAGCGGGTGCGCGGGGAAGCCAGCCGATTCATCTCGGGGTTCAGGATAGAACCTTCGAGCCCGGGTCCTGCTGGGCGTTCGAGCCCGGGCCCAGCGCCTCGCGTGCCTCGGCCTGGATGCGACGCTCCGGGTACAGGGCGTAGCCCACCACGGCCAGCAGGCTGGTGACGGCCGCCACCGGACCGATCAGGAGCACGCCTGCCGGTTCATCGGGGCTGTTGCCGAAGCGCGACAACAGGAAGGTGAAGGCCCAGAGCGAGGCGCCGTACATCCACTTGGTGAGCAGGCCCTGCACGCCGTAGTACATGGCCGAGCGGTTCGCCCCGGTGCGGCGCTCGTCCCAATCGATGAGCTGGCTGATCATCACGTGGGGCACCACCAGGAAACCCGCTACGGGAAGTCCCACCACCGCCACCGCGATGAACGCGAGCCACAGGTTGCGGCGATCGTGGGGACCGCCGGGAACGTCCGCCTCCAGGAACCCCAACAGGGCCATGGCCACTGCAAACAGGCAAAGACAGCCCATCATCACCCGCTTGGGGCCGACGCGCTGCACCAGGTGACCGATCACCGCGAAGCCCACGCCGATTCCCGCCAGGGTTCCCAGACCGAGCCAGGCGGCGAAGCCTTCGCTGCGTCCGAGCAACACCGTCGCCAGGTAGGGCGGCGCGGTCTGGATCATGGTGACGCCGAAGATGAACAGGAGCTGGGCGCCCAGGTAGATCAGGAAGGGGCGGTTGCCAAGGGTCGTGCGCAGCGCCTGTCCCAGTGGCAGATCCGAACGCTGGCTGCGCGCGAATCGCTTCTCGTCCACCACCAGGATGGGGACCAGGCACAGGACGAACGCCAGGCTCGCCGCCCCCACCACCACCCAACGCACCGCGTCGGCGGTAGACAGCCCCGCATCGCGACCGAGCTCGATGCCCAGGGTCCAGGCCGTGGCGAAGACCGCTGCGAACGGCATCGCCGCCACCGCCAGGATCGTGCCGAGCTTCACGCGTTCCGACTCGGACCACGCGATCTCCGGGATCAGGGCCAGATAGGGCGCCACGTAGACCGTGAAGGCCACGAAGTAGAGCGATAGCAACGACGCCAACCAGAAGGCGTTCACCAGCGAGCCTGGCGGGCCCGGAGGCCAGAAAATCAGCACCGGCAGGACCGTCATGGGAACGATGCCGTACACGAGGAACGACCGGCGCCTTCCCAGCCGCGATCGCGATCGGTCCGAGGCGTGGCCCACCAGGGGATCGGCGGCGGAGTCGAAGCAGCGCGCGACCAACATGCCCAGGCCGTAGACCGTGAGGAAGCCCAGGAAGATGTTCTCGGAAACCAGGGGCACGAGGCCCCGGTCCGGGGGCGGCAGATAGAAATAGACCGCGATGGAGACGACGATCCGCTCGGTGATCTGGAAGCCACCGTTTCCCAGGCCGTAGCCGATTCGTCGCCAGGTGGGCATCCGTTCGGGCATGGCGAACGGCTCACGGCAGGTGAAACCAGTTGTAGTGGCTGGCGAAGATCTCGCGTGTCATCGCGATCTCGGAGATCAGGCACACTGCGGCCACCACGCAGAGGGCGGCCCAGGCGGCGGGCCGCCGGACCCGTTCCGGGAGGGCTGCGGCGGCCACCTGGATGCCCCGCAGATACAACCACAGGAAGGGAACCAGCACGCCTGCGATCAGGCGCCCGTGGCTGAAGTAGGGCTTCGCCGTCGAGGGATCCGTCTTCTCCCCGTACACGAACAGGAGCGAGAGGCCGGCCAGGGTCGCGACCGAACCGATCAGGGCCACGAAACCCAGGGGCTCGATCACGCGCGCCGGATCACCGCGCTCACGTCTGCGCAGACCGATCGCGGCGGCCGCCAGGAAGATCAGCGTCGTCAGCGTGTAGAAGCCGTCGGCAAACGGCCACGCCAGGGTGGTGCGATACCAGGCCAGCTGCCCGCGCCAGAAGCGGGGAATCAGGTCGCTCACGAAAACCGCGATCCCGCCCGGTGTGAAGAGGGGATGGTCCCAGTACTCGCCCAAGGGCTTCCGCCCCCAACCCATCCGGTCGAGCTTCTCGCCGGTTCCCACGAAGTCGCCGAACAGGATCTGGTTGCGAACGAGCCAGGCGCAAACGGGCAACAACAGCAGCAGCCAGGTGAGAACCCAGCGGCCGCCCTCCCCGCGCAAGCGGCGCGCGGAGGGCCGCGCCCACAGGGCGTAGAGGGTGGCGAGTGCGTAGACGGGGACCAGTGCCAGGCTGGTGTACTTGGTGAGCAGAGCGGCCGCGGCCACCGCCCCCACCGCCGCGTACGCGGCTGCGCCTGCCGCCGGAACCCGCGCCAGGCGCGCGGCCCCGAAGAAACCCAGAGCGAACAGCAGCGGCGACAGGGCGTCCTGGGTCACGTAGTAGAAGACGTCCAGGGGAAACACGACAAGCAGGATCGGGATGCCCAGGCGCAGGAAGGCGTCGCCGGGTACGGCGTCGCGCATGAAAAGATAGGAACCCAGCAGCAGCAGGATCATCCAGATGGCGTTCAGACCGCGAGCCCAGTACAGGAGCTGACCCCCGTCGAGACCCAGGGCGCGTCCGACCCGGATCCAGGCGCCCGCCAGGGCGTAGTGCACCGGGGGTTGGTAGGCCTCCAGATTCGGGAGCCCCTCGAGGAACGTGCGGCTGCCCTCGATCTTGTCCAGCATGGCGCCTGGCTGCCGCTCCCACGCGGGCGGCGCCGCCTCGCCCCGCTCCCAGGGGCGCATGTAGTACTCGGGCGACCCGTAGATCCCGAGAAACGTCGCCATCTCGGGCTCGTAGGCGTCGGTTCCGGGGGCCGGCAGGTAGCCGCGGGCGTACTTGAGTGCCGCGTCCACGTGGCGGTGCTCGTCCACGTTGCTGAAGAACGGGAACGCCGCCGCAAACAGGAGGACGCGACACGCGGCGAGCGCGGCCAATGCGACGACGAAGGTCGCCTCGCGTCTTCGCACACGCGGAGCATGACAGAAGCCGGCCCCGGGTGCGACACTGCGGCGTCGGGTTGCGCCGGCGGTCACGTCGCAGCATTCTCGTCGGCTTGATTTCGGCCGGATCGGATTCCGCCCGACGGCCGGCGAACAGAGGGGACATGAAGCGCTCGAATGCGACCTCCCGGTATTCCCTGATCGAGGCAGAACCAGCTGTCGAGGCCAGTTTCGCCGACGAGGTGGAAAGCGGGCTCACCACGGCGCCCAAGACGATTCCGTGTCGTTTTCTCTACGACAACGAGGGCTCGAAGCTCTTCGAAGAGATCTGCGAAGTTCCCGAGTACTACGTCACACGCGCCGAGCGTGAGATTCTCGAAGCCCGATCCGACGAGATCGCCGCTCGCTTCTCCCAGCGCGTCACCCTGGCCGAGCTGGGCAGCGGCAACTCCTCCAAGACACGCCTGCTGATCGAGGCCTTCCTGCGCCGCCACGGCGGTCTGCGCTACGTCCCGGTGGATATCTCCCGAGCCACCCTCGAGGACAGCGCTCTCAAGCTGCTGGAGCGCTACCAGGGCCTCGAGATCCGCGCCATCGCCAGCGAATATCACGAGGGGCTCCGGCACGTTCGCGCCGAGACCGGGCGTCCCAAGCTGATCGCCTGGCTGGGCTCGAACGTGGGGAACTTCGATCGCGACGAGGCCCGCACGTTCCTGCGCAGGATCCGCGCCGCCATGGAGCCCGGCGACGGCCTCCTGATCGGCATCGACCTGCGCAAGGACCGCGCGACCCTGGAGCGCGCCTACGACGACTCGCGAGGCATGACGGCCCGCTTCAGCCTGAATCTGCTGAGCCGCATGAACCGCGAACTCGGGGGCAATTTCGATCCGACGCAGTTCCGGCACCGGGCCCGCTACCGCGAAGACGAGGGCCGGGTAGAGATCTCGCTGGTGAGCCGCAAGGCCCAGCGCGTGGCGATCGAAGGCCTGGATCTGGAGGTCGAATTCGCCCGCGACGAGCCCATCTTCACCGAGAACGCCTTCAAGTACTCGCCGGACGAGATCGAGACGCTGGCCAGCGACTCGGGCCTGCGAGTGGACGCGGCCTGGATGGACCGGAGCGAGCGCTTCCGTCTGAATCTGTTCGACGCCGCCCCCTGAGTCCCCGATCCGAGTCCGCAGAAACAGGAAGACCCGGAACTGCGGAACAGTTCCGGGCCTCCCTGGGAAGGGGATATTTTGTTTTCTAATACCTAAGTGGCTGCCCAGCCCCGAAGGTGTCACGGGAATCTCGAATAAATCGTTCGGTTGGAAGAAATATTTCCCCGCTGGGAAGGCCATTCGCAGGGGCCCGGAATCGGCCTCAGAAGTGCGGCTCCAGGCTGACCACGAGCTTGCCGCCCCGGTAGCTCTCGGCCCCGATCACCACCAGATGGCCGTTGCGGATGCGGAGATCGGCGTCGACGCTGCCCTCCAGGCTCACGGCGGTCAGGACCCCCCGGTCGTCGATCTGGAGCGGCCGCACCTGCAGCCTGCGGCCGTTGGGCAGGCGGACGCTTCCCACCTCGTCCAGACCGAGCGTCAGGGTCTTCGTCTGGATCACCGTCAGACTCTCGTAGCGGAACTGGTCGCGCAGCTTGCGGTCGATCTCGTCGGCCCGGGGGTCCACCTCGCCGGGCTCGTTGGAGATGTGGCTCACCATGACCTCCATCCGCACCTTCTGGGAGGGCTCTGCCGCCGCAGGCGCCAGCAACGCCAGACAGGCCATCCCCGCCATCACCCATCGAAGCCCGCTCACGCGCCACCTCCCCGGCCCGGCCCGCCGGCCGAGTCCCCGAACACCCAGATGATGGTGACGTCCGCGTCGTCTTCCAGCACGACCACATTGCGGCCGCCGCTGTCCAGCCATCGCACCACGCCGGCGTGGGCATTGTCGCTGGACCAGAGTGCGAAGACCAGCGCGGCGGTCGCTGCCGCCGCCACCAGCGCGCCCAGGGGGCGCCACAGGCGGGCCCCGGCCGGCTCCCGGCTTCGCAGCTCCTCCTCGATGCGGCGGGCGTCGAGGGCCGGCAATCGCCTGGCGATGTCCTGCCACAGGTCCGGCGTCTCGGCGTCGGGCGCAACCTCCCGCGCCAGCACCCCGAGCCGCCTCAGCGCCTGCAGCTCATCGCGAAGCTCGGGAGACCGGGCCAGGCGACGCTCGAAACGCCAGAGGGCGAGCCCGCGCAGCTCGCCGTCGTGATAGGCATGGAGCCTGCGCTCGTCGCGTATCCCGATCGGCGGTTCCGTCGTGTCCGGTCGCGTAAGCGTCATGCTTCCCCTTTTGCGGCTCCGGGAACCGGCGACATCTCCACCCCGGCATCTTCGAGCACCGCTCGCATGCGCCGGCGCGCGTAGTGCAGCCTGCTCATGACCGTACCCTTGGGTATGCAGAGGGATTGCGCGATCTCCGCGTAGCTGAGCCCGTCCACCTCGCGCAGTACGAAGGTACGACGCGCATCATCCGGGAGGGCCTCGATCGCACGCACCATCAAATCGCGCAGCTGCTTGCGCTCGAGCTCCCCCGCCGGCCCGGAGTTCTCGGGCGCGCTCGCGGCGGCGCCAGGCGCCACCTCCAGGCTCTGCTCCTCCGACCACTCCACCTGGTTCGCCGAGCGATCCCGGCGTTTCGCATCGATGCAGAGGTTGAAGACGAGCCGATACAACCAGGTGTAGAAGCTGGAGCGGCCCTCGAAGCGGTCGAGCGCCGCATAGGCCTTGAGAAACGCTTCCTGCACCACGTCACGCGCCTGCTCCTCGTCTGCCAACACCCTCAGGGCCAGGCGATACGCGCGACCCTGGTACCGCTCGACCAGCGTGCGGAAGGCGTCGTGGTCGCCGCTTCTGGCGCGCGCGACGATCTCGGATTCCGGCGGCCCCGTGGGCTCCGCCGCCGAAGCCACGCCGCCCATGGGGTTCCGACCTCCGGGGTTCGATCCATCCATCGGCTTCGACGCGGGAGCACCCGCGACTATTCGAAGCTCGCCGGACGAGCGGTCGAGACCGCTCAATGGGCCTCTCGCCAGTTCTTCCCCACCCCCACCTCCACCACCAGGGGGACCCGCAGGGGCGCGACGCCCTCCATGTGCATGCGAACGATTCCGTCCAGGGAGGCCACCTGGGGCGCCGGCACCTCGAACACCAGCTCGTCGTGCACCTGCAGGATCATGTGGGCCGGATGGCCCTCGGCCCTCAGCGCGGCGTCGAGCCCGACCATCGCCTTCTTGATCAGGTCGGCGGCCGTACCCTGGATCACGGTGTTGACGGCCATGCGCTCGGCGGCGTTGCGAAGGACCCGATTGCGGGACGACAGGTCCGGCAGGTAACGCCGGCGCCCCAGCAGCGTGCGCACGAAGCCGCGCTCGCGCGCCTCCTCCACGGTGGTGTCCAGGAAGCGGCGCACGCCGCGGTAGCGCTCGAAGTAGGCGTCGATGGTCTCCTGCGCCTCGGCGCTGGCGATGCCCAGCTGGCGAGCCAGCCCGAAGGCCGACGAGCCGTAGATGATCCCGAAGTTCACGGCCTTGGCTCGGTCGCGTTGCTGCGGCGTCACCTCCTCGGGCTCGATCCCCGCAACGCTCGCGGCGGTGCGCCGATGGACGTCCTCTCCGTCCTGGAAGGCATGGATCAGGGTCTCGTCTTCGGAATAGTGGGCCAGGATGCGGAGTTCCACCTGCGAGTAGTCAGCGGAGAGCAGCACGTGTCCCTCGGCCGGCACGAACGCCTCGCGAATGCGAATGCCCTCGGGCGTGCGGATCGGAATATTCTGGACGTTGGGATTGTTCGCGGACAATCGTCCGGTTGCGGCGCCCATCTGGTTGAAGGTGGGGTGCACGCGCCCGCTGCGCTCATCCACCAGCCGCGGCAATGCGTCCACGTAGGTGTTCTTCAGCTTCGCCAGCCGGCGGTAGGCCAGGATCAGCAGGGGGAGATCGTGCTGCAGCGAGAGCTGCTCGAGCACATCCTCATCGGTGGAGTACCCGGTCTTGGTCTTCCTCATCACGGGCAGCTTGAGCTTCTCGAACAAGATCCGCTGCAGCTGTTTGGGCGACGACACCAGGAACACCTCGCCGGCCAGCTGGAAGATCTCGCTTTCGATGCGTTCGAGCTCCCCCTGGTACTCGCGGGAAAGCTCTTCGAGCTTCGCCTCGTCGATGCGAACGCCCCGCCGCTCCATGCGCGCCAGCACACTCGTGAGAGGAAGCTCCACCTCTTCGAACAGGGCCGTGAGACCGTCTTCATCCAACCGGCGGGCCAGGGGCTCGTGCAGGGCGCGCACGGCGCACGCGCGTTGTGCGGCCCAGTTCGCCACTACGCCAAGGGGCAAAGCCACCGCGGGTAGCGCCTTGGCGCCGCACCCGGCCAGGTCCTCCCAGATGGGAAGTCGCTCCCCCAGGTGCGTGGCAGCCAACGCCGAGAGCGTACGGCCGCCGGCGGGGTCGAGAAGTGCCGCCGCAATTTCCACGTCGAAGTGGGGAAGCGACATCTCGCAGCCGTGGTCCCCCAGCACGCGCTGCGCCGTCTTGACGGCGCTACCGATCCAGGCCACCGGCGCCGACTCGCCAAGCACCGACCGGAGAATCTCGACGACTTCAGCCACCGGAACCGGAGGCTCCCCGTCACTGGTCGCTTGCAGGGGCAGATACACCCCGCGGTCGGGGGCCACGCATACCGACAGACCCACGAGCTCGGCCGCGTCTCCCTCGGTGACCACCACCAGCGGAATCAGCGGAAGCTTCCCGAGGTCGCGCGCAAGCGCGTCGAGGTCGTCCCGGGACGCGACGATCGCGACCGCGGTCTCCGGTGCGGCCGACGCGGGTGCGGCCGCGGGCGCGCCCTCTACCGCCAGCGACTCCACCAGTCGCGTGAATCCGAGACGCTCGAACAGGGCGCGCAGGGCATCCAGATCGGGCTCGCGCCGCGCGAGTGCTGCGAAATCCAGGGGCAGGGGAACATCGGAGCGGAGCGTGGCCAGCTGCTTCGACAGTCGCGCCTGTTCGCACTGGTCGGCCAGGGCGTTGCGGGCGCGCTTCGGTTCGATCTCATCCCGGTGCTCGATCAGGTTCTCCAGGTCGTTCCATTCCGAGATGAGCTTCGCCGCGCCCTTTTCGCCGATGCCCTTGACGCCCGGGATGTTGTCGCTCGGGTCTCCCACCAGGGCTCGCAAGTCGAGCACCTTTTCCGGCGGCACGCCGAAACGATCCTCCACTTCGCTCGGGCCATAGCGGCGATCCTTCATGCCGTCCAGCAGGCTCACCCGTTCGCTCACCAGTTGCATCAGGTCCTTGTCGCTGGAGACGATTCCGATCCGGGCGTCCGACGGGGCACTGGCCACCAGGGTGGCGATCACGTCATCCGCCTCGAAGTCCTCGATCTCGAGGATCGGAATCCGGTAGGCCTCGAGCACCTCGCGCAGCACTGGGATCTGTGCCGAGAGATCCTCGGGCTGGGCGTCGCGGGTCGCCTTGTACTCGGGAAACAGGCGGTGCCGGAAGGTCTTGCCTCGCGCGTCGAACACCACGGCCAGGTGGTCCGGATCTTCCTCCCGGATCACCTTGCGCAGCATGTTCACGAAGCCGTAGGTGGCGTTGGTCGGCGAGCCGTCGGGCGAACGCAGATTGGGAATGGCAAAGAAGGCCCGATAGAAGGAATTCGCGCCGTCGATGAGGACGACCCGGGACGCCTGGGGTTTCGATGCCATCGCAGATACGACTCGCCGCGATCTTACCGCGCCCGGGCCCGCTTGACCCCGTGGCTGGCGCTGCGTAGCCTGCGTTTCGGATGACCGAGCCGCGCGAACTCCCGACTCGTCGAACGCAGCCGTTCCGGCCGCGCTTCTCGATCAGCCTGCTCTACCTGTTCGGGATCTTCGTCCTGTACTCGCTGGCCGTGGCCGCGCCCGCGCTTCGAGACGTGTACGAGAAGGCGCCGCCGGGACCCCAGCAGCAGGAGATGGCGCGGCAGGCCTCCCGGGAGGCGCTGCGCGCGCCGCGCATCTGGGTCGTGGCAATCGCCGCCCTGGCGACCACGGCGCTGGGCACGCGTCTCGGGTTGCTTCCGGGGACGCGGGCCGACCCCTGAACGGAATCCGGGTCGGATTCAGGCGGCCCGCTCGGTGACGTAGCGCTCCATGTCGCCCACGGTGCGCATGCGCTCCACGTCCTCATCGGGAATTTCGATGTCGAACTTCTCTTCGAGTTCCATCACGAGCTCGACCACATCGAGAGAGTCCGCGCCCAGGTCGTCGAGGATGCTGGCCTCGGGGGTCACGTCACCAAACTCCACACCCAGGCGGTCCGCAACGATCGAACGAAGCTTCTTTTCCAGGTTGTCGCCCATACCCCTCCCCCCCTCTACCGATCCGAAGCGGCGAATGTAGATCATCCACCTGGGAGGCGCCCCGTGGCGGGGGCGGCGCCGTGCCCGTTTGATCCCGTATCGGCCAACGGGCGCCCTGCCTTATCTCTTCCGTGCCCCCCGTGGGCGGGTGTCAGATCAGGGGGTCGTCGCTTCCCTCATAGCGGTACGGATCGAACAGACGGGTCTGGATGTAGCGTTCGCCGAAGCTGGGGATGATCACGACGATCAATCCCAGGTTCGCACCATCGCCGCGCGCGTATGCAAGGGCGGCCCAGACCGCCGCTCCGGACGAGATCCCGCACAGGATCCCCTCTTCCCGGGCCAGACGCCGCGCCATCTCCAGGGCTTCCTCGTTGCCCACCTTGATCACCTGGTCGAGCAGATCGGACTCGAGGACTTCGGGCACGAAACCCGCACCAATACCCTGGATCACGTGCTTGCCCGGCGAGCCGCCCGAAAGCACGGGGCTGTCTTCCGGCTCCACGGCCACCGCCTGGAAGGACGGCTTGCGCGCCTTCAGGGCCTGAGCGACACCAGTGATGGTACCTCCGGTTCCGACGCCCGCGATCAGCGCGTCCACCTGCCCGTCCGTGTCGTTCCAGATTTCTTCCGCCGTGGTCTTGCGGTGGACCTCGGGGTTGGCGGGGTTCCGGAACTGCTGGGGCATGAACCCGTTGGGGATCTCGGAGACCAGTTGGTAGGCGCGATCGATGGCGCCGGGCATTCCCTTGGCCGGATCGGTCAGTACGAGCTTGGCGCCGAAGGCCCGCAGCACGGCTCGCCGCTCCGGGCTCATGGATTCGGGCATGGTGAGCACGCACCGATATCCCTTGATCGCGGCCACGAATGCCAGGGCGATTCCCGTGTTGCCGCTGGTGGGCTCCACGATCACCGACTCGCCGGGCGTGAGCAGGCCTTCGCGCTCCGCCGCTTCGATCATGGCGAGACCGATGCGATCCTTCACGCTGTTGGCCGGGTTGTGGCTCTCGAGTTTGGCGACGATCTGCGGCTTCACGTCGGCGGCCACCCGGTTGAGTCGGACCAGGGGAGTGCCGCCGATCAGGTCGGTCAAGTCGTTGGCGATCTTCATGGATTACTCCTCGTCGAGGGCCCGGGGGCGGGGGCCTCAGGATACCGCGGCGCGATGGCGGGTGTCATCCGGGTCCGACGGTCGATCCGTGTTTCGGATCTCCTCCACCAACACGGTCGCGTAGCTGCCAGCCGGGAGGCTGAAACAGATCACGACTCCCGGTGTCGCCGACTCGACCTCTACCGACTCCGGCCGAATCCGCAGCGCTCGGCGCGATCCTCGCAGCCGGATGCCGCGAGGAGGACGCAGGGTTTCCAGGTCGATGTCCCAGCGCGCCAGGATCGCGCGCTCGCGATCCGCGACGGCGCCGGAGGGCTCGATGCGACGCGTTCCGAACACGGGTCCGGTGGCACTGATCTCGAAAGCATCCGCACGCGCCTGCTCCGCCTCCGGGTCGTCCACGCGAAACAGACCTCCCGAGCCGTGCAGGATCGCCACGTCGCCCCGCTCGAGTCGACCCAGGGGCGGCTCGCGTTCGGCCAATACGGCGTTGAAAACCGCCGACTGCAGGGCCGAAACCAGGAAGCGCGCGCTCCGACGGTCGCGTACGGCTGACTCTCCCCGCAGCAAGCGAGAGCCGCGCTCCGCGTTGTCGCCGTCGCGTCCGAAACGCTGGGCCCCGAAGCGATTGGGCATCCCGTCGCGAGCCAACACATCGACCCGCTCGCGGACGTATGCCGGGTCGGCATCCGACAGCACGATCCGGAAGCGATTGCCTCGCAGGTGACCGGTCCGGAGCTTGTGACGGTGGCGCACCGCTTCGAGGACATGCGCACCGGGAAGCTCCAGAGCCAGGGCGCTGGATGGCTCGAGGCCCGGCACCGAGAACCACTGGGTGGTCACGGCCACCCGATCCTTGCGGCCCGCGTACCCCACGTCGCGAGGGCGAACGCCGGCGGCGCGTGCAAGCGCGCGGGCCACCTCTTCCGTGGTTCTCAGGCGTTTCTCGACACGCACGAACGTGTGGTCGCCCTCGCCCTCGGGCTCGTACAGAGGGAGCTCGTCCACCCGGAAATCTTCGGGCGCGAATGCCATGCTCAGTCCCGGAGCGCGAGCTGGGACACGGGGGAAAACGAGCGACGGTGGGCGGGCGTGGGACCCAGGCTTCGCAAGGCCGCCAGGTGCTCGCGCGTGCCATAGCCCTTGTGGCGTTCGAAACCGTAGCCTGGATAGCGTCGGTGAAGACGTCGCATGATGGCGTCGCGATACACCTTGGCCACGATGGAAGCCGCTGCGATCGATCCGTCCTCGCGATCGCCACCGATCACCGGTGTCTGGGGCATTTCGATCCCGGGAATGCGTCGGGCGTCCACCAGCACGTGATCCGGAGCCACGTCGAGGGCCAGCACCGCGCGGCGCATGGCCTCCAGAGTGGCGCGCAGGATGTTCATGCGGTCGATCTCCTCGCGCGACACCTGGGCCACGGCCACGGCCACGGCCTGTTGATGGATGAAGGTCGCCAGCCGCTCGCGCGCTTCTGGGGTCAGGCGCTTGGAATCGTCGAGCCCTGGCAGGTCCACCGTCTCCGGGAGCACGACGGCGGCGGCCACCACCGGACCGGCCAACGGACCGACCCCCACCTCGTCCACACCCGCCACCAGACGCACCCCCTCCCGGAACAGCTGCCGGCGGCGGGAGAACATCCGGTCCACCCGGCGCTCCTCGGCACGGCGGGCGAGCGCGCGGTGCACGGCGCTCGCCGCCATGGCGCGGGCGCCGCGTCGGCTGTCGGCGCGCAGTGCGGCCACCAGGCGAAGCCAGGTCGCCTGGTTGTCGGCCGCGGAATCGAGGCGCCTGCGAAGCTCCGTCAGCGGGTACTGCGAGACGTCCATGGAAGGAAACGCTCGCGGCCGTCCGCTCCGCGTCAGCGCGCCACGAGGACGGCGATCGGAGACGTGCGCACCACCGACGCCGAGTTGCTGCCCAGGAAGTACTCGGTGATGCGATTGCGCCCGTAGGCGCCCATCACGATCAATCCCGCACGCACCTCGCGGGCCGCGTCCACGATCTTCACGTCAGGGCGTCCCAGGGTGGAAGAGATCTCTCGCACCGGTACGGGCAGGCTGCCTACGAGGCCGCGCACCTCGTCGAAGCGGGCTGCCGCGCGGCCCTTGTCCTTGGAATCGACGAACACGTGGATCGGCTCGCCCAGGCGCGTAGCCAGCTGCACGGCCAGGTTCGCGCCCACTCGAGAGCCCGGCGAGCTGTCGAAGGCCAGCACGATGGGCCCCGCGAGCTGGGCCCCGTTGGGAACGATCAGTGCCGGCCTTGTGGTCTTGCGGATCACGCCGTTCACGGTGGAGCCGATCAGGCCGGTCCGGAACCTGGCATGCTGCCCCCCCCGAGCCAGAACCAGCAGGTCGGCCTGCTGACCCCGGGCCACGATGCGATCGTCGGCAATGCCCTGGGCGGGCTCACACGAACTCTCCACCCCGGCACTCCGCGCCCGATCCGACAGGCGCCGGCACGAAGCATCCGCCCGGCTCTTCAGATAGGCGGCCAGGGCATCCAGGGACGGCGGCTCCAGGCCGAGCCCGTCGTCCTGCATGCCGCGGACGAAGCGATCTTCGGCCACCGACAGCCCCACGATGCGCGCCCGCAGACGCGAGGCCAGGTCCACCCCGTACTTCTCGGCGACACCTGCCGCCTCGGAACCATCCGTCGCCACCAGGATCGTCGAGATCATCCCATTCTCCGCTTCAAGCAACTTTGACCGCCCAGCCTCACGCTCAGGGTAGGAAGGTCACGCTCAGGGTAGGAAGGCTCATGATAGGAATCGCCCCAACGAGGTGCCCCACAGCATCCGGATCATCCGCACGACCCAGGCCTGCTTCCCGGCCGAATAGGGATACCAGAGGGCCTCGGTCTTGCCGCCGAGGCGATCGATCACGATCGACTGCGTGCGGCAGTACCCCTTCAATCCCATCTCCCCATTCACCCGTCCGATCCCGCTGTCGCCCACCCCACCGAACGGCGACTCGGGGACTCCATACGTGATCATACAGTCGTTGACCACGGCACAGCCGGAACGGATCGAGCGGGCGATTTCCACGCCCTTGCGCTTGTTCCGCGTCCAGACGCTGGCGTTCAGGCCGTAGCGGCTGTCGTTGGCCAGGCGCAACGCCTCCTGCTCGTCGGGCACGCGCATGATGGGCAGTACGGGACCAAAGGTCTCGTCCCGCATGATCTGCATGTCGTGCGAAACGTGGGTGAGCACCGTGGGCTCATAGAAGTATCCCGGGTAGTCGGGATTGCGGCGCCCGCCTGCCCGGACCTGGGCACCCTTGGCAACCGCGTCGCGCACGTGTGACTCGATCACCGCAAGCTGCGGCGGCCAGGTGATGGAACCCACGTCGAACTCACCGCTGGTGCCCTGGCGCAGCGCGGCGGTGTGCTCGACGACCTTCTCGGTGAACTCGTCGGCCACCTCTTCCACGACGTAGACGCGCTCGGTGGAAGTGCAGACCTGACCAGCATTGGAAAAGGCTCCGAAGACCGCCCCGCGGGCCGCCCGGTCCAGGTCGGCGTCGGCGCAGACGATCATGGGGTCCTTGCCACCCAGCTCCAGGGTGCAGGGCAGCAGCCGCCGGCCACAGGCCTCGGCCACCTTGCGACCGGTGCGAACGCTGCCGGTGAAAGAGATCTTGTCCACGTCCCCAGCCACCAGGGCGGCGCCCGTCTCGCCATCGCCAAGCACCAGGTTGAAGACGCCCTCGGGAAGTCCTGCCGCCTCGAACAGGTCGCCCAGCATGCGGCCGGAGAAGGGGGTCGCCTCCGATGGCTTGAGCACCACCGTGTTGCCCGCGATCAGCGCCTGGACGCTCGGATTCAGGGCGAGCACGAAGGGGAAGTTCCAGGGCGTGATGATTCCCACCACGCCCAACGGCGAGTAGGCGATCTTTAGCTTCTTGCTCTTGAGCAGGTGCAGGGGGATCGTGCGGTCGGCGAGGATGCGCCCCGCCCGCTTGGCGTAGAACTGGAGCGCATCGCACGACGTGAGGATCTCGGCCGAGAGCGCCTCGAAGGGCACCTTGCCCGTCTCGGCCACGATCACGTCGACGAACTCGCCCTGGCGTTCCTGCAGGATCCGGGCGGCGCGCTCCAGGAATTTGCCCCGGTCCGTTACGCCGAGGCTCGCCCACTCGGGCTGCGCCTTGCGGGCCCGCTCGATGGCGGCATCCACGTCCGTCGTGCCCTGGACGTCGAACTCGCCAATCCGATCGAGCGTCGCGGGATTGGAGATGCGCAGCCGGCGACGTTCGCCCGAAGACTCGGTTTGCTCGACGACACCCATTCAGGAAACCCCGCGGCCGGTGCCTGCAGCCCCGGCACCCATCAGTAGCCCGGCGACCATAAGTGATCCCCGCGGGAATTGTCAATCGACTCGCCAGCGTCCGATTCAACACGGTCGAATGATATTTTCGGGTGCTTCGCAACCGCGATTCGAAACGGGTTCGCGCCGCTTGCGTCTCACGCAAGTCCGTGCGAATCAGAGGGCGTGATCTCGTCGGAGCGCGCTCCAAACGCCGAGCTGGCGCTGTTTCGCGCCTACCCGGGCCTGGTCGATCAGATCGCGCGCTATCCGGTGTTGTCGGGGCCGACTCCGGTCGAGTCGCTTGATCTGGAGGGAATTCCGGACGATCAGCTGTTCGTCAAACGCGACGACCACTGTTCCCCCCAGATCGGCGGCAACAAGCCGCGCAAGCTGGAGTTCGTGGTGGGGAGCGCGCTGGCACGCCGGGCCCGCAGACTCGTGACGACCGGGGGGCTCGGCACCCACCACGGGCTGGCCACCACCATCGTCGGCCGGGACGCCGGGCTCGCTACGACTCTCGTCCTGGTCCGTCAGCCGCTGACCCGCGAGGTCCAGCAACTGCTGCTGCTCGACGCCGCCTATGGAGCGCAACTGATCTACGGGGCCGGCGTAGCCGGCGCGGCCGCCCAGACCCTGCGGGTGCTGTCGGCTTCCTGGCTGGCCCGGGAGCGGCCCTTCCTGGTCAGCACCGGCGGGTCGTCGACGCGCGGCTGTATCGGGATCATCTCGGCAGCCCTGGAGCTGGCCGAACAGGTCCGGGAAGGCCTCCTGCCCGCGCCTCACGAACTCTACGTGCCGGTGGGGAGCGGCGGAACCCTGGCCGGCCTGGTCGCGGGGCTTCGTCTGGCGAGATTGCCCACCCGCGTGGTGGGGGTCCTGGTGACCGACATCCTGCCCCCGTCGCGGCGCCGGCTGGCGCTTCTGGCGGTGCAGGCGATCCGCTTCCTGCGCGCCCGGGATGCGGGGATTCCTCCCGTGGACGTCTCGCCCTCGGACTTCGACCTGGTTTCGGACCAGCTGGGACCGGGTTACGGCGCCCCCACCCAGTCCGGCCGCGAAGCCCTGGCCTTGGCCGCCGCGGCGGATCTGCATCTGGACGCCACCTACACCGCGAAATGCCTGGCCGAGATCCGCGAACGCGCGCATGCAGGCAGCCTTCGGGGCCCGGTTCTCTTCTGGAACACCCACAACGGCGTCGACCTGGCGGCCCGCGCGCCCCGGGCCCTGGACGCAGGCGCACTGCCCCGGCGCTTCCGCGGTTTCGTCGAAAGACCGGCGTTCGATTGAGAGTGACGGGCCATCGGGTCACGCGTCGCGTCGTCTTGCGCTGGGCGGGTTACACGGCGGCCTTTACCAGCCTGGCGCAGCTGCATCCGCTGGCCGCCTTCGGCCAGAGCGCTTCTGGCCAGGGCGTGTCTGGCCAGAGCACTTCTGGCCCGACACCCTCGCCGGTCGACGCCCCCGCCAGCGGCTTCTTCGACCCGGAGCAGACCGAGATTCTCACCCAGATCATGGAGCGCATCGTGGACACGGGTCTGCCCGACGCACCCCGCGTGCGCGACACCCAGGCCGTGGCCAGCGTCGACACTCTGTGCACGGGGCTCGACCCGTCGATCTCGGGGCCGCTGCCCCTGCTCCTCCGCGCCTTCGAGTACGCGCCGATCGTCTTCGACTTCACGTTCACGCGCTTCAGCCGCATGAGCGACGCCGAGAAGGACGCCTCCCTGGAAGCCTGGCGCAACAGCCGCCTCCCGCTTCGCCGTCTGGCCTTCCTGGGCCTGCGGAATCTGTGCTTCTTCGGCTGGTACGCCCAGCCCGAGACGTGGCCGCTGATCGGCTATCGCGGCCCGTTGATCGGCTACCGCGGCCCGTTGATCGACGGAGGGGCCTCGTGATCCACGCGCCGACCGTGGGCGACAGGGCGGAGCGCGCCGACGTGTGCGTGATCGGGTCCGGGGGCGGCGGCGCGGTGGCCGCAGCCGAACTCGCAAGCGCCGGGCGCTCGGTGGTGATGCTCGAGCAGGGGCCCTTCTGGACGAGCGCCGACTTCACCCAGCGCGAGGATCAGATGCTGCCGCGGCTCTTCGAGGAGGCCGGCATGCGCCAGACCGTGGACGGGGGCGTCACCATCCTGCAGGGGCGCAGCGTGGGTGGCTCGACCGTGCACAACCTGTGTTACGCATTCCGCACCCCGGAACCCATCGTGCGCATGTGGCGTGACGAGCACGGTCTCGCCTCGCTCACTCCAGAGTCGCTGCTGCCCTCGCTCCGCCGCGTAGAGGCGGGGCTGCGGGTGAAACCCATCCGCGAAGACGAGGTGAACGTCCTGAACCGCCGCATCCGCAGCGGCGCGGAGAAGCTCGGCTACTCGGGTTTCGTGACCCACCACAACCGCGAGGGCTGCGTGAAGTCGGGTTACTGCATCCTGGGCTGCTCGTACGACGCCAAGCAGTCGATGCTCGTCACCTACGTGCCGCGGGCCGATGCGGCCGGAGCCCGAATCTTCCCCCAGGTGCGTGCCGACCGGATCGAGGCCGAGGGGGGCCGGGTGCGCCGGGTGCTCGCGTCGTCGATGGACCGCGATGGCCACGTGCGTGGCTCGGTCGAGGTCACGGCGCCGGTGGTGGTGTTGGCCGCCGGCGCGGTCAACTCCCCCGACCTGTTGCTGCGCAGCGGCATCGCCAACTCCAGCGGCCAGGTGGGACGCAACCTGCACCTGCACCCGTCGGTGATGGTGGCCGGCTTCTGGGACGAGCCGATCCACGCCTACCGGGGCATCCCCCAGAGCTACTACGTGGACGAGTTCATCGACCTGGAACGCGAGCCGCACACGGGCTACGTGCTGATGCCCATCGCCGGCTTCCCGGTATTGACGGCCGTGAACACGCCCGGTTTCGGACGCAAGCACTTCCAGCAGATGCGAGACTTCTCGAAGATGGGCGGATTGCTCGTGCTGCTCCACGACCGCAGCGCCGGTTCGGTGGAAAACGGCAGCTCGTCGGCCCGGCCCCACATCGAGTACGCCCTCGATCCCGCGGATCGCCGTCAGCTGGGCCAGGGGGTGCGCCACTGCGCCCAGGTGCTGTTCGCCGCGGGGGCCCGCCGGGTGGTGGTTCCGTACCTGCCCGAGCCGGTAGTGCTCGGCCCGGGCGACGACCTGACGAGCCTGCGCGACGAGATCGACGTGGGCCAGGCACCGATCGCGTCGACCCACCCCCAGTCCACGTGTCGCATGGGCGGAGACCCCGCCCGCGCGGTGGTGAACGACTACGGCGAATGCTTCGATGTGCCGGGGCTGTTCGTGGCGGACATGAGCGTGTTTCCCACCTCGCTGGGGGCACCGCCCCAGATCACCACGGCGGCCCTTGCCGACCGCACCGCCCACCACATCCTGCAACGCTGGGACGAGCTGTCCGCGTGACCGATTCGGGGGGGACGCCGCACCTGGGCGTCTGGCAGCTGGCCTGGCCCTCCATGACCCTGTTCGGCCTGCAAGCTCTCGTGGGCGTGGTGGATCTGTTGTTCGTGAGTTCCCTGGGAACCCAGGCCGTGGCCGCCGTGGGCGCTGCGGTCCAGATCCACTTCATGGTGTTCGCGCTGCTGGCGGCGGTGAGCACCGGCACGGTGGCGCTGGTGGCCCGCGCTACCGGCGCGGGCCGTACCGACGAGGTCTCGCAGGTCACACGCGCCTCGCTGGCGCTGTCCGCAATCATCGCCGCTGCGCCCATGGCGCTGATGCCGTTTACCGGCGATCTGCTCGTCGCCATGGGCTTGGAGCCGGCGGTGGCGGACCTGGGCGGCCGTTGTCTGCGCGTGCTGTTGGCCGCGAACATCCCCTTCGCAGTGGGCGCCACCCTGTCCATGGCGCTGCGCGGCGCCGGTGACGTGCGCACTCCCCTGGCGATCGGGATCATCGGCAACCTCATCAACCTGGTCGCCGACTACGCCCTGATCTTCGGCAACCTGGGAGCTCCTGAACTGGGCGCCGTCGGCTCCTCCGTCGCCTCGGGACTGGCGTTCGTCGTGGACGCGCTGCTGGTGGTGGCGCTCTGGTTGCGCGGAATGCTCGTGATCCGACCCGGCACCCGCCGCCACCGCACCACCTGGAGCGTGTCGCGCCGCATTTTCCGGATCGGGGTCCCCACCGCCCTGGAGCAACTCACCTTCAACGGGGGGATGCTGATCTTCATCACCCTGGTGGCGAGCTTCGGCACCGAGGCGGTATCCGCCTACTTGATCGGCATCCGCATCCTGTCGTTCTGCTTCGTTCCGGGTTTCGGCTTCGCCATGGCGGCATCGACCCTGGTGGGGCAGGACCTGGGCGCCGGGCGCCCAGGTCGGGCGGCGACCTCGGGCTGGCGCGCGGCGGGGGCCGCGGTGGCGGTGATGGGGAGCGTGGGGCTGGTGATCGTGTTGCTGGCGGGTCCATTGGCCGGTTGGTTCGGCGCCAGCGGCGAGACCACCGTCGCCCTCACGATCACGTTCATCTACATCCTGGGGGCAGCCCAGCCCCTGATGGCCGTCGAGTTCTCCCTGGGAGGCGCCCTGCGCGGCGCCGGCGACACCCGCTTCCCGTTGTTCGCGATCCTGGTGGGGCTTCTCGTCTTCCGCCTGGGCGGAGCTTTCCTCATCGCGAACCCGATCTTTGGAACCGTCACCGCCGTGTGGTGCTGCCTGCTCGCCGACTGGGGCGTCAAGGCCGCACTCCTCTCCCTGCGCTTCGCGTCGGGCCGTTGGAAGCACGTGACGATCTGACGCTGTTCGGGGCTATCCCGGATCCGGTTCCATGCCGGCGAAGCAGCGCAGAACGTCGGTCTCGGTGAGCATGCCCACCAGCGTGTCCGCGTCTACCACGGGAAGACAGCCGATCGCGTGCTCGGCCATCAGCCGGGCGGCCTGCTCCGTGGTGTTGTCGGGCCCGATCACGATGGGCGGAGTCGACATCACCCGCTTGATCTCTACCACGTGCAGGAAGGCCCGCCGCTGCTCCGAACCGAACTCCGTGAGGTTCGAGAGCGAGGCCCGCAGCAGATCGCGCTCGGACACCACACCCACCAGCTTGCCGCCGTGAACCACCGGCATGTGGCGCACGTGCCCGAGCGTCATGATATCCTCGACCGTCGAGAGCCGATCGTCGGCGCTGATCGTGACGATCTTCCGCTGCATGATGTCACGGACGATCGAATCAACCATGAGGGGCCAGTCTACTCCATGACGCCTGAGCAAGGGGAAGAATCCCGACCCGGCCGCGACGATGAAGAGCTGGAAGCGAAGACCGTTTCCGACGACGGCCTGACCGGCCTCCCCGACATCCTGCGCCGGGTGCTCACCCTGGGCTTCTCGGGCTTCTTCCTCACCGAGACGGCAGTTCGCAAGGCGCTGGGCAACACCGTCCCCAAGGAGTGGATCGACTTCGCCAGCGAGCAGAGCGAGCGCACGCGCGGCGAGTTCATCGAACGCCTGAGTTTCGAGGTGGCGCGCAGCCTGGAGAACGTGGACCTGACGACGGTGCTCTCGCAGTTGCTCGAAGGTCGCACGCTCCAGATCAACGCCGAGATCCGGCTGGGTGAGCGCAAGCCGGGGGAAAAGCCCGCCGAAATGCACGTCTCGATTGCGGATCGGAAGCGCGACAGGTGAGCCCCGAAGCCGCGGCACGGCCGACCCGGGTGATCCTCGGATGGAGCCTGCTTGCGGTGTTGCTGGGCTACACCCTCCTCGTTCACCAGGGCGTGGGACCCGAACCCCGGGGCGGCGCCAGCGAGTGGTTTCAGCCGCGGGGATTCTTCTCCGACTGGGATTGGCTCACCCCACTGGTGGGAGACGCGGTGTGGGCAATGCTGGGCTTCGGGGTCGTAGCGCTGGCACTGGCCCTGGCGGTGGCAATCCTCTGCAGCTCCTCGCTGGCCAGCGCAGTGGGCGCGTCGTGCGTGGTGGCGGTTCTGCTCTTCGCGTTCTACGGCGTGCAGGCCAGTGACGTGTGGAACTTCTTCCAATGGCGCGGCTCGGCAGTGATCGGAGTGACGTCGGGGGTGGTGGGCTTCGCATTGGCCGCGCCACTGTTGGCCGCCAGCTGGCTGCGTCTGGGATGGCCGCTTCGCGTCGCCGTATACCTGCCGATCTTCCTGGGTGTCCTGGCGTTCATGCGCAACGCCACGGGAACCGATCCGGCTCTCCGCTTCAACATCTCACCCTGGCCGGCGGTGCCGGTCTTCGGCATCGAGCTGGGAGCAACCTTCATCGCCACGGTGCTGGTGGGGGCAACGCTTGGCGTCACGGGCCTGGCCCGCGCGCAGCACCGCTCCGGACGCCATGCGTGGGGTGTGGTGGCCGGCAGCCTGGCGTTCTGCGCCGCGGTACCTGCGGGTCTGCTGTGGCTCGGCGGGCGCGCCGAGCTGCTCCCGTTCTCCATCGGGCTCGAAACTCTCGCGGCCGTGGCGGCCGGCTCCCTGGCCGTGACTGCGGGCGTGGTCTGGATCCGCCGGCGCGGCTCGCCGGTGGGCCCGCGCGCACGGGTGCTGGCCGTGGGGGCCGCACTCGTGAGCGTTCCGCTGCTGACGGGCCACGCCCTGGCCCGATCCGACTACCACATCACGCGCGACCTCCAGGCCGGCTCCATCATCGATGCGCTCCAGGCCTACTACGAACGCGAATCCCTGTACCCCGATAGCCTGGCGGAGCTGGTCGCCCAGAAGGACCTGAGCGAGATCCCCACGCCGGAGATCGGCTTCGGCTTCCTGTACGACGCCGAATTCGAGTACCAGAACTTCGGCACGGGCTACGTGCTCGAATTCCAGGCGCCGCGCTGGGTGCAGTGCGCCTACAACCCGCCCTGGCAGGACGAAGACGGGGACCTGTCCCCGGACGAGTCGCTCGGGGGCGCGTGGTCGTGTCCCCGGGAGCCCCCGAAGCTGTGGTGAGTACGACTCCCAGCGGTTCGGTGTCGACCGCGCAGCGCGTCTACCGGGCGCGGCGGATCTCCACCACCTTCGGGCGCATCTACCTGGGAGCGAAGGCCCACCGCTTCATCGCCAGGCGCCTGCAGCCGGCCGACATGGACGAGCGCTGGTCGCGCTTCCACCGCGCCAGCGCCCGATCGGTGTACGAGACCGCCATCGACCTGCGCGGACTGATCCTCAAGGGCTGCCAGTTCCTCGGCTCGCGGGCCGACGTGCTCCCGCGCGAATGGGTAGACGAACTCTCGAAGCTCCAGGACCGGGTGCCGCCCAAATCCTTCGCCAGCGCCCG
Source organism: Deltaproteobacteria bacterium (assembly GCA_032128115.1). Lineage (GTDB taxonomy): Bacteria > Myxococcota_A > UBA9160 > UBA9160 > SMWR01 > JAQBHB01. The sequence continues at coordinate 8,740 of JAQBHB010000044.1, read as the reverse complement.
GGGAACCGTGGAGCGCGAGCTGGGCGCCGGGCTGTCGGAGATCTTCAGCGACTTCTCCAGCAAGCCGATCGCGTCGGCGTCCCTGGCACAGGTGCACGAAGCGCGTCTGAAGAACGGACGCCGGGTGGCTGTGAAGATCCAATACCCGGAGATCGAGCGGTTGATCCGGGGCGATCTCTCGAATCTGCGATTCCTCTTCCGCGCCGTCGAGCTGGTGGAGCGGGACTTCGATCTGATGCCGCTCATCGACGAACTCGCCACCCACGTTCCCCGGGAGCTCGACTTCCTGAACGAGGGGCACAACGCCGAGACCATCGCCCGCGCCCTGGCCGATCGCGACGACGTGGTGATCCCCCGCATCCACTGGGAGCTCACCACCCGGCGCGTGCTGGTGATGGACTTCATGGACGGCATCAAGATCACCGACGGCGAGGCCCTGAAGGCCGCGGGAGTGGACACGGACCAGGTGGTGAAGACCCTGGTGGAGACCTACTGCGAGCAGGTGCTGGTCCAGGGCTTCTTCCACGCCGATCCTCACCCGGGCAACCTGCTCGTGCAGCCCGGCGACGGAGGACCCGCACGCCTGGTGCTGCTCGACTTCGGACTGGCCAAGAAGCTCCCGCCGGATTTTCGCCAGGGCATCGTCTCGTTTGCCGGCGCCTTGCTGCGCGGCGATGTGGAACTCATGGCCGAGGCCCTGGTGGAGCTGGGGTTCGAGACCCGGGATGGGCGCCCCGAATCCCTGGCGGAGATCGCCCGCTACACGCTTGGCGTGGCCACCGAGTTCCAGGATCGCGCCTACCTGAACCGGGACATGGCGGCGCGAGTGGGCCGGGAGCTTCCGGACAAGATCCGCGAGAACCCCATCGTACGCATCCCCTCCCACGTGGTGCTTCTGGGTCGCGTGCTTGGCCTGCTCTCGGGCGTGAGCCGCTCGCTGCAGTCACGGATCGACCTGGTACAGACGATCCTTCCGTACGCATTCGTGAAGAGATCCGGAAACTAGGCCGGCCGCCGGGCCGGCACTCAGGCCAATCGCAGGCAGAAGCGGTGGCCACGCCACGGCTGCTCGAACTCGGAGCTCGCGAAGCGCGCGAATCCCGCCTGCTCGATGGCGGACACCAGATCTTCGGTGGACGCCCACCAGAAGGCCTCGTAGTCGCCGGGAGCGACGCCTTCGTCGCTCCCGCGCGCCATTTCGACGATGAGGAGACCGTCGGGCTTGAGAACCCGGCGCGCCTCGCCCATCACCTTCTTCAGATCGAACGCGTGATCCAGGGAGTTGGTGTAGACCACGTCCACGGAATCGCTGGCGAACTGCAGGGATTGGAAGTCGCCGTACAGCACCCAGGGGCTCTTGGCGCGGGGATTGATGTCGATGCCCACCGCGAAGCAACCGACCTCGAGGAAGGCCCGCACCTCCGCACCGGTTCGCGCGCCCAGGCACAGCGCATTCGCTCCCGGCGATACGGCATCCAGGGTCCGGAGCCGCTCGATCAGGGCGGCGATGAACGCGCGATCGTACTCCGCGAGGTCCAGGTGCTGGAGACCCGAGGTCTGGTGGGCCAGGTATTCCTGGTAGCTGGCGTAGTTGCGGCCGGTGAAGGCCGAGCCACGGTCGGCCCAGTCGCGCGCCTCGGACCGGAACTTCTCACGCAAGTATCCCGCGTAAACCTTGATCACACTGGGGCGGAAGATCGAGAGCAGCCGCCGCGGCCTCCGCAGCGTCTCCATCACGATCTCGTGCCACAGAACGCCAAACCGGCGGCCGAAGGATGCCATGCGGGGGGATTCTAGCATCCGTCCCTCCCGCTCGAACTCGCTTTGTTCGTCCGCTAGCCGGATTCGCGCGTGAAGGTGATGAACGCCATGCTGGGGCGCTTCGAGGAGTCGCGCATGGCGAACTGCATGCCGTCGTAGCTCCAACCCTGGGAGGCCCACTCGTTCAGGGTCTGCTCGATCTCGTCCTCGGTGACGGTGCTGAGTTCGATCACCTTGTATTGGAGCACGGGGTCGGTCTACCTCGGGAGCCGGGCGGCCAGATCCAGGGCCGCGTAGGTGAGGATCCAGTCGGCGCCGGCGCGTTTGATCGAGATCAGCGCCTCCTCCATGGCGCGCTCGCCATCGATCCAGCCGCGCTCGGCGGCTGCAACGATCATCGCGTACTCACCCGACACCTGGTAGGCCGCCAGGGGAACATCGAACCGCCGGCGCGCCTCGGACAGCAGATCCAGGTACGGCAGCGCCGGCTTCACCATCAGGACGTCCGCCCCCTCCTGGAGATCCAGCTCCATCTCGCGCAACGCCTCGCGCCCGTTGGCGGGATCCATCTGGTAACTGCGCCGGTCTCCGAAACGCGGCGTGCTCTCGGCCGCATCCCGGAACGGGCCGTAGTAGGCGCTGGCAAACTTGGCCGCATACGACAGGATGGCCACATCCTCGAAGCCGCCCGCGTCGAGGGCGGTGCGGATGGCGGCCACTCGGCCATCCATCATGTCCGAGGGCGCCACCACGTCGGCACCGGCGTTGGCGTGGGAGACCGCGGTCTCGGCCAGGCGCGCCACACTGGGGTCGTTCACCACGTCGCCCGCCTCGATCAGGCCGCAGTGTCCGTGGTCGGTGTACTCGCACAGGCACACGTCGGTGATGACGCACAGATCGGGTTCGGCGGCCTTCACCGCCTCGACCGCACGCTGCACCACGCCCCCGGCCGCGTCGGCACCCGAGCCCCTGGCATCCTTGTCGGCGGGAATCCCGAACAGGATCACGGCCGGAATGCCCGCGTCGCTGACCTGTTTGGCTTCGCGCACCAGCATGTCGACAGAAAAGCGGAACACCCCGGGCATGGAAGCCACGGGCTCACGCACACCGCTGCCCTCCACGACGAACAGCGGAAGCACCAGATCGTCGCGGGAGAGATGTGTCTCGCGCACCATCCGGCGCAGGCTCTCGCTGCGGCGCAGTCTGCGCATCCGGGTTCGCGGAAAGCTCACGAGGACGCCTCCGAGTGTGGGGACCCGTGTAAAGGCTCCGCCGCAAATTCGGCGAGCGCCTGCACCAGCTCCGCCATGCTGGCTCGCTCGGGGGTCACATCCGGCGCGAGCCCTTCACGTCGTAGCGCCTCCGCGGTGACGGGTCCAATGCACGCGATCCAGCAGCGCCCCGCGGCGCGGCGCGAGGCCGGATCCAGCAGCGCCGTGAAGTGTCGCGCGGTCGAGGGACTCGTGAACGTGAGGGCCTGGAAATCGCCGGCCACCAGCTGGCGGCGCAGGGAGGTCGGATCCAGCTCCGGCGGCGCGCTGCGATAGACGGCCACGGCGTCCACCCGGGCGCCCGCGGCCCGCAATCCGTCCTGCAACACGTCGCGCCCGCCTTCGGCCCGCGGCATCAGGAAGCGCCGCCCGTCCGGCGGCAGGTGCTTCTCAATCAGCGCCAACAGACCCTCGGCATCGAATCGGCTCTCGGGAATCCCGTGTACCCGAAGCCCCTGATCGCGTGCGGCCGTGGCCGTGCGCGGCCCCACGCAGAACACAGGCGCCGCCACGCCTCCGAGAGCGACTCCGCGCGAACGCGCCCGCTCGGCAAAGAACCGCACGGCGTTGGCGCTGGTGAAGATCCAGGCGTCGTAGTTCGCGACCTGCGCCAGGGCGGCGTCCGCGGGCCGCGGATCGCTGGGCGCCACCAGCCGGATCATGGGCATGACCTGGGGCCGGGCGCCGGCGGCGCGCAGGGCCTCTACCAGATCGCCGGCCTGGTCGCGGGCGCGGGTCACCAGCACGCGCATCCCGAACAGCGGCTTGCGCTCGTACCACGCCAGGCTCTCTCGCATACGCACCACGTCTCCAATCACCACCACGCCAGGGGCTACGAGGCCCGCCGCGCGCACCCGCTCCACCAGCTCGACGAGGGGCGCCTCCACCACCCTCTGTTCCGGCAGGGTCCCGTGGGTGACTACCGCGGCAGGGGTCTGCGGGTCGCGCCCGCCCTCGAGGATGCGAGATACGATCGACTCCAGGTTGCGCATGCCCATCAGGATCACCACCGTGTCCACGGCGCTGCCAAGGGCTTCCCAGCGGGTATCGGCCGTCACCTGGGTGGGATCCTTGTGGCCGGTCACCACCGCGAACGACGCCCCATGACGCCGGTCGGTGACGGGGATACCCGCGTACGCGAGCGCGCCCACCGCCGACGACACCCCGGGCACCACCTCGAACGGAATGTCGGCGTTGCGACAGGCGCTCACCTCTTCCGCCCCGCGTCCGAACACGAAGGGGTCCCCACCCTTCAGGCGCACCACGGTCTTGCCCTCGCGTGCCAGCGTCACCAGCAGCTCGGTGATCTCCTGTTGCGGGCGCGTGGGGGCGTCGTGGCCTCGCTTGCCCACGTTGATGCGCTCCGCCTCGGGGGGTGCCAGCTCCAGCAGCTCACGGGGCGACAGGGCGTCGTAGACCACGGCGTCCGCCGCTCGCAGCGCCGCCGCCCCGCGCAGGGTGATGAGATCCGGGTCGCCGGGCCCCCCCCCCACCAGGATCACACGGCCGCGGATCGGCCCGCTCACGAGGCCGCCTCGGCGCGAAGCGCCGCCAGCATCGCCTCGCCGCCGCCCTGCAGCACGGCCCGGGCGGCCGCCGCGCCCAGATCCGCCGCCCCTGCCGCCTGGGACTCTCCGTCGTAGCGAAGGATTCGCGTGCCGTCGCTGGTCGACAGCAGGGCGCGCAGGCGCAGGCTGCCCCCGGACTGGTGCTCCGCCAGGGCCGCCAGTGGCACGTTGCAGTCACCGGCGAGGCCACACAGGAAGCCGCGCTCGGCGGCCACGCAGACAGTGGTGTGCGGGTGACTGAGCGACGCCACGTCGCGCGAAACGGGATCGTTCACCCGGCCCTCCACCGCGATCGCCCCCTGGCCCACGGCGGGCAGCAGGATCTCCGGCGGGATCCGCTCGTCGATCTGGTCCTCGAGCCCCAGGCGTTCGAGTCCGGCGCAGGCCAACACCACGGCGTCGAGTGCCTCGTCGTGAAGCTTGCGAAGCCGGGTGGGCACGTTGCCCCGCAACGCAACGATCGTGAGGTCGCTGCGGTGGGCCAGCAGCTGGGCGGCGCGGCGCACGCTACCCGTGCCCACGCGGGATCCCGGCAACAGGTCCGCCAGTCGCGTGCCCCGCTCGCGGGCCACCAATGCGTCGCGGGGATCGGCGCGTTCGGGGAAAGCCACCAGGGCCAGGCCCGGCGGCGTGGTCGCCGGCAGGTCCTTGGCGCTGTGCACGGCCAGGTCCGCCCGGCCCTCCAGAAGCGCCTCCTCGATCTCCTTCACGAACAATCCCTTGCCTCCGATGCGCGACAGGGGAACCTCTTTCAGGCGATCACCGGTGGTCTTGATCGGCACGAGCTCCGTCTCGACACCCAGCGCGGATCCGATCCAGGCCGCCACCTGGCGCGCCTGGGCCAGGGCCAGATCGCTCGCGCGCGTCGCGAGGCGGATCTTCGTCATTCCGGGTCCGTGGGATCGTGACGGAGGTCGCCGGCCGCCAGATCTTCCTCCGCATCGGTCGCCGACTCGCTCGATTCGTGCCGGTCGTCCCCGTCGTCCGGCTCGTCGAGGCCGAAGAGCATGCGGGCCACCTCCAGGTAGGCCATGCCCTCTTCCCGCTCCGCCTCCCGGCGCAGGCGCGACACCGGTTCGTGGAGGATCTTGTTCACGATGGCGCGGGTCAGGCGTTCCACGGCCTCCGCAGTCTCCGGATCCGACCCGAGACGCCCCAGATTGCGCTGCACCTCCCGGCTGCGGATCTCCTCGGCGCGGGAGCGCAGGTGGCGGATCGTGGGCACCGCCCGCAGGGCCGCGAACCAGCCGTCGAAGCGGTGCTGCTGCTCCACCACGATGGCCTCGCCCCGCGCCGCCTCGCGCCTGCGCTCCTCGGCGTTCTCGTGGGCCACCGAGCCCAGGTCGTCGATGTCGTACAGATAGGCGTTCTCCACCTGGCCGACCTCCGGTTCCGCATTGCGGGGTACGCCCAGGTCGATCAGGAAGAGCGGCTGGTGCGGGCGCTCGGACAGCGCTCGCGCAACACATTCTCGAGTCAGGATCGGCCGGTCGCCACCGATGCAGCTGAGCACCACGTCGACGCCCGCCAGCAGGGCCGGCAGTTCGTCCAGGCCGTGCGCGGTGGCTTCGAAGCGCGCGGCCAGCTCGCCAGCGCGTTCGGGCGTGCGATTGGCAACGGCCACCGAGGCGAGGCCCGCCCCGCGCAGGGCCTCCAGGGCCGTTTCGATCATCTCGCCGGCCCCGATCAGCAGCGCCCGTTTGTCCGCGAAGTGATCGAAGATCTGGTGTGCCAGGTCCACGGCCACGCGCGCCACCGAAACCGGACGCTCCGCGATCCGGGTCTCGCTTCGCACCCGTTTGGCGGTGGTGAAGGCGTTCTGGAACAAGCGCCCCAGGATGGGCCCGCAGGCCCCGCATTCGGACGCGGCGCGATAGGCCTCCTTGGTCTGGCCCAGGATCTGGGGCTCGCCCACCACCATGGAGTCCAGGGCCGAGGCCACGCGCAACACGTGGCGCACCGCCTCGGCCCCGCCGAACTCGTAGACGTGTTTCTCGATGTCGGTCAGCAGGGGCCGGTCGCCAGCCAGGTCTCGCCGGAAGAACGAGCGAAGACGATGGCGCGCGGCTACGACACTCCGGGTCAACGCCACCACCTCTACGCGATTGCAGGTGGAGAGCAGCACCGCTTCGTCGATCTCATCGCCCGCGACCAGCTTGCGAAGCGCGGGCGCAGGGTCGTCCACGGCCAGGCGCTCGCGAAGCTCCACGGGCGCGCTGCGGTGGTTCATGCCGATCAGCAGGATCTTCACACCAACAGCTCCACGCCGATCACGGCGAAGAGCAGGAACGCGAAGCCCGCCACCGCCGAGGCCGCTGCCCGTCGCGAGCCCTGCTTGGAACCGAAGCGCACCACCACGAGCACGGCGTACACCGCCCACGCGATCAACGACCAGGTCTCGTGGGCCGAGGCGTTCCAGAGATGTCCGCTCACACTGCGCACCCAGATCGAGCCAGTGATCACCCCGAGCGTGAGCAGGGGAAAGCCCACCGCCAGGGCCACTGCGTTCACGCGGTCGAGCGCCTCCAACGACGGCAGATCCAGACGCGGGCTCAGGGGTCGCTTGGCCTTGAGGCGCCTGTGCTCCGTCAGGAACAGCAGACCCGCCAGGGCCGCCACGCCCAGGAGCGAAATCCCGGAGCTGGCCAACAGCACGTGGGCGTGGGGCCAGGAACCGCTGCCCGAGTAACTGGCCGGACCGGTGTCTGGAAGCCGCAGCGCCGCTACGAAGACCGCCAGGAACGCCAGCGGTGCCACCGCCACCACCAGCCGACCCAGGTGGGCGGGGCGCAGCAACACCAGAAAGAAGAGCGTGCCGATCCACGCCATGAACGACACGGCCAGGGGAAGTTCGGTGAGGGGCGGCGTGGGCGTAACGGTGTGCAGCAGCGAGAAGGCCACGCCGTGGGCTACCGCCGCCGCCACCAGCAGACCCACCGCGACCCGTCCCGCGCGAGCCGAGGGCAGCGCGATGGACAGGCCCGATACCAGGCCCGCCACCAGATAGAGGGCGGCAGTGATCTGGTTGAGCTCGAGCAGCATCAACGACCCCGCTCGCGCAGGAGCGCCATCTGCTTCTCCACCCTGGCCGCATCGTTGGCGCTCTCGAACATGCGATAAATGGGTTCGCCGAACAGCACGAATCGGATCTCCGTGAGCGTCGTGCCCGCATCCAGATGGGCCTGGGCCTCGGCCAGCAGGATTTCCGCGCAGCGCTGGGCCGGGAAGCCGCCCACGCCGGCGCCGACGGCCGGAATCGCAACGCTGCGGCACTCGCGCTCCCGCGCCAGCTCGAGACTCCGGCGCACGCTGGACCGGATGCTGTCCTCGCTGGCGCTTCCCCCCGGCGGCATGCCCGCCGCGTGGATCACGAAGCGCGCCAGCAGATCCCCAGCCCCGGTAACGGCGGCGTCGCCCACCTGGATGGGCCCGATGGCATCGCATTCGGACTGGATCGAGGGGCCGCCCTTCTCGCGGATCGCGCCGGCCACGCCCGAGCCCAGCAGCAGCGAGCTGTCGGCCGCGTTCACGATCGCGTCCACCGCCTGCGCGGTGATGTCTCCCTCCAGCAGCACGATGCGGCCGCTCACGACGAGCCTCGAGCCTCGATCGCCTCGATCACACCCGCCGCCAACAGCGGAAGCAGGATCTCGTGATGCCCCACCAGCGAGATTCCCCGCCCGCCGCGTCGCGTGGGGCGACCCACCACGTTCTGCTGGGGGCGATACTGGCGAATGAAGTCGAGATCCACGGCCGTGAAGCGCGACACCTCGTGACCCAGGTTGCGCGCCAGGGCGAGTGCCTTCAGGAAGACCTCGGGCAGGATCACCGCGGATCCGACGTTGAAGTAGACGCCGCCCTCGAGCATCGCGACGAGACCCGTCAGCGTCTCGAAGTCGCGATGGCTGGTGGCACCGAGCGCGGCGCCATCCGCGCCAGGATGCATGTGGTGGATGTCGGTTCCGATCGCAACGTGCACGGTAACGGGAATCTCGAGCCTCGCTGCGGCCGCCAGGATCGAACGATCCTTGTGGGGATAGCGACCGGACGAGATTTCCCGTCCCACGGCGGCACCCATTCCGAGTCCTTCATCCGCACCCGCGCGAATCGCGCGGTTCAGTTTCTCCGATGTCTCGCGCG
>JAQBHB010000043.1:0-9362 GCA_032128115.1 Deltaproteobacteria bacterium | reverse complement strand
GCTGTGCATGCCCAGCGCCGACGTTCACGATCGGTGCCGAGGCCCATCCTTGTCCCACGTCTCGCTCCACTGCGCTCATCCCCAGCCCGGCGACGTCCACGAGGGCGTCAGGTTGTCTCCCGGATGCTCGCAGACGCGCGTCACCGCACGCCGCCGGCGCGTCGGGCCTACGAATGTCCCGCAGCCGCTTCCTCCCGGATCGCCATGTCCAGCGCCTGGTCCGCGACCACCCGCTTCAGTCGTGCGTTCTCGCGCTGAAGTTCCTTCAGGCGCTTGGCCTGGTCCAGCCGAAGACCGCCGTTGCTTTGGCGCCAGCGGTAGTGGGTTTGGTCCGTCACGCCAATCCTTCGACCGGCCACCTGCGCACTCTGACCGTTGGCCATCTCCAACTCGACCGCGCGCAGCCTCCCGATCATCTCTTCGGGCGTGTGCCGTTTGCGAGCCACCTCCGGGCCCACCCTCCCCGGTGCCACGCCCAAACTATCCCAGTGTCTCTGGACCAATCTGAGGGGGCCATGTCATGGATCACGCCACCGATCGGGGCGCCCTTGTCGTGCGCGAGTATCGGCAGGGCCGTTGGGCGCAGGCCGCTCTTGCGGCGACGACGGCCGGAGCCGGATGGCGAAGACGCTGAGTGCGAGAGCCAGCAGCGATCCCGCGAGCACCCCGATCCGCGCGCTGGACTCTCCCGCCGCATCGTCCGCGAACGCGAGACCGCCGATAAAAAGGCTCATCGTGAACCCGATCCCGCACAGACAACCGACGATCAGCAGGTCGGAGCGGCCCAGCATTCCCGGCGCGCGATTCATTCGCGCCACCGCCAGGTACGCGAGGCCCACGCCCAGCGGCTTGCCCAGCGCGAGTCCCATCGCGATGCCGGCCGGAACACCGGCCGCCAACTGTGACACGCGAAAGTCCGCGAACGAAACGCCTGCCGCACAGAAGGCGAACAGCGGCAGCACGAAGAACGCGGAGACCGGGTGAATGGCGTGCTCCAGCACCCCGAGCAGGGTCTCCCCTCGCCCCACGTCCCGCGGGGGAACGACCATCGCTGCGGCGACGGCCATCACCGAGCTGTGCACGCCGGCCTGCACGGCGAGCATCCAGGTGGCGAGTGCGACCAGCGGGTAGAGCGGCGCCGGAAGCGCAACGCGCTTCTGCACCAGCCAGGTGGCGGCGAGCAGTCCCAGCGCGAGCGCGAGCGGCGCCAACGCGAGGTTCGAAGTGAACAGCACGGCGATCAATACGATGGCGATGAGGTCGTCCACCACCGCCAGAGTGAGCAGGAAGATTCGCACCCGGGGGTCGGCGGCCGGCGCGAGCAGCGCCAGCGCCGCCAGCGCGAATGCGATGTCGGTGGCCACCGGCACCGGCCAGCCGCGCGGTTCCAGTCCGCCGGCGAACACGAGGTAGATCGCGACCGGCGCCAGGGCGCCACCAATGGCGGAAGCGACCGGCAGCACCATGGTCCTGGGATCCGACAGTTCTCCGACGGTCAGTTCGCGTTTCAACTCGAGCCCGACGACGTAGAAGAAGATCGCCATCAGGCCGTCCTTCACCCAGTACTGGAAAGTGAAGTCGACACTCCAGAACCCGAAGTCGACCCCCAGCGGGTGCTTCAGCACCTCGAAATACGAGCCGGCCCATGGGGAGTTCGCCAGCACGACCGAAAGCAGCGCGGCCAGCATCAGCAGTACACCGCCACCGGCTTCCGTCCGCAGAAACTCGGCAACCGTCCTCTGCATGGGCTCGTCCCGGGTGGGGGCGCTTGGGGTGGGCCGTGGAAGGCCCGCTCGAATGGGCCCGCCGGACGCTCGCGGGCGAAGCCTTCCGGCCGTCAAAACCGGCGCTCGATTCCCACCACGGCGTAATGGAGCCACGCGAACGCGTAAACCTCGTCCACGTCGGCGCCACCCTCGACGGTGCGGTAGCCAGCGGTCAGGGTCCAGGCGCTGCCGAGATCGCGGCCCAGCGTGAGCGCGACATCCTCGGCGCGGCCTGGGCCGCCGGCCAGCGCGTCGGCATCGAGGCTCAGTCGCCAGCTCGGCGCGAAGCGCCAGTCTCCCGCGACGTGCAGCAGCGGCACGAGACCGAGGTCGGTCTTGCGGCTCGTGGTGGCGCCCTGGCTGAGTTCGATCTTCGCGTCACGCACTTTGGCGGTGAATCCCGTCCACCACGTCCAGCGCTCGCCCTCGTGCAACCGGTAGAGGTAGGAAAGCCGGTACGAGTTGAACTGGTACGTCGCCTCGACGGGCACGCCGGAAGCATACGTGGCGCCCGCGAAGTCGATCGGCTGCGCGGGGACGCCCGTTCCGGCGATCGAGAACGGCGCCACCAGCACGCGCAGCGCGTGCCGCTCGCCGGTGCGCCACGTGAGGTAGACGCGGGCCGCGGGCCACGGTCCGGTTCCTGCGAGGTCGTACAGCGAGAAGCGGGTGCCCGAGGCATCGTTCGGGATCTGCACGTCGTTGAGGCTCTGCCACGCGGGGCCGCCCTCGATCCGCACGGTGAAGCGGGGCGCCTCCGCGGCGCGGGCCTCTGCGTCCGGACAAGCGACGGCGAGGCAGGCGGCGCTCAGCACCATCGCGGCGGCCGCGGGAAAGCGGACGGTGTTCATGGGGTATCTCCGGAGCATGCCTTCCTCTCGACCTCGTGGCGCGCGCCCCTCCCCGTCGGGATCTGCACGTTGTTCGCAAGCGGGCTGCGCATGGTGCCGATCGGCTTGATCGGCGAACATGGCAGCCATGGTACGCGAGCGGGCCAGCGCGTGCATGCCGTCCCGAAGGGGCCGGGACCTCGCGGAGGGGGCGGCTCGCGCAGGTCCCGCCCACAGGTCCCAAGTCAGCTCAAGCAACTGCTGCCGGGTCAGCGCCCGGGTCAGGCGGAGCCTGGCTGCAACCGCTCCGCCCAGCGCCGCAGTCGCGCCTTGGGTGCTTGCCAGCTCTTGGAACGGGCCCGATGCAAGAGTCCACGTCATCGCCCCACGGCCCCGATGATGGGACGAAGCCTCGCGAGCGGACGCTGCTGGTCGCCGATTGGTCGCCTCTTCAAAGTCCACTCCTGTCCCTTCGTGTCCCCTCCTGACCACAAGACGAAGCCCCGCTGGCGGCGGCAACCACAAGCGGGGCTTTGCGTGACAACGACTTCGGTGAGTGGGCTCGTCCTAGGCTGGAGCACCTAGCCCGGATTATTCACGAACAGCAATGAACACGAAGACCTCCGTGTGGTAGGAAGGCGTTGTTCAGGCACCTGTCTTCCACGGACGGAGGTCTTCGCGTGCGCGACTCTACCACGACACCCTGTGTGCTGTTCCCCGATCTTTTCAACCGGCCGCTGACGGCCACCTTCGATGTGCCCAACGCCAGCTCGGATGGCGGCGCCGTCTTGCTGAAGGCCGCCGATCGTCGACTCGGCCTGATTGAGCGGCTGGCGGGCGCGCTGGTGGATGAGCGGCAACCGGGCAAGGTGCGCCACGCCCTTGCGGACCTGCTCGGGCAGCGGATCTACGGCCTGGCGCTCGGCTACGACGATGCCAACGATGCCGCGCGGTTGGCCGACGATCCCATGCACAAGCTGCTGCTCGGACGTGATCCGGTCACCGGCGACGCGCTGGCCTCGCAGCCGACGCTGTCGCGGTTCGAGAACGACGTCACGCGTGGCGAGTTGCTGGCGATGAGCGAAGCATTGTTCGAGACGGTGCTGGCGCGCCACGCGAAGCGGCGCCGCAAGGTGCGCCGGATTACCGTCGACCTCGACGTCACCGACGATCCCACCCACGGCGCGCAGCAGCTGAGCTGCTTCAATGGCTTCTACGACCATGCGTGCTATCTGCCGCTGCTGGCGTTCCTGACCTTCGACCGCGAACCCGAGCAGTTCCTCTGTGCCGCGGCGCTGCGGCCGGGGAATGCGCCCACCCAGGCCGGCACGCTGGCGCTGCTCAAGCGCATCGTCGGCCGGCTGCAGGAGCGCTTCCCAAAGGCCCGCATCCTCGTGCGCCTCGATGGCGGCTTCGCCGCGCCCGAGTTGTTCGAGTTCCTCGATGAGGTCGGCGTCGACTACGTGGTCGCCATGGCGAAGAACAAAGTCCTGGAACGCCAGGCCGATCTCGACCTGATCGTCGCGCGGGTCCTGAGCGAGTACTCCGGGCAGACCGAGCACGTCTACACCGACTTCGCCTACGCTGCCGGCTCCTGGGATCGTGAGCGCCGCGTCGTCTGCAAGGCCGAGGTGGTCCGGCTCGAGGGTCGCGAGCCGCGCCTGAACGCTCGCTTCGTGGTCACCAACCTCAAGGGCAAGGCGCAGCGGATCTACGAGCGGATCTACTGTATGCGCGGCGAGATCGAGAATCGCATCAAGGAGCTGTGCGACGTCGCCCTTGACCGCACCAGCTGCTCGAAGTTCGGCGCCAACCAGCTGCGCCTGCTGCTCGCCGCCGCCGCCTACCTGCTGCTGCAGGAGCTGCGCCTCGCCGCCCGCGGCACCGCCTGGGCGCGGGCGCAGGTCGCCACGCTGCGACTCGAACTGCTCAAGATTGGCGTGCAGGTCATCGCCTCGGTACGGCGGCTCGTCCTGCGCCTGCCTGCGGCGTTCCCCTACCGCGACGGCTGGCGGGCGCTCGCGCTCAGGAGCGGCGCCACTCCCGGCTGAGATCGAGTTCGTCGGCCGCGCCGACCGCTCGTTGCCCCTCGGGGCGAAGTGCTGCCCAAAACGCACCTTCGAAGTCATCTCCGCCTCCGACGCAGCTCGTCACTGAACTGCTGCCCCCGCCAGACCTCTCGCCGTATCATCCCGTGGTGACGAGGTCCCCCGTTTTTGCGGTCAGAGCGGCCGACCCGTGCGTTCATGAATAGGTCGGGCTAGCCGCTGCATGAGGGAATCGTTCCAGGCGAGCGCCTTGGCGAGCGGGGTCGCGTTGAGCGAGATGCTCGGACCCGAGAGCGCGATCCACAGCGTCCCGTCTACCGCGCGCATCGCCGGGACGAAGAGCGCCGCCAGCTGCACGTACCTCAGGGCGCCATCCAGTGCCGGACTCGGATCACCGGTCGTCCGGTAATCGAACTCCGCTGATCCCCACGGCTCGTTGCCCAGGTTGAAGTACTTGATGCCGTAGGGCGCGACGTGGCTCTGGGCGCGCAACGCCTCGTAGTTCGTGCCCGTGAAGGGCTGGCCATCCCACGGCTTGTTGAGGTAGGCGACGAGATCCACCGCATCCTGGATCGCCACCGCCGTATTAGGGTTCGCGAACCCGCCCGGCCCCCAGATGTTCACCATGATGGTGATATCGCCCGGGGCCACGCCGGTGCGCTCGGCCATGTCTAGGAACTCCTGGAGGCCGAAGGCCGACTTCTGCCCCTGGCTCGTGATGATCGCCCGCTGCGCGTTCGGCCCGACGGTCTTCTTCCAGTCCCAGGTGTTGATCGGCCCCTGCGGATAGCGCAACGCGGTCTGCGTCCATCCCGACTCCCACTGGGCGCCGATCGCCAGCGCCGCCCCGGTGTTGTGGTCGTAGTAGCCGAGCGGCTGGGTCGTGTCTGCGGGGAAGTGAAAGCTGGCGCGAGCGTCGAAGCTCATGCCCAACAGCAGCGGGGACCGGGGATTCATGACCTGCTGGGGAGCGATGGTGACGGTGGCGAGCGGATACGAGCCTGCGGCGCGGGGCGGGCCGAGCATGGCGACGAGCGCGCATGCGGCGACGGCCGCGGCCCGGCACATCTGGTGCGGCAGTGGATCGCAGAGGCTCATGACAGGGCTCCCGACGGGCGGTACGGAGCGTGCGGATCCGGGATCCGGGTCGTCCACTCTGTATTCCGAGCAATTCGCATGCCGCGCGATGGGCGTGAGATTCCGGCCTGAAAGACGAACGTTGTGCTGCGAGGATTGTGGCGGGCACGGGACCTGCGATGCATCCGGCCCATGCGCGCCACCGGGGCCGCCTTCATGCCCCCACACTGTCCGCGAAGTGATTGCCGGTACCACCGTTCGGCCCTCGGATGGCGGTGGGTCCGGTATGGCTCCTACCCCCGTCTGGCCGCCCCGCAACGGATCGCCCGGTTCCGCTGTGTCCACTGCCGCCACACCTTCAGCACCCAGACGTTCTCCCCCACCTACTGGCTCCGACGGCCGGACGTCCTCGTGGCCACCGCCTACCGGCTGCTGGGCTGCTCCGGCTACCGCCAGCTCGCTCGCGAGGCGCGCTGTTCGCCCACCACCGTCCTCCGCCATGCCGCCCGCCTTGGCCGCCATGCTCTGCTCTCGCTCCACGCCCGCCGGCCCCCGGGGCCGATCCGTGAGCCGGTGGTCATCGACGGGTTCGAGTCGTTCGCCTACAGCCAGTACTATCCATTGCACCTGAACCTGGTCGTCGGTGCGGAGTCCCACTTCGCCTACGCCTTCACACACGCCCCGCTCCGTCGCAAGGGACGCATGACCCCGCGTCAGCGGCGCCGGCGGGCGGTGCTCGAGACCCGCCACGGCCGGCCCGATCCGCGCGCCATCGAGAACGCCATGGCCGCCGCCTTGCGGCTGGCAGCGCCGCGACCCCAGGCGCTGCGGGTGCGCTCGGACGAGCATGGCGACTACCCGCGGGCCCTGCGCCGCATGACGGATCATCGGGTGCTCCACGAGCGCACGAACAGCCGCGCCGCCCGGACCGCCGCCAATCCGCTGTTCCCGGTCAACCGGCTCGATCTGCTGTTGCGGCACAACAGCGCCAATCACAAACGCGAGACCATCGCGTTCTCCAAGCGACACCAGGCGGTGGTCGAACGCGCGGCATGGCTGCTGCTGTGGCAGAACTGGAGCAAGCCGTTCTCGGAGCGCCACGGGGGCGGCACGCCCGCGATGCGGGCGGGGTTCGCCGCTCGTCCGATCCCGATCCCCGAGTTGTTGCGCCACCGGGGGTTCCCGGTCCGGGTGGGGCTGCCGGAGGTGTGGGCCCGGTACTATCGCGGGGAGGTGCCGACCGCACCGATCGCCAACGAGCGACGGCATCGGCTCACCCTGGCGGAGTGAACGCTCCCGGCACCCGTCGCCCAGGGCAGGCGCGCGGGCGTCCACATTCCTCACAACACAATCAAAGACGAACGATCCCGGCGCCCTCGTCGCGACGGCCGCTGCCAGGTGCCCGATTAGCGACACCCGTCGTGCGCCGGTGGCCCGCCAGGGACACGGTGGACGGTCGCGGTCACCGCGTCAGGGTGGGGCAGCGTGAGGAGGATGGACGTCCGCCGCGGGTCGGGCTCGGCGTCGGCGGGTGCAGCGCGAGCACGGGCGGGCGTCCGGTTCTGGGGTCGCGTCCGACCGATCTCTTCGCAGTGCTTCCGGGTTGGACCGGGAGTATGCTCGCACGATCGTGCCGGGGCAGGCACGCTCGATCGGTGGTTCGACATAATGACCGTGCGAAAACTCCTCTCGCTCGCAGGCTGGTGCGCACTCGTTGCCTTTTCGGGGGCGGTGGGTGTCCGTACGGTCGAGGCGACCGACTGGCGAACCGGAGGCATCCCGGTCGTCCTATCTGAGTTCCCCCAAACTCAACCCGTCATCTGTGGCGATGGGGCGGGAGGCGCATACATCACCTGGCAGGAAGCCGGGAACCGCATCCAGTTACAGCACCTTTTGGCGGACGGCACTCCTGCTCCGGGCTGGCCGCTCACGGGTCTCTGGGGCGTGGGGGGCCGCTACGGCCTCGACCCCGATCTCGCTTCCGATGGGCACGGCGGCGCATTCCTCGCCTGGGTGACCGGGTACTCTCTCGCGTTCTCGCACGTCTCGGGGACGGGCGTGCTCCCGGGGAGCAGCACGCCAGATGTCGCGGAGGCGCCCCCGACCCCGGCCGCGGCCGATGACCCGAGCGCGGCCCGAGCCGCCCGCCCCGCCAGAGCCCAGAAGCAGCCGCGCCTTCGGCTGCCCGTGCTCGTGCCCGATGCGGCCGGTGGCTCCTACCTGCTCTGGGAATACGACTCCTTCTACGCTGGAACAATGACTCAGGTGGGACGCCTCTCCGCAGAGGGGACACCCGACCCCGCCTGGCCCTGGGGATTCGGCATGGACACCACCTACTGGACGTTTCAGAAGGGCCCGGTCGGCTGCCTGGATGGTGCCGGGGGTGTCATCGTGGCATGGCGGAAGGGAGATCTCGATACGGGATGGGACATCTTCGCGAGTCGGGTGACGCGAACGGGCTCGATCGCGCTGGGGTGGGCGCGCTCGGGGATGCCGGTCTGCCGCCTGCGCGGCAACCAGGACGCACCCGGCGTGGTCCCCGATGGCGAAGGTGGAGCGCTATTCATCTGGCACGATGGACGCGAAGCCGGCCGCGAGCAGATCTTCGCTCAGCACCTGACGGCGAGCGGCGTGCCGGCGCCCGGCTGGCCCGCGGACGGGATCCGGGTCTGTCGCTACGCGACGGCCCCGGCGGTGGCGCGTGGCGACAACTTCCCCCGGCGTTATTCCTCAGCCGTCCCGGATGGCGGGGGCGGGATCTACATCGCCTGGAGCGATCAGCGCGCGGATGCCGGGGACATCTATTGCCAACGCCTCCTTCCCGATGGTCGGCTCGCGCCGGGATGGCCCGCGGACGGGCTTCCGGTATGCACCGCTCCCGGCGCTCAGGAGCGAGCCTCGCTCGCGGCGATCGAATCGGGCGGGGTGCTGGTGGCCTGGCAGGACAGACGTGACGTGGGTGGCGCCGACATCTACGCCACCCGACTCACCGCCGACGGCACCATCGTCCAGGGCTGGCCCGATCAGGGAGCCGCGGTCTGCAGGCAGCCGGGGGAACAGACCCTGCCGCGTATCGCGGCGGCGCCCGGAGGAGCCGCCGTCGTGGCGTGGCAGGATGAGCGCTGCGGTCCGGCGCGGATCTTCGCATCGTTCCTGAGCGCAGATGGGACTCTGCCGGGCGGCGAGCCGGTCCTCATCCCCTCCGCTGCCTGGTTGGGCGCAGCGCCGTTCGATTCCAGCCTCCGAGTCTCCTGGCAGGTGGAACCAGGCTCCGGCCCGGTCGTCGTTCACCGGGCCGAGCGCGACAGCCTCTGGCGAGCGCTCGCCACCGTCGCGCTCGACGCCACCGGCCGGGTCGAGTTCGTGGACTCGACGGTGTTCGCCGGCTGCCGCTATGGCTACGCGCTGGTACTCCCCGCGTGCAGACCGGCCAGCTACTTCGGCGAAGCGTGGCTCGATGTGCCGAGCGATGGCGGGATCCCCCCGCCTGCCGCCCGTCTGCTCGCCGCCACGGCCACGCGTGGTGAGGCGAGCCTTGCCTGGCAGGTCTCGACGCGCGGCTCCCCCGGCGTACGCGTGGAGCGACGAGAAGACTGTGGCGCCTGGACCGCGACTGCGGCCATCCGGGATTCGTTCGGGGC
>JAQBHB010000042.1:0-13193 GCA_032128115.1 Deltaproteobacteria bacterium | reverse complement strand
GCAACTCCTCCTTCCGCGTGCCACTCTTCTGCACGTCGATCGACGGAAAGACACGCTTGTCCGTGAGCTTCCGGTCGAGATGGATCTCCATGTTGCCGGTGCCCTTGAACTCCTCGAAGATCACCTCGTCCATGCGCGAGCCCGTGTCGATCAGGGCCGTGCCGATGATGGTGAGGCTCCCTCCCTCCTCAATGTTGCGGGCCGCCCCGAAGAAGCGCTTGGGCTTGTGCAGCGCGTTGGAGTCGACTCCGCCCGACAGGATCTTGCCCGAATGGGGCACCACCGTGTTGTGGGCGCGCGCCAGGCGCGTGATCGAGTCGAGCAGGATCACCACGTCGCGCTGGTGCTCCACCAGGCGCCGGGCCTTCTCGATCACCATGTCGGCCACCTGCACGTGGCGGGTGGCGGGCTCATCGAAGGTCGAGGAGATCACCTCGGCCTTGACCGTCCGCTCCATGTCCGTGACCTCCTCGGGTCGCTCGTCGATGAGCAGAACGATCAGCACCACTTCCGGGTGGTTCTCCGCGATCGCGTTCGCAATGTCCTTCAGGATCATCGTCTTGCCGGCCTTGGGCGGCGACGTGATCAGCGCGCGCTGCCCCTTTCCGATCGGAGCGATCAGGTCGATCACGCGAGTGGTGAGCCCCCCGCTCTTGGCCTCCAGGTTGAAACGTTCCTGGGGATACAGGGGCGTCAGATTGTCGAAGAGGATCTTGTGGCGCGCCCTTTCCGGCGCCTCCATGTTGATCGAGCTCACCTGCAGCAGGGCGAAGTAACGCTCACCGTCCTTGGGCGGGCGGATCTGCCCTAGCACGGTGTCACCCGTGCGAAGGGCGAAGCGCCGGATCTGCGACGGCGAGACGTAGACGTCGTCCGGCCCCGCCAGATAGCTCTGATCCGGAGCCCGCAGGAACCCGAAGCCGTCCGGCAGCGTCTCGAGCACGCCCTCGGCGTAGATCTTGCCCTTCTGGGCGGTGAGGGCCGTCAGGACCTCGAAGATCAGGTCCTGCTTGCGCAGGCCCGCCGCGTTCTCGATACCCATCCCTTCGCCCAGCTCGGTGAGCTCGGCCATGGACTTGTTCTTCAGGTCCTGGACGTTGACCCGCTCGACGTTGGGATCGTCATCGAGGTCGTCGTCGATCAGGGGCTCGTCGTCCGGGAATTCCGACGACCGACCCTTGCGGGGATCACGAGACCCGTTGCCTCCGCCTCCCCCTCCGCCTCCCCCTCGGGAACGACGACCACGGCCGCGAGTCCGGCGGCCCTGAGAAGACGATTCGGAACCTCGTTGATCGCTCACGGATTCTCTCTTTCCTGTTTTTCCCGATTGGGTCGGGTCTGGGGTCGGGTCTGGAGTCGGGTAGTGTGGGTTTTCGGCTCGGAAGGATCCGGGCGTTTCGATGCGCGGGGCCCGAGCCTTTTGCCTGTGGCCTCTGGCCTGTGCCCGTTGGCATCCGCCGGGTGTGGCGAGGTTCCCGCTACGGGGCGCGGGGGCGCCTCGGTCCTAGGGGTGGAGGTCGAAGGGTATCTGCCTCTAGCCTCTCGTTCGGATGCTCAGGCCCGGAAGTTGACCACAAAATGCGCTTCAGTTGCCTGATGTTGCCGAATCCGGAGCCCTGATGGGATGCGGCCCGATCGGCCGCGAAGCGAAAGCTACGAAAACGAGCCTATGACGGTCTCCGCACGGTGTCAAGCCTCCCGTGGGAGTCGAACACCACAGGCCGCAATGTAGTGCTGCATTCGGCCGGCGCGCTCGCCATCGCGGCGGAAGGAGTGGAAGCGCTCGGGATGACACGCGGTGCAGGCGTCCGGAAACGAGTCGATCGATTCTGCAGCCATACCGTGTGCTTCGAGCTCCCAGCGCACCAGACATCCCAGGTCCAGCATTGCGTGTCCGGGGCGGGCTGGGTGGGTGGCGGCAGCCAGGGCGTCCGCGAATCGCGACTCGAGGGCCTCGAGGACCGGTGCATCCACCTCGTAGCAGCAGGGCCCGATATGCGGCCCGATCACCGCGATCCGAGCCACGCCGGGACCCGCCAGGGTCGCCAGGGCATCCACCCCCGCGGCCACCACGCCGGCCGCCAGGCCGCGCCAACCGGCGTGGATCGCCGCCACCGCGCTGCCGTCTGCGCTCGCGGCCAGGATCGGGACACAGTCTGCCGTCACCACGCCGATGCGCCGGCCGGGCGAGTCCGAAGTGACGGCGTCGGCGACCGGGGGCGGATCGCTGGCGCAGGCGGCCGCGCTCACCACCGCGATGCCGTGGACCTGGCGGGGCCGCGCCAGCTCGAGCTCGGGCGCCCCGCGCAGGCCGAAGCCGTGCTCGACACCGCAGTGGCGCAGCCGTTCGTGACACAAGTGCGTCACGTGGCCGCCTCGAGGCGGGCAAGCAGCGCCCCCAGATCCGCCGGAAGCGGGGACTCGAAGCGCAGGCGTTCGCGACGACTCGGGTGCTCGAAACCAAGCACCGCGGCGTGCAGGGCGGGATGCGCCAGGGCCAGTGAGTCGTGGCGCCGGGCGCGCCCGTACAGGGGATCCCCGACAATGGGAAGTCCCGCCGAGGCCAGGTGCACCCGGATCTGGTGGGTGCGGCCGGTTTCGGGCGACACCTCGAGCCAGCTGTAGCCCGCCTCGGGAAACCGGCGCAGCACCCGCCACGCCGTATGCGCCTCGCGCCCGTGTGCGGTCCGCACCGACATCCGCTTGCGATCGCTGCGGTGGCGCCCGATGGGCCGATCCACGCGGCCCTGGTCACCGCTGGGAAGTCCGCGCACCAGGGCGCGGTAGATGCGATCGACGCTGTGATCGTGGAACTGGGCCGACAGGAAGACGTGGGCTGCGTCGTTCTTCGCCACCACCAACAACCCCGACGTGCCCCGATCGAGCCGGTGCACGATCCCGGGGCGCAGCACACCACCCACACCCGCCAGGTCGGAGCAGTGATGGAGCAACGCGTTCACCAGGGTCCCGCCCGGGTGTCCCGGCGCCGGGTGCACCACCAGGCCCGACGGCTTGTCCACCACGATCAGGTCCGCGTCCTCGTGCAGGATGTGCAGCGGGATCGGTTCCGGAGTGAGCGGAGAGGGCAACGGCTCGGGAGGATCGGCTTCGACCCGCTCACCGACCCGCACGCGGCGGCCCGGCCGGCAGCTGGCGGCGTCGAGGCGAACACGATCCTGTTCGATCCAACGCCGAGCCTGGGAGCGTGAGATGCCCGACGCGGAGGCCAGGGCCTGGTCCAGGCGTTCGCCCGCCTCCTCCTCGCCGATCACGAACACGACTCGGGGGGCTGCGTCGCCGGCGCCTCGGGACAACGCCGCCGGGGCTACCGCGCGAACAGACCGCGCGGGCGACCCGACTCCACGCGCTTCATGTAGCTTGCGGCCACCCGCGTCGCATCGAGTCGCACACAGCTCGCGTAGGCCATGACGAAACCACGCACGTAGACGGGTGCCGGCAGCTCCTCGAAGCGTTCCTGCTCCAGACAGCGCAGGTAGATGGGACTCACCTTGGTGATGGCGGCGATCTCCTCGATCTCCATCCCCAGGCGCATGCGCGCCCGACGCAGACGAGCACCGTTGAAGTCGGGCGAGTCGTCCTCGAGATCTCCGAACTCGTCGGCCGAGGCCAGGGCTCCCGTGGGAACCTCGTCGGCGGGAGCGAATCCCGCGGCCTGAGGGACGGGAAGTTCTTCGCCGGTGAGGGAAGCCGTGTAGGCGCTGCGCGACGCCGGGTTCGAAAGCACCCGATACGCGGACTCGACGCGCTCGCGAACCACCCCCGAGTCACCCTCGCCGAAGACCGAGTAGCCGGCCAGGGAGTCCTCGGCCCAGGTGGACTGGGCGAGCCGGTAGGCGCGCTCGATGTCGCCGGGTGATGCGTCCCGCGACACCTCCAGGATTTCGTAGTAGTCCAGCTCCGACAGTGACTTCATCGACCGCCTCCGGCCACGCGCATCCCCGGCCCCGAGGCCACCAGTTTGCGAGCGATCCGACTCAGGTAGATGGCCGCATCCGAACGCGGATCCGTGATCACCAGGGGACGTCGGGTCCGCACCGACCGGCGCGCCGCGTCGTCGTGATTCACGTATCCCAGGTACTCGGCCTCGAGGCCGAAGTAGCGTCGACACACGCTGCGAATCGAAAAACCCAGCTTGATGTCCTCGGCGGTGCGCACATCGTTCACGATGATGCGGGGGCGGAATGCCTGCATCGTCTCCACGAAACGGGCACCCTCCTTGGAATCAATCGCCTGGATCTCCTTCAGCAGGTCGATGGGGGTGCGGATGCCGCGCTCGTTGCGCTCGTCCATGGC
This sequence comes from Deltaproteobacteria bacterium, assembly GCA_032128115.1. Classification (GTDB taxonomy): domain Bacteria; phylum Myxococcota_A; class UBA9160; order UBA9160; family SMWR01; genus JAQBHB01. The sequence continues at coordinate 8,879 of JAQBHB010000042.1, read as the reverse complement.
CAGGGTCACCACCGTGCGCACGTCGTGGGAGAACACGGCCAGACGCAGGCGCCGGTAGAAGGCGGCGCGCATGAACGCATAGGCGTTCTCCACCGACGTGGGCTCGGGGGTAATGACCACGATCCCGTCCTCACCGATCATGAAGTAGTCCATGACGGCGGGGTGGGTGCCTGCGCCCAGATCGAGAAACACGAAGTCGGCCTGGATCCGGCGCAGGGCGCGCACCAGCAATACGCGTCGGGCATGGCTGGGCTGCGGCGTGGCCAGATTGCCGGCAGTGGCGGCGATCAGCTGCAGATTCTCGATGGGCGTGTCCAGGAGCAGCTTGCTCAGGTCTTCTTCGCGCTGTGCCACGAAGTCGGCCAGGCTGGCTCGCGGCCGCGGCACGCCCAGACAGGTGTGGAGGTTGGCGCCCTCGAGATCGCCATCGACGGCCGCCACCCGGTAACCCTCGCGCGCAAGCGTTGCGGCCAGATTCGCCACCACGAAGGTCTTCCCGACCCCGCCCTTGCCGCCGCCCACGGGAATCACCCGCGCACCCGACGGCGACGGCTTGCGTCCCGCCATCCTGTCACCGAGCTTGGCTTCCACTCACCCCCCGGATTCGTCGATGTGTTCGGTCTACCGCGACTGCGCCGTGGCTCCCGGCCGCGATTCGAAACGGCCGTCGGCCCGGTTGTCGACGATGTGAAGAAACGGTCGCCATTCCTCGTACTGAGACGTCGACGCCACCAGGTTCATCATGGGAGCCCAGCGCGGCCGCACTGGCATGCGTCCCAGACGAAGGCGCGCCTGCTCCGGTGTCCGACCGCCCTTTCGCCGATTGCAGTCGATACAGCTGCACACGACGTTCTCCCAGGTCGTCTTGCCCCCCAGCGACCGTGGGATGACATGGTCGAGATTCAGATGGGAGCGATGGGGCTTCGCACCGCAGTATTGGCACGTAAATCGGTCACGCGCAAACACATTCACGCGGCTGTAACGGACATGTCGCTTGGGAATCCGATCGAAGGTCACCAACACGATCACCCGGGGCACCCGGATCGCGCCCTCCACGGTGCCGATCGCATCGCCGCCGTTCGCTTCGAGTCCACGCCACGCCTCGAAGTCGAACGTCTGGTACTCCGGGTCCACCGCAAGGGCCATTTCCTGGTAGATCAACGCGAAGGCCCGGCGTACCGACGTGACGTGGATCGGCAGGTAAGAGCGGTTCAATACGAGAACGTTCGAATTCAGCATCAATTACGGCGGCTTATGCTAAGGGATCAATTCCGTGCAATCAACGAAGCGACCGACCCAGGGCAAAGGCGAGCGAATCCCCGAGCGCCGCATCGTCACCATCCAGGAGCGTTCGCACGTCCAGCAGCACGCGGTCGTCGCGAACCCGGGCGAGCACGGGAACCGGTGCGGCGCGCAGGCGGGCCGCCAGGTCCGAGGCGCCACCGCTCCTCAACACCACCTGCCAGGTCTCGAGTTCGAACCCCGGCAACGAGCCGCCTCCCACCACGCTGCGATTTGCCTCCGCACTCACGTCCACGTCTCCACCCGCCACCGCGGCCAGGTCCTTGGCCAGGCGACGCGCCCGCACCTCGAGCGCCGCCACCGGGGCCAGCAGCTGGCGAATCACGGGGATCTCCTGCTCGCGACCGTCCAGGAGGGCCGAAAGGGTCCAGTCCAGGGCCGAAAGGCTCATCTTGTCCAGACGCAGGGCCCGGGCCAGGGGATTGACCCGCATGGCCGAAAGACTGGCTTCGGATCCCAGCAGGAGGCCCGCCTGGGGGCCGCCCAGGAGCTTGTCGCCGGAAAAACAAACCGCGTCGGCGCCGATCCGCAGGCGCGCGGGCGCGTAGGCCTCGGCGGGGAAACCGCGTCCGGAAAGGTCCACCAGGGTCCCGCTGCCCAGGTCTTCCAGCACCGGAAGGCCGCGAGCCCGGCCAATCTCCACCAGCTCGGGCAACCCCACCTCCGAGACGAAGCCCCGCTGCTCGAAGTTGCTGCGGTGCACCTTGAGCAGTAGCGCCGTGTCGGGACCGATGGCGGTCTCGTAGTCGCGGGGGTGGGTACGGTTGGTGCTCCCCACCTCGACCAGGGTCACCCCGGCCCGCTCCATGATCTCGGGAATCCGGAACGAGCCCCCGATCTCCACCAGCTCACCGCGCGAAACCACCACCTCGCGGCCCCGTGCCAGGCTGTCCAGGGCCAACAGCAGGGCGGCCGCATTGTTGTTGACCGCCAGAGCGGCCTCGGCGCCCGAGAGCAGGCGGAGTTTTTCGGCAACGGCCGCCGTGCGGTCGCCGCGCTCGCCGCTGGCCAGGTCGATCTCCAGATCCGCGTAGCTCGAAGCAGCCACGCAGGCGGCCTCGGCCGCGCCCGGCGCCAGGGGCGCCCGCCCCAGGTTGGTGTGGAGGATGGTACCCGTGGCGTTTACGACCCGGGTGGGGTGGGGAGCTGCCAGGGCGGCGGCAAGTGCTGCGGAACGCGCCTCCAGAGCCTCCTGGTCTGTGGCGGGTGCCATCGCACGTTCCGGGTCGGCGAGCCGCTCGCGCTCGGCCGCCAGGGCTCGGCGCGCGCCCTCCGCCACCGCCCAGGAGGGCAGGCGCGGATCGCCAGCCAGCACCGCGTCGCGCAACCGATCGACGCTCGGAAGTGCCCTCCGGGGATCGGACTTGACCTGCGGCTTCGGATTCACGATTTTCTGACCTGACGATTTTCGTGCGACCAGGTGGGTATTGGCTCCCGGGGGGAGTCCCCGAGTCAGGCCGAGGGCAGCCGCCCAAACGAGTCGAGCTTGAATCACTTTCGATTCGAACTCGATTCGAGGCTGCGCAACGGCGTCAATCGGAGCCGTACACGCGGGTTGGACCGAGACGAGCTGAACGGGCGGCGGGGTGCTGCGCGGAGCTCGGGATTCGGAACGCCCGGTTGCACCGTAGAGTGAAACTCTGTGCGAGTCAACGTTTTCAATAGCGTTTTCGGGACATTAGCGAGAGTCCCCGTTCGTCCGGAGCGCCTCGGGCGCAGTCCGGATCCCAGCTAGCCCCGCCGACGCCGGCGCCGAGAGGCGCCGGTGGAAAAGACTTCAGCAGATTTCCCGATTCGGCTCGCCTACGCCGGAGTGCATGCGTGCGATCCCCTTCCTGGTCGGGAAACCGCGGCGGCTCGAGCCCGCGGGTTCCTGCCAATGAGATCATCATCAACGCCGCAGCGGGTGAAACCCGCGTGGCCATCCTCGAACAAGGGGTCTTCGCCGAACTCCACATCGAGCGGGAGAGCGGGCGCAGCGTGGCGGGGACCGTCACGCTGGGTCGGGTCACCCGCGTGCTGCCAGGCATGCAGGCCGCCTTCGTGGACATCGGCCTGGAGAAGGCCGCCTTCCTGTACGTGGGCGACTACCTGGATGATACGGGGCAGTCTGGCTCCGAGGAAAACGGCGACTCCAACGGCTCGTCCCGGCGCCCGCGCGGCCGCAACGGCAACGGGCGACAACCTCCCAAGATCGACACCCTGCTGCGCGAGGGCCAGGAGATCGTGGTGCAGGTGGCCAAGGAACCCATCGGGAGCAAGGGCGCCCGCATCACGTCCCACGTGTCCATCGCAGGCCGCCACATCGTGCTCACACCGTGGGCCCAGCGGGTCGGCGTCTCGCGACGCATCGACTCCGACCGGGAGCGGCGCCGGCTGCGCGAGGTGGTGAATCGCGTGCGCCCGGCGGGCCTGGGCTTCATCATCCGAACCGCGGGCAGCGGCGCGCGCGAGCCCGACATCGAGGCCGACGTGAAGTACCTGACGTCGGTCTGGGACGACATCCAGCTGCGCAGGGAGAGCGTGCGCGCGCCCGGAGTGCTGTACAGCGAGCTCGCGCTCCCCTTGCGCATGATCCGCGACGTGGCCAACAGCAGGACCAAGCGAATCGTTGTAGACGACAACACCGTCTACGAGCAGATGAACGACTTCCTGTCTCGCTTCGTGGCCGACCCGAAGCCCAGGCTCGAGCACTACCAGGGCGACACGCCCATCTTCGATCACTTCGAGATCGAGCGTTCCATCGACGACAACCTGGGCAGGAAGGTCTGGCTCAAGTCCGGCGGCCACCTGGTGGTGGACCAGAGCGAGGCGCTTACGGCCATCGATGTGAACACGGGACGCTTCGTGGGTAAGCGCGATCTCGAGGAAACCGTGCTCAAGACGAACCTGGAGGCGGTTAACGAGGTCGTTCACCAGCTCCGCTTCCGGAACATCGGCGGCCTGATCATCATCGACCTGATCGACATGGAAAGCATGGAGAACCGCGAGAAGGTCTATCGCGCACTCCAGGAGGCCCTGCGCCAGGACAAGGCTCGAACCAACATCCTCAAGATCTCCGAGCTGGGCCTGGTAGAAATGACCCGCAAGCGCACGCGCGAGAACCTGGTGCAGCAGCTGTGCGAGCCGTGCAGCAACTGCGAGGGCCGGGGCTACGTGCTCTCGAGCGAGAGTGTGGCCTACAAGGTGCTGCGCGAGATCCGCAAGGATCTGCCGCGCTTCTGTGGCCGGGAAATCGCAGTGGCGGTGAATCCCCAGGTGGCGGAGATGCTGCTGGGACCCGCACGCAAGGCGCTGGCGTCGCTCAGTGAGGCGGTGGGGCGCGAGGTGGAGGTGCGGGCCCGGCCCGGCCTGCACCAGGAGCAGTTCGAACTGACGGCCGTAGACGAGGGCCCGCCGGTCTCGATCTCCCTGAGCTGGCTCACGGAGAAGGAGCCCCAGGGGGCAGAGCCCGTCGCAAAACCGGACGAGGTCGAGGCCGAAGGCGAAGGCGATTGGGGGCCCCCCGTGGCCACGGCGGAGCCGGATCCCGAGCCCCTGGCCGAGCCCGGGCGGGTGCCCGCTGCAGCCGGGAGCGATTCCGGACTGGCCACCGAACCCCTTGACGCAGAAGAGAAAAGTCCCATACTGCCGCGATCCCGGAAGAGCGAGGATTCGTGATGTACGCCGTCGTCCGAACAGGCGGAAAGCAGCTGCGCGTCGCACCCGGAGAGTCGGTGCGCGTGGAGAAGCTCGAGGGCGCAGTGGGCGACTCGGTCAAGCTGGCCGAGGTGCTCATGCTGGGCGGCGAGGGCGACGCAAAGATCGGTACACCGCTGGTGGCAGGAGCCTCCGTGGTGGGAACCATCACGGCCCAGGACCGGGGACCCAAGATCATCATCTTCAAGATGAAGCGACGCACGGGCTACCGGCGCAAGACGGGCCACCGCCAGCTCTACACCGAAATCCGCGTCGACCGAATCGAGGGCTGAGCCGATGGCACACAAGAAGGGGCAGGGAAGCTCCCGCAACGGCCGGGACAGCAACGGCCAGCGGCGCGGCGTGAAGGTGTACGGCGGACAGATCGTAACGGCCGGATCCATCCTGGTGCGCCAGGTGGGAACCTCGATCCACCCGGGCATCAACGTGGGTCGCGGTCGAGATTTCACCCTGTTCGCGCTCTGCGACGGCGTGGTGAAATACCAGAAGGCGCGTGGCCGCACCGTCGCGTGCATCGAGCCGGCGGCCTAGAGGCACCTCCTCGCGCTCGAGTGTCCCTCGAGAGTCTCGCGAGGCGAGGCTCCCATGAAATCCAACGAACCGTTCGTCGATGAGGTGATGGTCTCCGTGTTCGCGGGAGACGGGGGCGACGGGTGCGTCAGCATGCGGCGCGAGAAGTTCGTTCCCCTGGGAGGACCCGACGGCGGGGACGGCGGCCGGGGTGGCGACGTGTTCCTGGTGGCCGATCGCAACCTGGCGACCCTGATCGAGCAGCGCATGAACCGGAAGGTGCACGCCGAATCCGGGGCCGCCGGGATGAGGCGCAACCGCAATGGCTGCGACGGTGTGGACCTGGTGATCGCCGTGCCGGTGGGAACCGTCGTATTCGCGGCCGACGGAGATCGCGAGCTGCTCAGCGACCTCTCCCAGGACGGGGCGCGTTGGCGGGCCGCCCGGGGAGGGCGCGGCGGGCGCGGCAACACCCAGTTCAAGACCTCCACCCGACAGACCCCGGACACCGCCGAGCGCGGGCGGCCCGGACAGATCCGTGAGCTTCGCCTCTCCCTCAAGCTCCTGGCCGACGTGGGCCTGGTGGGCTTCCCCAATGCCGGCAAGTCCACCCTGCTGGGCCGGATCTCCGACGCCCGACCCCGGGTGGCGGCGTATCCCTTCACCACCCTGGTGCCCTGTCTGGGTGTCGCCGAAGTGGGCGACCGGCGCTTCGTGGTGGCCGACATCCCGGGCCTGATCGAGGGCGCCAGTCGCGGCGTGGGCCTGGGAGATCGCTTCCTGCGTCACGTGGAGCGCACCCGCGTGCTGGTTCACCTGGTGGACGTCGGCTCCTGGGCGCTGGAGTCCCGCGACCTGCTGGAAGGCTACGAAGCCATCCGCAAGGAGCTCGGTTCCTACCAACCCGCGCTCCTCGAGCGCCCCGAGATCGTGGTGCTCAGCAAGATGGACCTGGTGTCCGACCGCGAGAGTCTGAAGCCGCTGGAGGAAACGCTCCAGCAGCGCGGGCGCCAGGTGGTGCGCGTGTCGGCCGCCACCGGCGAGGGCATCGACACCCTGCTGCAAGCCATGCAAAGCAGCCTGGATGCCTCGGCGCCGGCCTCCGACCCAGAGCCCGGCGCATGACCGGCCGGAAGTCACTCACCCGGGCGCGCCGCATGGTGGTAAAGGTGGGGAGTTCGGTGCTCACCCAGGACGGAGCCCTGCGCCGGCGCGTGTTCGGCGACATCGCACGCCAGGTGTCGGCTCTGCGCGACGAGGGTCGCCAGGTGGTGATCGTCTCGTCGGGCGCCATCGCCATCGGCAGCAACCAGCTGGGCTGGACGAAGCCGGCGGGCAGCATCCCCGAAATGCAGGCGGCGGCGGCCGTGGGACAGATCGGGCTCATGGAGCTCTACTGCAGACGCTTCGGCCGCTTCGGCGTGCAGGTAGCCCAGGTGCTCGTGACCCGGAGCGGACTCGAGGACCGCGAACACTTCTTGAACGCCCGGCACACGCTGTTGACCCTTCTCGAGCTTGGCGTGGTTCCGGTGGTGAACGAGAACGACACGGTGGCCACCGACGAGATCCGCTTCGGCGACAACGACAACCTCTCGGCCACGGTGGTGAACCTGGTGGGCGCCGATCTGCTGGTGGTGCTGTCGGACGTGGCGGGCCTGCATACCGAGCCGCCCCGGGCGGGCGCGAAGATGCCGCCGCTGTTCGACGTGGTGGAGGCGCTCACGCCCGAGGTGGAACGCGCTGCCATGGGATCCACCAGCGCCTTCGGACGCGGCGGCATGACCACGAAGCTGCAGGCGGTGCGGGCCGCGGCCCGTGGCGGCGCGTCGACGGTGCTCTGCAACGGTCGCACCCGGGACGTGCTGCTGAGGGTCGCCGGCGGCGAGAAAATCGGAACCCTGTTCACTGCCGGCAATCGCATGGCCAGCCGCAAGCACTGGCTGGCCTTCACCACCCGAACCCGCGGCAAGTTGGTGATCGATGCCGGCGCGGTGTCGGCCCTGGAGAGTCGGGGCAGGAGCCTGCTGCCGGCGGGAATCACCGAAGTGCGGGGGAAGTTTGGAATCGGCGATTCCGTCGCCTGCGTCGACGCCGCGGGGCGCGAGGTGGCACGCGGCCTGGTGGCCTACGGCTGCGAGGAGATCCGCCGCATCGCCGGGATTCCAACGCGTCGGATTCCGCAGGTGCTAGGATACTCGAACGGCGATGAGGTGATTCACCGCGACGACCTGGTCCTGCTTCGGGAGGTATCCGAGAACCGGGATGGTGCCGGCGCGGGCGATCGGGGAGCCCCGTGACTCTCGTTGAACAGATCCACGAGCTTGCCGAGCGAACGCGCGCCGCTTCCATGCGCGTCGCCGAAATCTCGACCACGGACAAGAACGAGTGGCTGCTGCGGGCGGCGGAGCGCCTGGAGTCTGCGGCGGAGCGCATCCTGGAGGCCAACGCCCGCGACCTGCGCGAGGCCGAAGCCAAGGGCGTGACCACACCACTCATGAACCGACTGGAGTTGTCCGAATCCAAGTGGCGCGACATGCTGGCCGGCCTGCGCGACGTGGCGAACCTGCCGGATCCCGTGGGCCGCGTCGATTCGGTGGTGGTGCGCCCCAACGGTCTGCGCGTGGGGCGCATGCGCATTCCCCTCGGTGTGATCGGCATCATCTACGAATCGCGACCCAATGTGACGGTGGACGCGGCCGCCCTGTGTGTGAAGGCCGGCAACGCGGTGATCCTGCGCGGCGGATCGGAGGCCGTCGCGAGCAACGCGGCGATCCACGAGGCCATGACCGGCGTCGAGGGTCTGCCGGCAGGCGCCATCCAGATGGTCCCGACGACCGACCGCTCGGCCGTCCGCACGCTCCTGGGCCTTGACCAGTTGATCGACCTGGTCATCCCGCGCGGCGGCGAGAGCCTGATCCGGGCCGTCGCCGAACAGTCGCGGATCCCCGTGCTCAAGCACTACAAGGGCGTGTGCCACGTCTACGTCGATCGCGCCGCCGACCTGGACATGGCGCTCGCCATCGCCGTTGACGCCAAGTGCCGGCGGCCCGGCGTCTGCAACGCGATGGAAACGCTGCTCGTCCACGAAGCGGTGGCCGACGCCTTCCTGCCGCGACTCGCCGACGCCATGGGTGCCGAGGAGGTCGAGCTGCGCGGCGACGATCGGACGCGCTCGCTTGTGCCGACGGCATTGCCGGCCTCGGAGAGCGACTGGTTCGAGGAGTACCTCGATCTCATCCTCGCAGTGCGCGTCGTCGATGACCTCCAGGCCGCCCTGAAACACATCGAGGACTACGGAACCCGCCACAGCGACGTCATCGTGACCGGCGACGACGAGGCGGCGCGCCGGTTCACGACCGAGGTCGATT